>CAYXNP010000040.1:0-1595 GCA_964466575.1 Candidatus Woesearchaeota archaeon | reverse complement strand
GTAAATATAAAGCTCTCTCGATTAAATTCTAATCACATTCAATAATTCATTATATGAATTCTTCTCTTGATGCTTCCAAGTCATTCTATGCGTCTGAATAATCGCATATTGCTTTGTTCCCTCTCGTGTTTTATGTCCTCCAAGCATTTTCCTCCAACCAATAGATCCTCTTATTTTTCTCTCGCAAATATTATTATCTAAACTTATTCCCTCAACTTCTATTGCCGTAAGCCATTGATTTTTATACATCATTATTCTATTTTTAATTATACTTTTAGCTTCTTTACACCAACTTCTATAATTTATTATCTCATTCAGTTTGTTTTCAAATTCTATTTTCTTTTTTATCCTTAGATCTTTAGAAGGATTTTCTTTTAGAAAATCTTTCATCTCATCATATAAATTTGAAAGTTGTTCATAGAGTTTTACAACATTCTTTCTTGGATATTTCTCAGAATCAAATTTTGCTTTTCTGACAAGATGTGCCCAGCATTTCTGAAACCAATCGGCAAAATCATCGTAAACTCTATAACAATCACTAATTATTCCACCATGATATTTTTCTCCAAAAATGTCTATCAAAACTCTTTTCGCTCTTGAATTTTGTATTGTTATGAATACAAAATTATTTGTTACAAATAACCACAAATACCAAAGCTCTCCATTTACTGGCCAAGAAGTCTCATCGCTATATGCAAAATTCTCATTTTTTATTTTGTTTTCCATTTCATCATACGAAGGTTCAAGTTTTTCCGCAATTCTAACAACGCAATTGTTAATTGCTAATGGACTAAAATTTATTTTTCCCCCAGTTACGTTATTAAAGAAAGTCGAGATATTTGCATAGGAAGCTGAAAAATTGAATTTTATCTCTGTAAATAATGTCTGAAGATTGCATCCAATCATTCCTCTTTGAGGAATGTCTGGATGTTTTCCTATGCAAAACTCCCCGCAATCGCAAGGATAAAACTCTTCTTCGACCTCAATAATTTCAGGGATAATTTTAGCATCATAAACATATCTAATCCTGGTCTCGATATTTTTTCTATAGATAATCTTGCCACACCTCAAACATGACTTTCCAAGTTTTGCATTAATTTTCCTATCAATATTTTTTGGTTCCTCTTTTGTCGCACCATTGGAACCTAAAGGTTTTCCTCTAGGTTTTTGTTCCTTTTTTTCCTCAGGTAATTTATTCTTGAAAGGTAATTTTGAAGAAGGAGTATTTTCATTCAGGAATTGCCTGAGCAATGCTTGAGTTTTCTTTAGTTCATCAATTACGGCAAACAATTGTTTTTCTAGAGTATCGCCTCTGTTTTTATGATATTCTATTTCTTTATCTTTCCTTGCTAACTCTTCAAAAATATCAATTTCCTTCATCTTCAAGAATTACTAAAATTACCTTTTTACCTAAAAATTCTTTTGGGCAATCTACCTTTGCTCCAGTTCCAAAAGAAGTGACTTCTTTTTCAATAAATCCCTTAATATTTTCTAGTTTTATTTCGGAAGTATGTTTTATTACAATTCTCTTCATATATATCTAATATATATTAACTATATAAATGTTATGTTATCGTCTATGCTTTATACTTACT
>CAYXNP010000039.1:0-1766 GCA_964466575.1 Candidatus Woesearchaeota archaeon | reverse complement strand
TTTTGGTAATATTTTTTAATTCTCTCGAATTCTTTAGTTATATAAAGTCGCAAATCTTTTTCTAATAAATTATTTAATTTAATCTTATATTTTCTTATATTTTCTTCGGAAATATTTATATAACCTTTTTCCAAATCTTCTTTTAAATCTGAGAGATTGTCAGATAGTTTAATAGAAAATCCATAAATAGATGCAATTGAATATATGACTTTTTTGTCTAATTCTGGGCATAAAAGACAAAGAAATTGGACTCCAACAGATTTTCCAATTTCTAAGTTTAATTTGTCTAAATCAGATGAATTGAGAATTTTCCCATTTCTATTCAGATTTCTATTCTCAATATTCCAGTAATTAATGACTTCGTGAAAAATATCTCTTGCATAAACAAACCCTTTTTTTTGAAGTTTTAATAATGTTTGTCCTAATCTAAATATGTCTTCTTCCCATTCTTGTTCTATAAAAATCTTTTCATTATTGAAGGATTTATTTAATATTTCTTTTGCTCGATCCAATTGTTTGGTATTTATGTTTGAATCTATGAGATCATCAATAATTGCTAAAGTATGATTAATCAAAGAAAATGCTGTTTGCTTATCTCCCTGCAAGAATGTTGCTATTTCATCATAAATTTTTGTTCTTCCATATTTTGCCATTTCTAAACTTCTTTCTTTTGAGATACGATTTCGCAACTTTTTTTCAATTAAGCTTACCATATTTACATAAAATAAATTGTATCTTAAATAGCTTTGTAAACTACTGATGGGCTAAAGCCCACAGCGTTTGATTAAAAATCTCCAAGTCTTTTTTGAAGAACAACCACTTTTTCTTTTTTAACAAAAGTTTTCTCCCAATGTTTATCTTGGCTTTCTTCTACATAATGTTTCATTGTTTCTGCATTAACTGCTCCGACACTTCTGTAAAAGTGTCCTTCACTCCAAAACTTTTTTCCATAAAGTTTTGTTTTAAAAAGATGGCTAAAATTCTTTCGCATCATGAAAGAACTAAAACCCTTTATTTGTCTTACAAGTTCTACCTCACTAACAAATCTTACATTTGCAACAAACAAATGCAGATGGTTTGGACCAAATCCATACCCAACAATTACAACTTTTAATTCTTGCAACTTTTCAAGGATATAAGCAAAAGTTAATTCTGCAACTTGCTCGTCCTGAAAAATATCCTGCCTATAAGCAGGTGTAAGCTGTATGTGAAAATTGCTTTCCCCTACAGCGTGGCTTGATTTTATTAATTTCATTTCCATTTTTTCTCCTTAGCTTTCACTTTTTTGTGAAAGCAAATATTTATTTAGTTTGAGAAAGTTCCAACTACGTTTGTTAGTTCAGTGAGCTGAAACAAGCTCACTTTTCATAATCATTTCAGAAATAAATAATCTTCGGAAAACTGACTCGCCTTTTGATAATTGAAATTCAATCTATGGATTAAAATCCACGAGGGTTTCTTTCAATGGCTCGTTCTAAAACTAAGAACTCTTAATTATGCTGATTGATTTTCTTATGAAAGAAATTGTTTTCTGCCTTAAATCCTTAACTTTTTCTTCATCAAAAACAATTTGGGTTGAATAAGATGCTTTTTCTCTTTCTCCCTTTGAATTTACATAAAACAAAATATCCTCATTATCAAGATACATAACATTGAGGAGTTCAATATCCTCTTCTGAAAGCTCTTTTTTATAATACTCTTTTATTAATATGCTTAAAGTTGCATCATGATTTTTTGAGTGAAATCCTTTTTTGAGGATTAAAGCT
>CAYXNP010000038.1:0-1820 GCA_964466575.1 Candidatus Woesearchaeota archaeon | reverse complement strand
TAATTTGCGGGGAGCAACGCCCCATCTTAAAAGATGGGGATATCTTTTAATTTATGTTAAAGTTATCAAAAAAAGACAAATCTCTTTATGAACAATTAGTAAAGAAAATTAATGAAGTGATTAATTCGTATGATATTGAACATTACAAAAATCTAAAATTCAATTTTAAAGATTCAAAAAGAGTTCATATTAGTCATTTTGTCCTGGTTTTCCAATTTGATAAACAAAAAAACGAAATAAAATTCGACGACTTCGATCATCACGACGAAATTTATAAGAAAAAATAAAAAAAAGAAAAAATCTACGGACTATTACAATTCCAATTTCCACTATTATCTGGACCACATGTCCAATTAAGTCCATTAGGAGAATGTGTTCTAATCCTATCTATTTCATAGTGAGTTTCAATTATTGCACCACTATTATTTATTCTACTCAACTTCAATGAAGAAGACCACAAATCAGCAGATATATTTCCCTGATAATTATTAGATTTCACATAAAATTTATTAAAGTCCATGCCTATAGAACTACCAGGTAACCACGCTATCCTTATCTTTGGAGAAACATAAAATCCACTCCCTCCTTCTACAGTTATATTTCCAACACCCAATCTTTCAACATTCAATCCTCCAACATTCAAATCTCCAGTATCATAATCAACTCTCAAAGCTTCTCCAGGAATTCCGTAGCTGTAAAATCTCAAATCATTATTAGTAGGTTCTCTTGAAATCAACCAACCATTATTTCCAACTTGATTTGTAAGCAATTTTAATATTGAAGATTTACTTGCGTCAGTAATAATTCCAAGTCTCGCGTGATCTCCAGAAGTTTTAATATTAACTTCTTTAAACTCTTCGTATTGTCCCGGCGACAATCCAATTTGATTTCCAGTAAGCTGCATATAAAACAGAACAGCAACGGCAACAGCCAAAACAATTATCGCGCCAGTTTTCCAATCCAATTTATTTGAATTTCTATTCACCATTTCACACCTCCTTTCAAATATTTCTTTTAAATCTCAAATTAGAGATTACCTTTTCAGACGATATATATATATATTTAACGGTTCATCGATAAGATATAAATGAGGTAAAAATGCCATACGATATAATAATCGGAAGAAACGAATCTGACAAAAAAAAGCTTGGTGACAAAGGCCTTATATTTATTGGAAAAGGTTATGTAAAAATGGGTCAGTACACTTCGCTTTCAAATAAAATATTCATGGACATCGCAAGAAGCCATGTCGTTTTAGTCGCTGGAAAAAGAGGATGTCTAACCGAAGATTCTATGATATTTACAGACAAAGGATATAAAAAAATTATAGAATTCAATGAAAAAAATGACGAAGTTCTATCTTTCAATAAAGAAAATAATTTCGCAGCTTCTTTAATATCAATTTCTAAATGCTTTTTTTCTCCACCATTGTTCCATTCAATTCCAGAATAATGACAATGTACATGCTCAAACGCTTTTAATTCTTTCACATAATCTTCAAAATCAATCTTCCCAAAGTTTCGCGCTTTCATGTGTGCAAAATCCATGCAAAATCCACATTTTGTTTCTTTAACCAACTCTTTGATTTCTTCCCAAGATCCGAACACATTTATTTTCCCCATGGTTTCAGGACAAAGTTGCACATTCCATTTTTTTTCTTTGATATGATCTTTCAGTTTTTCCTTTTTTGCCGCGAGTTTTTTCGAGGAGGTTTCCCCTTTTTCCTTTTTTACAGCTTCCTTCTGGTCGAGCAATATTACCCTGCCCTTGCTCACATTGAGGGCCTGCTCAACTGCTTCTGCCACGCGCTGGCGCTCGTC
>CAYXNP010000037.1:0-1864 GCA_964466575.1 Candidatus Woesearchaeota archaeon | reverse complement strand
CTTATTTCAAGGAACGTTTAAAGCGATTCATATTGATGGAAATGATTATCTTTTTAAAGATGTTTTTTATTAAGTTATTGTGCCCTTGTCATCTAGTGGCCAAGGATCCGGCCTTCTCAAGGCTGAAACCCGGGTTCAAATCCCGGCGAGGGCATAAATTTATTTTATGTCAGAAATTAAACCACATCTTTTAAGATGTGGATGTTTACTTGTTTTAATTTCTGAGCATGTCAAGATTGTAAAATCTTGAGCACTGTCAAAATCTTACGATTTTGAAGTCCTAAAAACAAGTGCCTGTCACAAACCACACATGTCAGAAATCTTTTATGGATTTCTGAGCACTATTGAGAATTAAAAATTCTCAAAGCTTTACAGGCTGTCCCATAATTAGTAAAATATAAATACTTACTTCTCGTCGATAATATAACTAAATATCGTCGATGAATATCGACAAAAGAGGTTAAAAATGGTATATATGAATTCTTATAAGGGTCAAAATTGGTTGATTCCTCAATCAATTAAAGATATGATATCTAATGATCATATCTGTTTTTTTGTTGAAGAATTTGTAGATTCTTTGGATTTTACAAATTTTGATATGATTAGTGAGGGTGCTGGGCATCCATCATATCATCCAAGAATAATAATGAAAATTATTATTCAAGGAATGCTTTCTAAGGAAAGGTCATCAAGAAAGCTTGCAAGTGCATGCAGAGAAAACTTTGTTTTTATGTATTTGGCTGAAAAAGTTCAGCCAAATTTTAGGACAATAAGTAGGTTTAGAAAAAACAATAAAGATTTTGTAAAGGAGGCATTTAAAGAAACTGTAAAGTTAGCTTCTGAAAATGATTTAGTGGACCTAAATCTAATTTGCATAGATGGAAGCAAGATAAAAGCAAATTCAAGTAAGAAAATGTGCTTGACAAAAGAGCAAATTGAAAGACTAGATTCAATCATTGATAAAATGATTGAAGAAGATGTCAAGCAAGATGAGATAGATAAAGAAATCTATGGGGACAAGGAGGAGAATAAAACAAACCTTGAGATTAAAAATCTCAAAATGATAGTTGAAAACTATCGTAAAGTAAAGGATAAAGAAAAGTTAAAAGACAATTGTAAGAGGGCAATTGAAGAATTTGATAAAGACTCTCTGATAAAGAGAGTATCTTTATCCGATCCTGAATGCAGGATGATGAAAAATAAAAAAGGAGTTTTTGAACTTGACTATAATCCACAATTTACAGTTGATTCAAAGAACCAGATAATTATTGCAAATGATGTTTGCCAAGATAGAGATGACTCTCATCAATTGCAACCACAAATAAAAAATGTAAGAGAAAATGTGGAATTGAAAAAAGATACTAAATTTGCATTAGATTGCAACTACAGCAATGGAGAAAATCTAAAGTTTTTAGAAGATGAAAACTTAGAGGGATATATACCCAATATGTCTCAAGCAATAGAATTAGACAATAGAAAAGAAACAAGAAAATACGATGACTATGAATATGATTTCAAAAAGGATGAAATCATAATTGATGGAAAGAGATTGAAGTATCACAAAGATTGGGTATGGAGAAAAGGAAAAAAGCAAAGAGTGTATAAATCCGAAGATGGAAAAATAATGAAAAGAGTTCCAGAATTTTTCAGGGAAAGACTGCGAATGAAGAAGAAAATGGAAACAAAAGAGGGAAAGAAAACCTATGGTTTAAGAAAAACCATAGTGGAACCTGTCATTGGAAACATAAAATATAATTTAGGATTCAATGAGTTCTTGATTAGAGGATTAGATGGGGCAAAATTAGAACTGAACTTAATAAGTATTGTACATAATTTGAAGAAGATATGGATAGCAAGAGGAAAA
>CAYXNP010000036.1:0-2192 GCA_964466575.1 Candidatus Woesearchaeota archaeon | reverse complement strand
TAATTTTGAGTTAGCACGTGGACGCCCCTGACTTTAGTCTGTGGGTAGTTCACATCAATAATCTCCTCTCCTATAGAGGGAGGTATTGCCTCACCATGTTTTTCTAAACTTTCTAAATATCCTCTCATAGCATCTTTGATATTATCTATAGCCTCTGTTCGAGTGTTTCCTTGAGAAATACATCCTGGGAAAGTAGAGCACTCCGCCACAAAAATACCATCTTCATCTTGTTCAATATTTATTCTTATTTTCATAATAAACTTTGGCGGTTAATCTTTATAATTTTTGTGGTGAGGAAAATTTGCGCGACTTCGTCGCAATTATAAAATTAAAATTATTGTAATAATTTTTCTAACAACTTTAAGAATTATTGTTGTGAAATTACGAGACAATAGTTGCGGATATTTATTTACTAAAAAGAAATTATCTTAGACATCTACGCTTGTGAATTTATTAATCTTTTGGAAATAGCCTCAGCTAAAGCTAAATCCGTTCTTAAATGACGAGACGATCTTATTTCTTCTGGGACAACTTTTTTATACCAATCAATATGTCCTTGTAAAGATAGTAAATTATCTCTTGTTGAATCTTCTCGACTTCTATCAGTATAGACCATCATTTGATAATAAGATTTCATCATTTCTATTACTTGTTCATTTGGGTATTCCATGAAAATTTTTAATATCTCTCATATTTAAACTTTCCGTCGGCAAATTCACTACTAACATGTACTGATTTACGCTCACATTTCATGCTAGCTCATCACTCGTTGCGAATCTTGCTCTGAATAGATTCTCCACTAAAAAAGTCTTAACCAAATTTAATCCCATAAATATTGTTTGATAAAATAACTCTTAATAAAAAAGTTATAATAAACACCATTTAAGAAATTTATCACATTAAACATTCGTCGGCGAAGCATCGAGACAAAGTCCGATGCGTAGCAATTAATTGCGAGCAACAGCGAGCCTATTTCAGAAATACAAATCACAAGTAGTAGAAGTTTAAACTTTAATATTTGGATAACATTTATGTAAAGCTTTCGTTTGATTCAAACATTCAATAGCGAACGAATGACTCAATTTGAAAACTTCACAAATTGAGGCTTTTAGTAATTGTCTGCTGAAATTCTCGCCGAAGCTTGAATCTTACACAGCAATTCTATCAACGTCGTCTTCTACGACGGCCTTAGTTGTCTCGTTTTGCGGATGGCTTCGAGCTTAGATGCATTCAGCTCTTATCCATTTAGTGCATAGCTACGCGGCCTGCTCGTAACAACCGCTCACCAGAGGCACCCAAGCCTAGTTCCTCTCGTACTATAAGCTTGTTCCACTCAGACAACGACACTTCTAGTAGATATCATACAAACTGTCTCGCGTATATTCTCAACGATTATGTTTTTTCGTTGTATGGACTATACCTTCATCCTTTCCTTGCGAAAGGAGATCAGCGTCTTAGCTTTGCATTTTAACTAGCAAAACTCCAGAATTTATTTCTAAGTCTCTACAGGGGTAAAGATTTACTTACAGTTTCATATGTTATTGTTCTTTTCTTTGAATAATTAAGTTCTTTGAATTTATCAACTAACTTACAAATTTCTAAAAAATCTTCATCAGATTTTTTGTTATCTAACTTTTCAATTATTTCAAGTCCAAGATCAACTTGTTTTTTCTTAAGTTTAACATATGGCCTAAGAAGCAAGAGTATTTTCTTTACTTCCTTTGAATCAACAATTGTATAATCACTCATTCCTGTTTTTCGATTTCTAATATATCCGGCTCCAAATATTTCTTTAAGCCAATTTAAGATTTCTACATTTTCTTTCTTTTGATAAAAAGCAATTGAGCTTCTTATTTGAAATTTTTGTACATAATCTTTTCTTGGCACAATTTGGAAAAATATACTTCCATCTCCATCGAGAAAACCAGCGATATAAGCAAGCGTTGTTGACTCCATAAATCTCACCTTCCCTAGGTATTACCATAATTTTATCGTTTAAATAAATTAAGGTTTCACCGATATGAGCTGATTTAATTATCCACCGAATTACTTCGATGTAACGCCGCGTTTTTGATAGTATACGGTCTAGTACTGAATCGTTGCTTTTTCTTTGACGTTCTTAACCCAGCTAACGATCCCTTTTAATGCGTGAACTCCGACACCCTTGCACGCTTCTGCACGCGCAGGATAGG
>CAYXNP010000035.1:0-2648 GCA_964466575.1 Candidatus Woesearchaeota archaeon | reverse complement strand
ATAAAGATCGGACTATATCTTCGCAATTAATACTTATGTCCAAAAATAATTTTCTCTGGATATAATTCCTGCTTTTGAATATCATAACGAAAAACAACTCTCAATTTTCCAATTCTTATTCTAGAAAAATTACTCAATCCATGATGAAGATGTTTGTATCTTTCTGGATTTTCAGCGACTTCTTCTATTTTCTTTTTTATTCTTCGTTGAAGTTCAGAATCAATTTTATTGAAATCTTTTTCAAATTCTTTTGTTGGAAGAATTTTATAACTCATCCCAATTTGCAAAATCTCTGTTTTTAATTTGTTCTTCAGATTTTCTCAACGATTCCATAAAATCAGGATTACTCATTAACTCAAGAGATTCAAGTTTCAATTGCAACTCTTCAAATTCATCAATAAGTTTTGCAAAAGCTTTTTTATCAATAGTTAACGTTTCTTCCATAAAAAATTCTGGATTTCAAAGTATTTATATTTTTTGCTGCGTCGAGCGTGTAGTCTCTGAGGATTCTAGAATTAAAAGTTAAAATCGGTAATTCATTGCTATTTGTTCAATAGAATGACCATTTCCTTGAGCATTTTCTATAACACTTTTTAGTGCTGAACAAACATGTATTTTTTTGACTCCATCCTCTTGAACTTCTTTTGGTAAACTTAATTGATAATAAATTCCATTTACCTCCAATAGACTATTAAATCCATCTATCTTTTCGTCTTCTTCATCATACAATTTTGCTCTTATCTCTAAACTTTCTACCATAACTTTCTCAAAAGTTATGTCTTCTTAAACTTTTCTAATTCTAGTCTTTCCTGCGGATTGTCTCTATATTTGAGATTTTTACTGATAATTTACGTTCGCTCTGCTCACAATCATTTGCTCCAAATCCGACGCTGTCAGGATTTTCCACTTAACTTAATTTTAATGCAAATAATCTGACGAAGTCGATTATGAGCCAATTAATTCTTACGAGTTTATGAGCAAGCTAAATTTCGAGTACTCAAATCCTAACGAGAGTTTCCCGCATATAGCTCGATTTTCTCATTATTCGGTTTAACTTTCCAATTATTTACCTAAACCCCTGAGCGTCATTCGTTTTCTTTTTCACGAACGCCGTAAAGCAACGTAATTTATTTTACTTTTACCTTAAGAGGGTCATAGTTACCCCCGCCGTTTGATGGGCATTAGCTCCCTTGAAAGAGAGTTTTAGACACCACCACTGGGCAGGTCTCACCAAGTATACAAGTCTTTTCAGATTAGCACTTGGTTACGTTTTTGGTAAACAGTCGGGCCGTCCTTGTTATTGAAATCTATTAATGCACACATATTACTAAGTACACAAAAATAGACACCCTTTGAGCCGAAGCTACAGGGCTAACTTGCCGAATTCCCTTAACCAGTTTAAACCTTTCATGTCTTAGCCTTCTCAGCTAGGGCACCAGTGCCGGTTGTGGGTACAGCTAATTGAACCATAAGCAGTAAACTTTTCACTGGCTCTTGGAATCAGCGATTTTGTCTAACAATTTCGCGTAGATCAAAGCATTACGCTAACTACACTTCACTGTCAGAACACTCTTTCGAGTGTTCACTTATCCGAAAGCGATTCACTACAAGTTCAATCAGTTCAGGAATATTAACCTGATGTCCATCGTCGTACTCAGTTAAGATACGACTTAGGTGCTGACTAACCCTTGGCTAATGAATATTGCCAAGGAAACCTTACCCTTTCGACATTTTCCATTCTCAGGAAAATCACATCCTACTATTACCAAGATTCTCATTAC
Source organism: Candidatus Woesearchaeota archaeon (assembly GCA_964466575.1). GTDB lineage: Archaea > Nanobdellota > Nanobdellia > Pacearchaeales > GW2011-AR1 > PFCY01. Next base: position 867 of record CAYXNP010000035.1, on the reverse strand, counting down.
TTTCCGTTCCAGCCCTTCTCTCGAAGAGCATTCAACACAGAAAGTACGCCTGCTTACCCGAACGCTCTATATTAATAATTAATTTATTTTTAGATAAATTTTCTGGTGTTGAGAATTGTTGAATATGATTTGTGAAATTGATGATTATGATAATTCTGGAAATATTTTTTCTAATTCTTCTAAACAAGTTTCATAAGTCGAAATTGTTCTTTCTATTGGTTCTGCCCATTTAATATAGCTATTCACTTGTTGTTCAGTACCTCTAGGAAGTTCTCGAAAACTTTCTAAAGCTCTTTTCTCAAATGAAAGAAATCCTTCTATAGATGTTTTATATTCTTTCAGTTTACTTAATGTAATTTCGTCCATAAATCTCCACTCACATCTCACTATAAAAACTTTTCACATTAACTTTTCTTTTCGCGAAGCATCGTGACAAAGTCCGATGCGAAGCCATTAATGAGTGAGCAAAGCGAACCTAATTATCAACTTCTCAACACCAGAAGATATATTAACTTTAATTGAGCGCCGCCAAAGTGTCGGTATCATGTTTAGCCCCGTCCATTTTCCTCGCCTAGAATCTTGATAGGTGAGCTGTTACGCTTTCTTTAAATGATAGCTGCTTCTGGGCTTACATCCCTACTGTCTTAGATTCTTGACAGAGTTCGATACACTTAACATGAATTTAGGGACCTTAACTTTGGTCTCCATTGTTCTGGTCTCGCGAGTGTACCTTACGCACACACGCTGTTTCCTGTCTTATGCAATTGGCAACTTCTGAGTTGGAAAGAATTCCGTAGTCAATAGACCCTGCAAATTCTATCCGTCCTTTACGCCGCCAACAAACAAGACAAGACTATACGAAGGCAT
>CAYXNP010000034.1:0-2852 GCA_964466575.1 Candidatus Woesearchaeota archaeon | reverse complement strand
GAAAAATTCTGGGAACTTCTTGGTGGAAAAGGAACTTACGAAGAAGTTTTAGAAATCTTTGATGAAGTGGGTAAGGAGTTTAAAGAAAAAATACAGAATAAGATAAAAGAAGTTGCCGAAAAGAAGATGGGATCTGAATGAAATGTCTATCTCATTAACTTTCCTTTAATTTTTTTAAGTTTTATCTCTCAATTATAACTAAAATTTCCAAACCACATCATATGCATATTCTGCTAATTTTTTTTGTCTTGCTTCAATTTCGGCTTTTGTCCATTTATAGTCAGTATCTTTCCATTGTTTTAATAACTCTTCATTTAATTTAAGTTTTGTTTTCTTGAATTCTTCAGTTTTCTCTTTCAATGGCTTATTTCCAATAGAGCCATTTATTCTTTTAGAAACCAAAGTTAAATTACCAAGCAAATTAACATAGTCTTTTACATCATTTTTTTTCAAATTCCATTCTTTGGGATCTTTTGGCAAGATATGTTCAATATTTACAGAATTAAAATCTGTTTTTTCACTCTTATCATTTTTTTGATTTTCAATTTTAGAAAAAATATATTTAATCAAATTATCCGGATACTCTAAATCCATAAAATTTTCAATAAATATTTCTTTAGTGGGATAATGTTTTTCTTTTAAGTCATTTTTAAGATCGTTGAAGATTTTTTCAATAGTTACCCGCCTAAATTCTTCTTTGTCTTCTTTTACAGCTTTTTGTATTTCTAATGCGTATCTAAAATAGATTTTTTCAACAACATTACCAGACAATTTACAAATTGCAGAAAAAGCAAAATGGTGGTTTTCTAGACTTCTTAAAAAATTTGAGAAGTCTAATGGAATTCTTTTATGGTTCATTAATAAAGCAAAAAATATTGGAAAAGGTTGCGTAATTCCCATAATTTTTAATGCCTTAAAAACCTCTATCATTTTTTGAACTTTCTTTGGATCAAAATCTTCCCAATCATCAACAACGGTATCGCCGACTATTTTATTATAAAACTTTGATGCTGAATGTATGTTCTCTAGAAGCTCATCATAATCTCTAATATCTTGTTTAATTTTTCTATATAGTTTTTTTTCAGTCACGAAACCATATTTAGACAACCAAAAATATCTAATCAGTTTAGAAACTGTTAATTTACCTTTCACATTTTCAACATTGTTCTCTATTTCCGACCATTTTTCTTTTGCATAATCTTCTTCATCTTTTTGTGGTTTTAATTCCCCAAAAATATAATTTTTAAGCAAATCCGCGGTTGTTAAATCAGCACCGCGAGCATTAACTGTTTCAAAAATAGAATATGCATCTTCGCTACTTCCGGTTTGGATAAGAATAATTTTAAAGTTAAAAATTCTCTTTTTCAAGCCATCTAAATCTTTTATTTTTTCTGATGTATCTTTATTACCCATTTCTCTTTTAATTTTATCTTTCAAAAACAAATAGTTCTCTTTAACTTGTTTATGTTCTCGTCGTTTAATTTTTGTTGGGAAAAGGATCCCTTTTTGAATATGTTTTTCAAAAAAATCAGATAATGAATCGCCACACTTCAATCTAAATTCTTCCGTTAAATCAATTTTATCTACGAATGCTATCAACTCTTGAGTCTTATTTGCTTTCTTTTCCTCTTTTAATTCTTTATACAAATCTCGCAAAACTGCAAAAAATATAGTCAAGCTAATCAGTCTTTGTTGTCCATCGATAACTTCTATAAATTTCGTTTTGTCTGTATTTTCATAGTTAAAAACAAAGGAACCTATAAAAGTTGAATCGTCTTGAGTTAAATCGTTCCATAAGTCCTCTATTTCAGTAATCGTCCAAGAATAAGGTCTTTGATATCTTGGAATAATATACTTATCTTTCTCAAATAAGTCTTCTATTTTTTTATCTTCTGCATCGAATTGTAATTGAGACATAGTTTTTTTAAATCCCCTCGTTTTAAATTCCTTTCGGGTTGAAAGATTCTAAGATACTATCTTTGTTTTTATCACACTCTTTACAATAAAATTTCTCCACCATTTAAACCTTCCTCATATGAAATATAATCTCTGCGTAAGGTTGTCTCTATCCTATTTAAGACAGGTCTCTTAAATTGTTCCACTATTTTTAACCCGCTTTTTTTCAGCAATAATAGGATAAAGATTATATTTATCATTTGCTACAATAAAAAAGTCGCCATCATCTTTTACAAATTTACTTATGTTTATGAAAACTTTGCTTATCCCTTCAACATATTCTTCCTTTGCTTTCTGTCCTTGTCCGTTGAATAAAGGGCCTATTTCTTTATCATCTTTTCTTGCAATATCAAAAAGCTCATAAGCATAAGCGTGTTGTTCAGGGTAATCTATTTGGCCAACATAAGGCGGAGAAGTAAAAACTCCATCTATTTTTTTATTTACTAAAAGCTTGTAAAATTCAGGATTTTGCTTTTTGATTTCTCCAAAAATATCAGCTTCTCTTGAATCTCCATGAATAACATTACTAAATACACTCTTTTTTAATTTAGAAAACTCATTTAATCTGTTTATCGTGTCATAAGTGTATCTTATTAAGTGTTTAACGATAGAGTTTATCGGTGTGCATAATTTCTTGTGTTTTCTACAATAATATGGTCCATTTTGAGGTTCTGTTAATGTCGCTAAATCCGAGTGGGTTGTAGCCCTACACGAACGAGCAGTTCTACTTAAAATAATTCTTAGAACATTTTTTAAGTCTTCATCCCCAATTTCCCTTAAAAGTTTTATATAATAAAATAATTCTTGTCTTACTCTTCTTGAAAACCACTTATTGAGAAAATTATTCATCTCTTTTTCACTTAATAAGTTAGATTTGTCTTTTGTTCCATTCTTTT
>CAYXNP010000033.1:0-2894 GCA_964466575.1 Candidatus Woesearchaeota archaeon | reverse complement strand
ATAACAAATTATATATACTAACTAATATAGGCTAATAAATGGTAAAACCTGAAGATGAAAAAACTCAGACTGAGAAACTAGAAGAAGAAATAAGAGCATTAAAAACTAGAATAAAAAATACAGAATATGATCTTGCTAATATGTTTAAAGGAAATCCTATACTGCAAGACAAATTAGATATATCAAAAAAAATGCTGGATGATAAATTAAATCTTCTTTCTAGCATTAGCTCTGAAAAAAATAAAAACAATAAGGTAAAAGATTTTGAAGATAAAGTAAGTGAAAAAGCAGATATACCTTTAACAAAGGATCAAGAAGAGATTATTAATAATGAAATTGAAAGTAAACTGATGTAATAAGCCTTTTTCTAAAAAGAAAAATAAAATTAAGTAGACTAACATAAATGAATAAATGTAAATTAAGGAAAGGTATTGGATGTTAAACAAAAATTATAAGATAAATTAATTGTCTAAAGATATAAAAATATAGATAAATTAAGAATTTTATGGAAATTGATTTTAATAAGCTGATTGATAACTATTTTTCAAGAGAATTCAAATCAAAAAAAATTGGCAGATATTATCCATCAGAAATTGGTGGGTGTTTAAGAAAAACCTGGTTTTCATATAAATTCCCAAAAGAAACTGATAAAGAAGTGATAAAAATAATGGAAGCAGGCAATATAATTCACGAATTTATTGTTGAAGTGCTAAAAAGCGATAAAAATGATGATATTGAATTATTAGAAACAGAGCTCCCATTTACAATTGATGAAGGAGATTTTACTATTTCTGGAAGAATAGATAATATAATACTGACAAAAATAAACAATAAAAAAGTTCTTATTGAAGTAAAATCAACTAAATTTCTTCCTAAAGAAGCAAATGAACACCATATTTCTCAGCTTCAATTATATATGCATGCTGTAGGAATTCATGAAGGAATAATTCTATATTTACAAAAAGATAATCTTCAAACAGCATCATTCAATATTAAATATGATGATGAAAAATCTCATGAGATTATAAAAAGATTTCATGGTCTGCATTACGCCCTAAAAGAAAATAAAACTCCTCCCGCAGAAGCCAAGATTATAAAAAATAAAAACTGGATGTGCAACTACTGTGAATATAAAGAAGAGTGTGACAAACTGCCTTTAGAAGAAACCAGCTTTAAAGAAGATTCTATTAAGTCTTCGACAGATTTATATATTAAGACCTCTTTAATGTAGTAAGGAGGTAAAACATGATTCAATGTTCATTCTGTAAATCTTCAGAAAGAATTGTAAAAAGTGGTTTTAGAAATAATAAATGTGGCAAAAAACAGAAATATCAATGTAATAATTGTAACCATCTTTTTGTTCCAAAAGATGGTTTCTGGAAAATGAAACATTCACCAGAAATTATTGCAGAAGCATTAAGCTGTAAAAAAAGAGGTATGCCTTATGAAGAAGTAAGCAAGCATTTTCATGAATATGATAAAGCAGAGATTAGTGCAGTAACTGTGTTCAATTGGGTAAAAAAGTATGGAAATAAATTTGATAAATTTAACAGAAAACAAATTCCAAAATTAAGTGGGAAGATAAATAATGATGAATTTGTTTTCAAAGTGAAAAAAAAAGAAACATTACAGATGGGTAAGCAAAGACAGAAAAACAAAGTTCAGAATAAGCACTTTATCGTCGAGAAAAAGAGATTACGAAAACGGCACTAAAAAATTATATGAAGATATTAAAAAAAGATGTTATGATCAGTTTATTTTAGCAAAAAAGAAGAATAAGAAATTTAATTTTACAACTGATAAACTTGCACATTACAAAAAAGGGTTTAACAAATATTTTAGAAATGTTGCAACATTAACTCATGGAGTTTCAATAGCATGTAAAAAACACAAATTAAAACATAATAATAATTGTATTGAAAGAGACCATCAATACAGCAGAAAGTTAGAAAATAATGCACGTGGAAACAAATCTTTTCAAGGAGTAACAGCACTTTTTTGTTTGGGAGATATTTATTATAACTTTATTGACAAACAAAAATTAGAGAGTGAAAAAAGATGGAGAACTCCTGGAGAAAGGGCAGGAATAAAATTAAACCTTGGAGATAAATATCAATTGTTAAATATCATAAAATTAGCATCTGCCGATAACTAAGGAGTATCTTTAAAGAAAAAGGTTTATAAAATCTTAAGAAAAAATAGAAAAAGAATTCTTGTAAAATATACTACAAATTATTTTATTCAAGCCAGTGATCAAACATTCCTATTCCTGCTTCAGGTCTTTCTTCTCTACCTTGACTATCTAGATAATGTTGAAACATTCCTATTCCTGCTTCAGGTCTTTCTTCTCTATCTCTAAAAGGATTATTAATATTATATTCCAAAACCATACTATATTTAGGATTAATTAGTTTAAATAAATTTATGCATGAAAATATAGCTTATCAGTAACATTTATAAAACATACAATTCCTAAACTTCAATGAAAAGAAAAAATGAAATAAAACCAGGGGCATTTGAAATAATACTTGGAAAGGAAAAATCTGACAGACAAAAATGGCTAATTACCCTAGCTTTGTATGGTAAATATGGGTTAAAAAGAAAAGCTAGTGAGGATGAAATACAAGAATTAATAGGCTACCATAATCAAATTATGGATAGAGTTGTGAAAGACTACCAAAGCTGGAATATAGTTGATGGAGAAGCATGTTGCACTTCAAAAGATCTGCCACCAATACCTATGCATAAATGGACTAACTATCTTGAGCATATTGAAAAAATAAAAGAAGAGTATGAAGTTGTTTCAGAACAGGCGCAAAGTGATTATCAAATTTAATTACCCATTTTATAGTTATTAATAACATTTTTAAAACCTACTTATCATAAATCATCCT
>CAYXNP010000032.1:0-3933 GCA_964466575.1 Candidatus Woesearchaeota archaeon | reverse complement strand
TCCCTTTTAATTCAATAAATTTTAGCAATTTCTTAGTATAATAATAAAGATATCCGGTTGTATCATCATAGTTTGGATTTGTTATAAGTATTGTCATTGTGGGTTGTGTTAACTTAATTAATGATGGTTGCATTTTGACATGTCTTAAAAAATTTTATCGAAGATAACAAAAATTTATCAAAATTAAAATAAGACTAAAATAGCCTTCTTTTTATCTATCATTAATTAACTTTACAGATCCTGGTGAAGGGGATACATCGCAAAAACAAAAACCCCATTTCAACCCAGTAAACATCCACCAGAAGCCAAAAGCACCATATTTTTCGTCAAAAATCTGTGATATACAAATTTCAAAAATTCGTGACATGAAGCGTCCAATATCCGTGATACAACAGCATCAACTTATCCCATAATAAACTACAATAATAATTAAATACTTAGGAGAATAAATATAGAATGGGTTTTTAGATTAAAATGAAAAATGCAGTAAAACTCTTTCAGGACAAGAAAATTCGTGTTGAATGGGATTCTGATAAAGAGGAATGGTATTTTTCAATAGTGGATATTGTTGCAATATTGACTGATAATGATTTTCAAGGTGCAAGAAATTACTGGAAAGTGTTGAAACATAGGCTGAAAAATGAGGGTAATGAGTCGGTTACAAATTGTAACCAGCTGAAAATGCTGGCTTCTGATGGTAAATATTACGAGACTGATGTTGCAGATACAGAGCAATTGCTTCGTTTAATACAGTCAATTCCTTCTAAAAAAGCAGAGCCGTTCAAGATGTGGCTTGCTAAAGTTGGAAGGGAAAGAATTGATGAAACCAAAGATCCTGAGCTTGCTATTGACAGGGCTATGCAGACATATCTGCAGAAAGGCTATTCTAAGGACTGGATTAATCAGAGATTAAAAACTATTGAGGTTAGAAAAGAACTGACTGATGAATGGAACAGGGTCGGTATTGAAAAACAAGAAGATTTTGCTATTTTAACTAATGAGATTACAAAAGCTTGGTCTGAAAAGACAGTTAAAGAATATAAGCAGTTTAAAGGAATTAAAAAAGAGAATCTGCGTGATAATATGACTAATCTGGAATTGGTTTTAAATATGCTCGCAGAGGCAACAACTAAAGAATTTTCTGAAAAAGAAGATCCTAAAACATTTCCCCATAGTAAACACATCGCAAAAAAAGGCGGGACTGTTGCAGGGAATACAAGGAAAGACATTGAAAAACAATTAGGAAAAAGTATAGTCAGCAAGAAGAATGCCAAAGAAATTCATTTTAAGGATAAGGAAAGATTAGAGAAAGGTAAAATATTAATTAACAAATAGTTTAAAAAAATCTTAAATGAAACAAGCGATTAAATGCCCTTATTGCAATTATGATGGAAGTGACTTAAAAATTGGAAGAAGATTGCCAAGCGTTGATGTTTTCGGCATTCCTAGAATCATATGCTCAAAATGTAAAAGAGAATTTGTAATAAAATTAAATTAGTTTTAGAAGAATTAAATGAAGATGTTGTGAAAGGGATTTTATTAGAAATAAAGAAGCTTGACAAATCCACAAATGAATCTTAAATCTTTGTCTAAAACCTTAAAAATCCTTCTACTTTACTCAAGGCTATGGAATCAGCAAAATACCTGCCAATTTTATACCTAATTTTAGTTCTTTTATCATTTTTCTCAATTTTGCCAAGCTCTTTTCCTATATATAGCCTTGCAGCCATAATAATAGCAATAATATTTATAATAGCAAAGGAAGAAAAAACAGATATAAAGCTAAACAAATACTTTCTAATTTTGGCTTTTTTGCTAATTTTAATTCCAAAAGTAATCCCTTATTTAACGAATTCAATACCTTTAGGGTATGATGCCGGAATCTATAAATATGCCATAGAAAACCCATTAACTGAAGAATGGACAAGATCAACATTCACACCAATATTCACTTTATTAATAAAATTTTTAAACATAATTCTTCCAAGCACTTTTATTTTAACAGCTGCAGTAATTTTATTTGAACTTTTACTAGGATTTTCAATATACCTAACAGTAAAGGAATATTTCAATAAAAATGCAGCTATATTATCAACATTATTATTTTCATTAAGCATAGTCCAGTTTAATGCATTTACTTTATTATATTTTAAAAACATAATAGCAATGTCTTTTTTACTGTTCTCTTTTTATTTTCTTAAAAAACAGAAATATATTATTTTCACAATTTTTTCAGTGATAACAGCAGGAATTCATAAGCCAACTTTTTTACTATTAGCTTTAAGCTTCTTAGCTTTTACAATACTAAACTACAAAAATAATCTAAAGAAAAACATAATTTCAGGTATAGCAATCATCATTTTAACCTTATTAATCTATATAGGAAGGATAAAAACAGTAATTCTGCCGGGAATAACAGAAGCAGCAGGTTTAGCAATAGGACCGGGAACTTTCATAACTTTAACAGCATACAAGGCTTTAATCTTAATTTACATCCCTTTTTTAACAATTGGCTTATACCATTTAATTCATAATAAAAAATACAATATATTATTCATCTGGTTCATAATCAATTTTATAATAGTAGTTTTTAGGTTATTTTTCTTTAACAGGTATATAATCCATTTAGACCTAATCATATTAATAATAATCTCAATTGGCTTATTAGAAATTTTAAAGGACAGCAGAAAAATAGGGGTAATAACAATATTGATCATTTTCGGGTTTTTAAGCTATAATGTGATAGGGGAATCATTAACAATAAGTCCTTCAATTAGTGAGATTGAGCTAAGTGAAATAAAAGAATTACAAGAAACAGAGGAAAATGCTTATGTGATGGCTACCCATTCTTATTATTCTCCATGGGTTTTAGGATATTCAGGAAGAAAAACAATAGCCCCAGGCTTATTTGAATACAACAAATGGGATGTAAAGCAGTGGCAGGAATTCTGGAAGTCAGACAATGTAACAGAAATGCTGAAAGATTATGAAAGACCTCTTTATATCCACGTAGGAAAAACAGGAAATATAAACACCACAAAGTTCAATAATGACTGCTATGAATCTTTTAATGAAAAGATCTGGAATGTTAAGTGCTGAAAATTGAGTTCCGATAATTTTAAATAGGAATAAAATATAAAATTAATAAGATGCAACAAAAGATAAAACAATTCAAGAGAATAACTATTAATCCTATGATTATGGTAGGCAAGCCTGTAATAAAAGGAACAAGGATTCCTGTTTATGTTGTGTTAAACATGCTCGGAGAAGGCTGTGATTATAATGAGATAATTAAAACTTATCCAGATATCAAAAAGGAAGATATTTTAGAATCATTAAAATTTGCTGCCCAATTTACAAATTTTGAAGAGATAGCAGTTTAAAAATGAATTTTTTTCTAATAGATGAAAGTTTATCCCCTTTATTAGCTGAAAAGATAAGAGTTCTTGGTTATTATGCAAAAGCTGTAAGAGAAACTAATTTGAAAGGTGCTACTGACATCGAGATAGTAGAATGGGCTATTAAAAATAAGGCAGTTATAATAAGCGGAGATTTAGATTTTGGGGAATTATGGTATTGGCATTATTATGGAAAGCTTGGAGTGATAATATTAAGAATGAAATCCTATCAACTTGATTCTCAATACAAAGTAATTGAATTTTTACATAATAAAGGTGTTCTTAAAGAAATAAAACATTCTTTGGTAGTCAGTACATCAACAAGATTCAGAATAAGACCTGAAGGATATTAGGTCATTCAAATAGAAAAACTATTGCTCCCGGGTTGTTGGAATATAATAAATGGGTTCAAAAAAATGGCAGGAATTCTGGAGCTCAGATGCTGAAAAAGCAAAAGAAATGCTGAAAGATTATGAAAGGCCTCTTTATATCCACGTAGGAAAAACAGGAAATATAAACACCACAAAGTTCAATA
>CAYXNP010000031.1:0-4007 GCA_964466575.1 Candidatus Woesearchaeota archaeon | reverse complement strand
TAATTTTGAGTTAGCACGTGGACGCCCCTGACTTTAGTCTGTGGGTAGTTCACAGGTTTTTATAAATATAAATTTGGAAAACTCCCTGATAAATTATACTGGACATTTCTACTTTCGGGAAATTACGATAGAAGTGGAATTTCAATAGTTGGTTTTGATAAAAATAATGTTTTAAATCACCATGGGTGGATGAAGAATTTTAAAGCAAAATTTTGTGGTTCTCGTTATGTTGTTTTAGCTCCGAGAATTGAAGTTACTCAAGAAACTGAGAAACTGGTAAGAGCATATAGGGGTAAAAAATCATCTAAAGGTCAAGAAGATTCTATGGATTTTGAGAAGTAGAATAAATAAAAAATTCCTTTCCATCAAATATAAAAATCCCAAATTCTTTTTCACTTCATGTTATATAGAAAAGAAGGTGATGATGGAATTCCTTGGCATTCAATGTCTTCGGATGAAACTCTAAAACAGCTTTTCACGTCGGATAAAGGGCTTTCGTCAGAAGGAGCAAAAAAAAGAACGGAGCATTATGGTTTAAACGAATTAAAACAAAGAAAAAAAACTTCCCAAATAATTGTTTTCATTAAACAATTCAATTCACCTTTGATTTACATTCTTTTGATGGCGATGGCGATTTCTTATATGTTTGATCACAAAACTGACAGCTACATTATACTTTTAGTATTAATAGTTAACGCAATTATTGGTTACGTGCAGGAAAGAAAAGCGGAAAAATCAATTGAAGCTCTAAAAAAAATGGTAATTTCTCACGCTAAAGTTTACAGGGACGAAGAATTAATAAAAATTCCTTCAGCGGAAATCGTTCCTGGCGATATAATTCTTTTAGAAGAAGGAGATAAAATTCCGGCGGACTGCAGATTAATTCAGACAAAAAATTTCATGACTCAAGAATCTTCTTTAACAGGAGAATCACTTTCTGAAGAAAAAGATTCTAAAGTTCTAATTAAAGAAGTTTCAATTGCAGACAGAAGAAATATGGTTTTCATGTCGACAGTTGCAGTTTCAGGCACAGCAAAAGCTGTTGTTGTTTACACAGGCAGCTCGACAGAAGTTGGAAAAATAGCGTCGTCAATTCAAGAAGTTGATGTTGATGAAGTAAGTCATTTCAAGAAAAAATCAACTCAGCTTGCTTTGACAATGGCTGTATTCGCTTTTGTTGGTTCTTTGCTTATTTATCTCGTAGCGACTTATGTGAACAAACTAAGTTTCATGGATACATTTTTCTTTACAATAGCTGCATTAGTTTCAGGAATTCCAGAAGGGCTTCCAGCAGTTTTGTCAGTCGTTCTTGCCGTCGGCGCTAGAAGAATGTCGCAAAAAAACGCAGTCATAAGACACTTGCCTGCCGTCGAAACATTTTCAGTTGTTAACGTTATTGCAACAGATAAAACAGGAACATTAACACAAAATTCTATGACCGTAGAAAAAGTTCTTACATCAGAAGGCGAATTCACCGTCGACGGAAATGGCTGGCAGCCAATAGGAAGATTTTATTTTGGAAAAGAAATTATTCATCCATTAAAATACAAAACTTTAGAGAAATTATTTTCAATTTCTTCTTTATGCAACAGAGGAAGTATTATGAGAAAAGAAGGCGATTACGAAATTATAGGGGATCCGACGGAAGTTGCTCTTTTAGTTTTATCAAAAAAAGCTAACATAGAAAGAAATGAATTGCTAAAATCAAGAATAATAACTGACGAACTTCCATTTTCTTCAGACTTAAAATTCAGCGCGGCGATGATTGAAAAAGGAAAACGAAGGCAAATATACGCGATAGGCGCGTTTGAAAAAATAATTTCTAATTCTATTTATTTACTTAAAGGAGAAAAGAAAGAAAAAATTTCAGACAAAGAAAGAAATGAATATATTAAATCAGCAGAAAACTTTGCTAAAGGTGGTTACAGAGTCGTCGCTGTTGGTTACAGAGAATCCCCACCGACAATAAATTCTTTATCAAAAGATATTGTCAAGGACCTAATTTTAGTTGGAATTGTTGCGATGAAAGACCCTCCAAGAAAAGAAGTTAAAGAAGCAATTTACAAAGCCCATCAAGCGGGAATAAGAGTTATCATGAACACTGGAGATCATAAAGAAACTGCGATTGCGATTTCAAAAGAAATTGGATTAGTAAAGAAAAATGAAAAAGCACTTGCAATGTCTCAGGAAGAACTTGAAAAATTAAACGACGCTGAATTCAAAGAAGTTGTAAGAAATGTAAATATTTTCGCTCGTGTGACTCCCGAAATGAAATTGAGAATTGTTACTGAACTTCAAGCTCAAGGAAATGTCGTCGCTGTTACTGGAGATGGAGTGAACGATGCGCCGGCGTTGAAAAAAGCTGACATAGGAATTTCTATGGGGATTATAGGAACTGACGTTGCGAGAGAATCAAGCGAAGTTGTTCTCACCGACGATAACTTTGCAAGCATAGTAAATGCAATTGAAGAAGGAAGAATTGTTTTTAGAAATGTAAAGAGCACAAGCACATATTTAGTTACAACAAACGCCGCCGAACATTTAACAATTTTATCTTCATTGCTTTTGAGTCTGCCTCTTCCACTTCTTCCAATACATATTCTTTGGATGAATTTAGTAACAGATGGCTTTAATGGGTTTTCGCTTTCTTTGGAAAGGCATCATGAAACAGTGCTGAATTCTCCACCTAAAAAGAAAGAAGAAAGAATTCTAGATAAAGAAGTTATTCCTTATTTGATTATGGTTGTTTCAATAATGATAATTGGAACTTTAACGGCGTTCGTTTATTTTTACAAAAATTACGGAATTCAAGAAGCAATGACGTCGGCTTTTATAATGATGACATCGTGCCAGCTTTTCAGCGTCCTTAACATGCGTTCAATGCACAAATCCGTTTTCAAGATCGGATTCTTCTCCAACAAGTTTATTCTAATATCTTTAACAGCGTCGCTAATTGGAATGTTTTCAGTAATTTATATTCCCTTAATAAATTCTATTTTCAAATTTTCGCCTATCCCTTTCCTAGATTTAATCTTCATATTTTTATTCGCGTCTTTAGTTTTAATTACGGGCGAAATTTACAAAAATCTTAGATACGGAAAAATAAAAACTTCTAATAGCGAGAATTGATTAAGTTGCTGACTCTTGTGCTGCTCCAGAAATTCTCGGATTCAAATATGGAATTTCTCGAGTTTTTTTATAATGTGTTCCAACAACACCATTAACATTATTACTTTCTCTATGAACATCATATAATACTATTCCTGAAAAATCTTCTGGAACTGCATGTTCTTGACTCATAGCTAATCCAGGTTTAAGAAGAGGACTTTCTTTCGTTGATGCAAGTCTCATAATATCATCAACCGCCATCTTTCTAAGTTCACTATCTACTTCATATAATGGTCTTCTATTATTTCTAGAAGCCCAAGTATCCAACCCTTTAAACCTTTCTTCTAAAATTGCAAGATGAATAGGTTCTCCGGGACTAACACTCAAAGCAAATTTTGCAGTATATTTTCTTGCTCTTACCATTCATTTCTCCAATAATTTAACTATTTAAACTTTTCCCGTCGTAGAATTCACTACCGACATGTACTGATTTACACTTGCTCCAAAGTCGTTTGCTCATAACATACCGTTCCGAATCTTGCTCTGCATAGATTCTCCACTTAAAAATGTTTAATCCCTAATTCAATTTCATAAATATTTGCTCAACAAAAAGGGGTATTTTCAAAGCAATTCAAAAAATTCATCTCGTGTTAGTCCAGCTTGTTTGATAATCGCAAGTAAAGTTCCTTTTGCAATAGTTTCATGATTTGGAACAGTTAGTCTTAGATAAGGCGGATTTTTATTTCTAAGAATCATATGACTTCCAGTTTGATGATCAATTTCATAACCAACTTTTTTTAATGCTTTAACAACTTCTGTCCCAGAAATAATTGGCAACTTAGGTATTTATAAGCTTGCCTGCTGAAAGAAAACTCCACACTTAAGTGATGAGTGAATTT
>CAYXNP010000030.1:0-5102 GCA_964466575.1 Candidatus Woesearchaeota archaeon | reverse complement strand
ATTCACTCATCACTTAAGTGTGGAGTTTTCTTTCAGCAGGCAAGCTTATAAAAATTTGTACAACTGAATCTATCATCCCTTTTTCAAAAATATTTACTCAAATCACATCACCAAGATAAACATCAATTAAAGAATTACTACATTATCTTTTTCGTCAGCGAAAAGTCCTGTCCGAAGGCGGACTTTGAGCCAATTAATAACGCGAATGAAATGAGCGCTATAATTATTTTCCAACACAAATATCAAAACCTTCGTCAAAGAATTGATTATTTACATAAAACTTTATATCATAGCAAGTTCCATCGTTGTCATAAGGCAGGTGAATTCCTCTACTTGGATCTATTGTTGTTCCCACACCTGCAGAAATCGGCTTCAAAACAGTTTTTTTCTCGCTTTTTGAATCAATATCTACAACAGATTGATAAACTCCAATCAATGGTCTAGTTCCTTCTTGACTTATAATTTCAGCTTTAACTTTAACATTACTTACAGTTTGAGTTCCCGTATTCCAAACCCATTTATTTATGCTTTGCAAATAACTTCCTTTTTCCCAATTCAAAACTAACGGCGCTCGAGGTCTCGCAAGTTTGTTAGGATTTCCAGGTCCGCCGTCAAATTTCGTTAAACGTAAATTATGCCTCATGTCATTTCTTCTAGAAACTTTAAACTCCAAAGTCAAAGGTCTGTCTGTAGCAGGATTAAAGAAATATTCAGTTCCCATAATTTTTGCTCTCCCTTTTCCTAAAGACAAATCGTTCGGCGTCAACTCAACTCTCGAATCAACTCCATTTCCTTCGCTTCCTCCAAAAGTCAAAGGACAACTTGCCGCAGTAATAACTTTCTTTGTCAAGCCAATTCCTTCTATAGTTGTTTTCTTTACCCCATTAGCCCCCGACGTCAAGTCGCAATAAGAAGAAGCTCTAAAAATAATATTGTTTCCATCTTTTAATGTCATATTCATTTCATATATTACTCCAGCTCCGCTTCCAAGATTATCTCCAGGACGGCTCGATTCTAAATTAAACGCAATACTTTCAGAAGAATAAATTCCCTTTCCAACTTGCGTCGATATAGTTTCAGTTACAAAAGTTTTGCTAAGAATTGAATTACCACTTGAATAATCAAAACCAGGATAGACTTCTACCGGATCTGTTTCTTCATTATTCCAAAAAATAACTTTTCCTGCGGGATAATTCCAAGCTAAATCACTAAATTGAGGATAAGCAACTCCAGATTTTAAATTAGGATTTACACAAACGCCTCCAATATAACTTGCTCCATTATAAACACTCGTTGTTTGAACACAATCTTTATTTCCTAAAGTATCAGTTATTTCAAAGGCCAACGAATCAACCGGAGTTAAACAATAGCTATAAGAATTAAGCATGCACTTGAATGTTTGCCCGCTCGCGCTCCCGCCGTCTATAAACACCTTCAAATTCAAATATTTCTTTCCATAAGAATCTGTCAATGCAGAAGCAGGATTAAAATAAACCCTAAACTTAGATTTAGTTTCAAGATAATAATAACATCCTGCGCTTCCAGTCATTGTTCCCGATGGACATCCCGTCGACAGAGGCGATAATCCAATATTCAAACTTTCTCCATAATATCTATAAGCAACAATAAAAACTCCAATAATTATTATAAGAGCAATTATCCACCATAAATTTTTATTTTTCTTACTAGAAATATTTTTATTAAAATTTCTACTCACACTTCTTTTTTTCATTAACTATTATAAGAAAAAGAGTTTAAAAATATTTCTTTGTTTCAATTCACTTCATACTCTTCATGTATTTCTTCGTCACTTAAAACATAATTCCATATTTTAACTTCATCAATAATGCCGTAGGCATAGCCATATTCACCACTAACATGCGTGGAGTATTGTCTTCCAATTGAAGCATATTCACCGCTATCGACAATAGAATCAAGAATTGCTATTGAGCCTGTTTGCACACCATCAACATATACTCTTATCTCGCTATCTTCTGCAATCGCGGTAACATAATGCCACTCATTGTCGGGATGGTTAATTATTGATTCAGTAAAATGAGGGGGCCATTCACCGTCGCCAATAGTAAAACGATATTGTTGTGGTAAAGCCAATCCTCCACTTGAGCCCCTATATAACATCCAGCCATTCATGCCATCTGCTCGGCTTATAAGTTTCATTTTTCCGACAATACCATAGTAACCATCTTGAACAGGCAATTTAACCCATGCACTAATAGTAAAGTTGTTTGTAAGTTGAATTTGAGAAGGATTTCCAATATTAATATAGTCATTCCCATCAAATTGATATCCTTGTCCTATCTTTCCTGTCGTCGGCACAGCACCGTAAACAATTCCGTTATTAGCATATCCACTTAAATCATTTGCATTTCCATCTAAAGGATAATAGGCAACTAATTCTCCACAGCCATTTCCATTATAACCACCTCCTCTAAACACATTCCCATGATCAACACAATCTCTATCTCCACTTGAATCTCTAACTTCAATAACGTCGCTGTCATGAGGTGTCATGCAGTACGAAGAAGAACAAATTTGGTTTACAATACCATCATAAGTAATATAGTTAACAATTGTAATTGGCTTTGCATTTTGATCTGGATAAACCCTATACCTATTTTTACTTGATAAATAAGTATAACATCCAGCATCTCCTTTTATTGCAGAACCAGAATAAAATCCTGTGCATGAAGCATCAACTCTAGGAGATAATTCCGTGCTCGCAATTACATATCCACCATAATATCTCCACGCAACAATAAAAACTCCGACGAGAACTACAATAAAAACCACGCTCAACATTTTCATCTCTTTTTTCATTTTATATCTACGTTTTTAGCATTTATAAATTTTGTTTTAGTATACATAAAACTTAAATAATCCTAATTCCTAAATTCTTTATGAAAAGGGGTAAAATAATCTTAACATTAATAACAGCTATTTCATTAATACTAATTTTAATCATTTTCTTCAACAACTTTGTAACAGGACAGACAGATGCTATTACAAGATGCATGAACGAACCGATTTGGATTGATAATTTCCATGCTCCTTGTGAAGAAGCTCATCCACTAAAAGCATGTTATGTTTTGGGTGATTTTGATGTATGTCATCGTAGAAAAAATTACGCAGAAGCATTTAGTTGTTTAATTACCGAATTAAGAAGAACCAATCCACAAATAGAAGACGATGAAGTTATAAATTTATTAAATGAAGCTGGTGCTAAACAGTGTTGTCCTTATGGATTCGACGCTGGTCCAAACTTAGAATATAAAAAAGCAACATATGAAGAAGGAAACGCATGTTGTCCAAACATGAACACTCAACCAGAAGGTTATCCTGGAAGATATGGAGCAGACAATTCAAATAAAATAAGCAAAGCTTTCACAGTGCAAGAAGAACAATGTTGTTATGAAAGAAAACCTGAACAACTTGCAGACGATCCAACTCAATGGGAATGGGGAGAAGGAAGCAAAATAATTAAAAAAGAAAATCAAATGTGCTGCACTGTAGATGTTTGGGCTCCAAACGCGCAAATCAATCAAATAACAAAAGCCGTCGGTAAAAATCAAGGTGATAATGATTGCTGTGTTGTTTCATCAACAAGAATTTCATCTACAATGGTTAATGGAAACATAGAAGCTTTCAATAATAATCTTGAAAGATGTTGTCCAAATGTAGGAGTTGTTGCATTCAATGACCCAAAACACTGTGGAGGATGTGGGATATGGTGTAAAAAACTTGACTTCCCCCCATACGCATGCTCATTAAATTCAAACGGACAATACTATTGCACAAATGGTCGTTGTGATCCAATTAACGCTCCAGAAGAATGCGCTTAAATTTAAATCTTTAAACTTTTTAACTCTCACCATCAAAAACTTTTATATCATTAAAAAAATCACATTTTGTCAAAATTCCTAAAATAAGAAATAATTTACTTGAAAGTTGAGATAAAACTACTTTCTTACCTGTTCATAAATCTTCATAATTTCAGAATCAATTGGTCCAAAAACCATTTCAAATAAATCATGTGACAATTCCACTCCTATTTCTGCTGCCTTTTCTTTTAAAGCCCCCCTATAATAGGCAGAACAATTGTAACTTGTTGCTGGCCCACCATAAGATAAAAAATATCTTGGTTCATAACAATCTCTCAAAGTAGATATTTCCCAAACCATTTTATCGTTAGGAAATAACAACTCTCTCGTTTTAATTTTTGGAGGAAACCATTTAGCAATCATTATTTCTTTTGATGAGACAAATCCTGCTCTAAGATATTTTCTTAATACAGGTACCCCCGTTCACATCCCTTCCATCCAAAGAAAGATTTAATGCTTCTCCTTTATACACATTATACACTCTGTTGCCTTCGCTTGTTTTTTCATCAGTAGGTATAACTACCTCATTTATAAGATAATTGAAAATACCTAATACTCTTTCTAAACCACTAGTTCTAAGTTGTTTTATCATTTTTTTTCTCCAAAATTTATTTGTAATTTCCTACCTGTCTTGAATTTAATTTAGAACTATAAAATTTGAATATTTCTGGAAGATGTCTTAGAGAATAACTCTCAACTAATTTATGTCTCAATTCATTCTTGTTAATTCCGCCCCAAATTATTTCTTCTATTTCTTTACCTTCGAGACTTCTATGAACTGTATGAATTGAAAAAATTGATCCATAAGCTGTTCCAACAACAAGATACTCAAGGGGTTTTTTATCTAAAATATCATTTTCGTGAATTCTCCTCTCTTCAATTAATTTAATAAAATCTTGCTCTTGTGAAACGTCGTAAACTTGCGGTACACTAATCATCTGTTCTTCTAAGTAGTTTAAACTACGTGATTCTGGAGAAGCCCAATAATTATCTTTTTCCAATAGAGTTACACGATCCCCCTCAGTTCTCACAACCCATTTAATTAGTGTTCCACCAGGATCAATTCTAAAATTTCTACCTATTAAAGATTCCTTTATTAATTCTCTTGGTGTTTTCAAGAATCTTCTGTCTTCCCCTATCCTCAAAGATCTGTGAACTACCCACAGACTAAAGTCAGGGGCGTCCACGTGCTAACTCAAAATT
>CAYXNP010000029.1:0-6427 GCA_964466575.1 Candidatus Woesearchaeota archaeon | reverse complement strand
ATTCACTCATCACTTAAGTGTGGAGTTTTCTTTCAGCAGGCAAGCTTATAAAAACTCCCCTCCGATATTTCAATTTCTTCTCTAGTATCCACTCTTCGGTGTGAGCCATCTTTACTTATCTGCGATTTAATCGGTATGTTTTCTCCATCCATTTTTCTTTCTCCAAATTTTAATTATAATTTTCTACTGTCTGAGTAATAGTCCACAAAATAGTAGATATATAAATATTACTACTAATTATTTTATAATATGGTAATATTTATATATAGATAATAACCTATACTAAAATAATGAAATTAAATTTAATAGACAAAAAGTTATTGAAAGAATTAGATACTAATTGCCGTAGGCCTTTATCTCAAATAGCGAAGCTTGTGAGGATTTCACAACCAGGACTTTTGTATAAAATGAAACAATTCAAAAATGAAGGAATTATTCCCTTTTATTATACTATAATTAATACTTCTGTATTCGGTTATTCATTTTACAGATTGATGATAAGATTCCAATCTACAACTAAACAAAAAGAGGAAGAAATCATAAAAAAAATTATGGACAATAAGAATATATTTTGGATTTCCAGATGTTCCGGAAGATTTGATTTAATTATTGATATTATGGCAAAAAACATAATTGAAGCAGACGAAATCATAAACAAAATAATTTCCCAAAATTTTAGATTCATTTCCCAAAAAGAAATAGCAATAATAGTAAAGTCATGGCAATTCAACAGAAGTTTCCTTTTAGATAATGTTAAGAAAATTGAGTTCAAAAGGTCTTACGGCGGCGTGTCTCCTAAAATAAAATTAGATGAATTAGATAAGTTAATTCTAAAAAATATATCTAATAATCCACTACAAAAAAATATTGACTTGGCAGAAAAACTAAAAGTTGATAGAAATACTATAAAAAATAGAATTAACAGGATGATAAAAGACCAAATAATTATTGATTTTAGGGCATGGTTGGAAATGTCCACATTAAAGTTTCATTCTTATAAGCTACTTGTTAGATTGAATAGAATCAAACCGGAAGCCGAAGAAAAAATATTATCCTTTGCGAAAGAAAACAAAAATATAATTTATTTTAATAAAATTCTTGGAGAATGGGAATATGAATTTGATATTGAAACAGAAAATGAAAACGAGTTTGAAAGAATTTTAATAGATATAAAAAATAAATTTTCCGTCGAGATAAAAGATTTTGAAATATTGAAAATAACTAAAAACTATAAACTGAATTATTTACCAACAATTTAATGTTTCCCATTCTGATTAACACTTACATCCTCTCTAAAATCTCAATCCTTTTTTCAATCGGCGGATGTGTTGAACCCATTCCTTTAAATGGATTTGCAAAAAACAGCGGCGCAACAGCCTTCGGAACTTTTTTTTCTGGAGCAGCATAATCAGCTTTAATTTTTTTCAAAGCTCCAATTAATCCTTGAGGATAACGCGTAAACTTAACAGCCGAAGCATCAGCAGCATATTCTCTTTTTCTAGAAATACTTAATTGAACAAGCCAAACAACTATCGGCGCTAAAATCGCAAGCAAAATTCCAATCACTAAAAAAATCGCTCCGGCTTTATCTTTATCTCCTCCTTTTGAACCAGCGCCAAGCCACAAGCTCCTCAAAAAAATCTCAGAAATAATCGCAATCAAACCAACCATCACCGCAACCAAAGTCATATACCTCATATCATAATTACCAACATGACTCAACTCATGAGCCAAAACTCCTTCCAACTCACGCCTGTCCAATTTCTCCAAACAACCTGTCGTCACACAAACAACCGCGTTTTTCGGATCTCTTCCAGAAGCAAACGCATTAATCTGACTCGACTCCATAACATAAAGTCTCGGCATTGGCAAACCACTCGCAAGAGTCAAACCTCCAACAAGCCGTTCATATTGCTTCTCGTTAGAATTTTTCGTGTCAATCTTTCTTGCCCTCACCGACGCCAAAGCAATCTTATCAGAATTGTAATAAGAAAGCAAAATATAACTCAACGAAAAAATTATCGCGATAATCATAATAATAAAAAAATAACCTCCACCAACAGCCATTGCAATAACCCAGCCAAACAAAACAAAAACCGCGAAGATAATCACAATTAAAAAAAACGAGTTCCGTTTGTTCCTCGCAATCTGATCGCGAAAATCAATCCGTTGATATTGGTCCATAAAAAAATAAAGAAAAGAGAGTTTTTAAGATTTTGTTATACCACTCGCAAGCTCGTGAATTATAGTTATGTTAACTGAATTCAACCTTAAATATAAATATTACTCAGATTTATTGATTAACTTATTCTTCGCGAAGAAATCTGACATGGTCGATTTCGTAGCCAATTATAAGAACTCGCAGAGTTCCAATCAATCAAAATCAACCTTAACAACTTTTCTTTCAGCTTCGGCGTTTTTATATTGAGAAATTTACTTCAAAGGGTAAATTAAGTTTTATTTCTTCTAAATCTTTTGTTCTTTCCTTAAAATTCAAAATTCCCACGCCGACAACTTCATCAGTTCCTTCTTTTTTAAATAATGTAACATCATCTCCAATTTCCTCTCCATAAGTCGGCGACGAACCTTCTATAAATATCTCGAGGTAATCTCCTTCTTCATCATAATAAACAGACATTTTTCCTTTCATTTTAAATAAAATAGGATGTTATTACAAAACCCTCTCCGTTTAAATATTTTGCTATAACCTTAAGATTTTGTTTTTTATTCTTATAATATTTGTAATAATTAACTTTACTTTCATCATTAAAACTTTCAATCATTCTATCAGGATTTCTTAGAGTTTCCTTAACTTCTTCGAGATAATTTGTCATATAAGTATGAAGGGATGTCGGAGAAGTTATATGACTCCACTGCTTTTTCGTCAACCTTATCTTCCTTCCACTTTTATCTATAACTTCAAAAACACTATCAGTCATAAAAAAATAAAGAAAAGAGAGTTTTTAAGATTTCGGATTGTGTAAAAACATAAAACCATTTCATAATTCAAAAAGATCAAATAAAAAGAGGTATATCATCGGTAAATCACGAAAGAAAAATGAGCGCTAATTATATACATCATGCAACAATAATCTTTATATATAATTTGACAATATTTTATTTATGGCAAAAAAAGAAACAAAATTAACTGCAGAAAGTTTTCATACAAGAATACAGCCAAGAATATTTGAAGGAGATAAAGCATCTTTAGAATTAGATTTAGAAAAGTTTTTTAGAGAACATGATGTTGATGTTGTGGCAATGGGTTACGATTTTGTTAATTTAGGTCAAGGGGCTGTAGGTAGATATAACGAACATCATAAATGCCTTCTTCTTTACAGAAATAAATAATTCTTATTCAAAATCCACCTTAACAACTTTTCTTTCAGCTTCAGCAATCTTAATATATTCCTTTGCCTTGAAATGGAACAAGCTCGCAAACATATTTCCAGGGAATGTCTTTCTCCTGTTTTCATAACTCAAAATAGAGTCATTGTAAAATTGCCTTGAATAAGCAACCCTGTCTTCAGTTGAAGCAAGTTCTCTTTGCAATTCTAAGAAATTAGTATTAGCTTTCAAGTCAGGATAACCTTCAGCAATTGCAAAAATAGTTTTTAACGCGCCCTCAAGCACATTATTTGCTTTTACTTTTCCAGGCAAATCTTTCGCGCCAACAAGAGCTTTTCTCGCGTCGGTAACAGCTTTTATCGCCGCTTTTTCATGCTTCATATATCCTTTCACAGATTCAATTAAATTAGGAATCAAATCCGAACGTCTTTTCAATTGAACATCAATCTGACTAAGAGAATTATCTATTCTATTAGAAAGAACTTGAAACTTATTATAGTAATAAAATACAATCACAATTGCTAAAAGAACAATTCCCCCTATAATCCATAACAACAATGACATAAAAAATTAAATGAAAAGGGGTTTATAAATTTGGCGGTTTAATCAAACAAATAAAAAACACCTGCAAGATTTCTCAACCCGGTAAATGAATCAGCATATCTTTCATCGATAAAATCTGTTTCCTGTTCAAATGGAACAACAGAAATTTCGTTGGAGTTTGAAATCAAATATTTTTTATCAGAGTATTTGTCTGTATTCAAATCTTTAACTAATAATTCAACTGGTATTGTCATATAATCCCCTCCAAAATTCGAACTATAAACCCTTTCATTCTCAATAAGTATAGATTTCTTGCCTTGTGTAACAGCGGCAGTTCCTCCCAAAATCATTCTTGGAACTTTCCTATTTTCTAATTCCAAAGAAAAATCATTATAATAACTTCTCAAACCCACATTAAGATCTCTAATGCTTTTTATACGAAAATTATCACCTTCTTCAATTTCTACATAAGGATTATCTTCTAAAAAAGTCATATCAAAACCCCTGCCTTCTGCTTTTAATGTCTTATCACCGAGAACAACCAAATTATTGTATTTATCCAACCCCCCTCCAGATTCAGAAATTAAGAGGTTATTTTCAGCAAGACTTCCGGTTGAAAAAGAAATTCCATCTTTCAATCCAACAGTCAGTTGTCCAAGAACATATCCTTCCTTAACAATAAAAACATCGGCTTCGTTGGAAAATCCAGGATTGCCGCTTATAGTCAAATCATCCAATTTAAAATTATTTCCATGAATTTTATATTCCCCATAAACAGAATTGTAAATTACATTTTTTCCGTCAATTATTGAAATTCTATCGTTGTTTAATAAAGTTATCTTATGCTCATTCTCAAAACTAACGCCGTCATTATTCACGACTTTGTCGGAAAGTTTAATCTCATCTGATTCCTGCCCCCAAACATTCAAAAATCCATTGTTATAAATCATTCTCGTTCCTTTCTTAACCTCAATTTTTCTTTCATCAAAAACAAAAGACGCGTCGTCGCTTGCAGTCAAATCCGCATTCGTAATTTCCCCTTCTTCATTCAATTTCAAAAAAGCATTAGCTCCTCCAGCACTCGATTCAATATTCTCGAATAAATTTCCATCAATATTCAAATAACTATCGCCTCTTGTAAAAATTATTTCATTAGTCTCCCCTTTTTTTAACAAAACATTTTTTCCAAAAACCTGATTATTTTCTATACCCTCTCCAATTAAACTGCCGAAGTTTTCTTCAGTGTCATTAAACTCGTAAGTCACTTCTTCTTGAGAATTAATTAAATTAACAAACAATAAAAGCAAAACGAAAGACAAAACAAAAATTATATTGAATTTCATTTTATTGCAAACCTCCATTCATAACTTTCTTCACTTAATTTGTATTCTTCGTCGACAATTGTTATAATCGTGGAATTCCCTGAATCACGCATCTCAATTTTAACATCGTATTCTTCGCTTAAATCAAACAGACAGCTTATGCAAATGCTCCCTGCATGTTTTTGCTGTTCAACAATTGTCTTCTGAGAAATTTCATAATAATCGTCAACTCTCGAACGAACTCTGAAAGAAAAATCTTTTAACTCATAAACTGACTCACCTTTATTTATTACAATTGGATAATTCAACTCCAGAACAACTGCATCATCTAAGATTGACGTTTTAGCATCTCTCAACTCATGATTAATTCCTTCATATTCATCAAAAATTTCCCCAAAATCAGAAACGCAGGAAGGAAGTTCCTCTTCAATAATTAAACTTATTTCAGATTCTACTCTTTCCATTGACGGAATCAAACTTTTCTCATCGATAACATAATACGGAACATCTTCTGCATAATTAATATCATTATAAATTTCAGAATATCCTCCATTCTCGCCAACACGAATTATTGCATTATTTCCGATTTTTTCAAGACAATCAATAACAATATCATTGACAGGAACAATATTAACATTAATAGGACCATCTCCAAAAGTCTGCTCACGAAAAACAAAAATTAAAACAGCCACTGCAATAATCAAGACTGCAATTATTACAAAAATTGTAATTTGCGAGCGTTTTGACTTTAGACTAAAATTTTTATTGATAACTGAAGTCGGGATGCGAGTTCCTCTTCTTTTCATCTCTCTCAAAGGAATATAATCTATTTAAAATTAACCCAATTCTCTTGAACATAAATTATAATATCTCTTCTTTTTCATAACACTGATAATCGCTAATTACCTTATCTTTTGATAAAAAACATTATAAAATTATTCATCAAAAGCAATATCAGGAAACAGGGCTTCAAGTTGAAGTCTATGCGCCTTTGCAGATTCTCGTCCCATTACAGCAACAGCTTCTGCTCTACTTCCCTCATCTGCTCGTTTAACTTGCTTAGAATAATCATCTTCCGCAGCTTTTAACTTACCAACATAACCCATCAATCTTGTAATATAATTTGTTTCTGGCATGTTCACAATATTAGCAACCTCTTTGTGAACTACCCACAGACTAAAGTCAGGGGCGTCCACGTGCTAACTCAAAATTAA
>CAYXNP010000028.1:0-7180 GCA_964466575.1 Candidatus Woesearchaeota archaeon | reverse complement strand
ACAAATAGATAGTAATCTAAAAAAATTATCTGTATTTGAATATATTTACTTGTTTGCATTAAAACCAATATCACATATGTTTAGAGGAGTAAATGGAACAATAGTTGGATTTTATACAACTAAAAAGAAGAAATAATTATAAAACCCCTTGACGGATTAATTGTTTATTAAATGATAATTGAATAATTTCATCTTCTATATCTTTTAGATATCTTAATGTATCTTTTAAATAATCCGAGATAATCTTATCTTTAATACGACAAATTAATTCTTTTTTTTCTATTCTTTCTTTTTCTGGAATTTTATCAAATATATTAGGAAAATCATTTGCAACATGTTTCATTGATCTGTTTATTTCTAATTTTATTAATTTGAGAATTTCTTGATATTCTTTTGTATCAATCTTATTCTTTTTAAGATGAAGACCAAGGTGGCTGATATTATCTCCAATATTTTCTATTTTTTTACACATTAAGAAATAAGAAGGAATTAAAGAGATGTTCTTTATATTTGAGGAAGACAATATCTTAGAATCATTTAAAGATAAAGAAATTATTTTTGTAGCAAGGTGATATAATCTGTCTATTTCAGTTTCATTAATGTTTATATCATTTATATCTAGCTCATCTAGAATATTATCTATGGTTAAAGAAAGCAATAAGTTCATTCTGTTTAATAATTGTTTTAAATCTATTTTAGTTTTATCAAGCAGATTTTTTATTGTAATTTTATTATTTTCTTCTGTTGTAATTTCAACTCCAATCATGTGATTAATTGATTTCTTTATTTTTCTTCTTTCTTCTTTTGAAAACCCTTTTTTGGACAATATCTCTATAGTTTCAATTCCAAGATAATAACATGCATATGAAATTCTGTCAATATTTTTGTAATGTTCAATATTTAAACTTAAAGAGTTAATATTTTTTTCATTAAGATTTGAAGAAATAATCAGATTATTGTCATCTTTCTCTAAGATAGTTAATTCATCTTTTTCTTTTAATTTATTTTTTGTTACCCATCCTTTTGGTAGGGAAATTGAATATGTTGAACCCGCAATTATTTGAATTCTCCTTTTATACATGAAAATTAATAAATTTAAAGCTATATAAATTTATCTTTGATTATATAAATTATATAGGTTAACTATATAATATCTTTTTTTGTCTTATATTTAATTTAAATGGAAATGGTGATAAATGAATAAAAAAATATTTTTTATTATTGGCATCGGAATATTACTGATAGGGTTTTTATGGATGGGAGTATTAAGAAGTAATTTTACTAGTAATGCGGTTAATAATCTAAATTCAAAGATTGATATTAAGGGCTCTGATACTTTATTGCAATTAGTCTCAAATTTAGCAGAAGAATATTCTAAAGAAAATTCTAATATTAAAATCTCTGTAACAGGTGGGGGAAGTGGAACAGGAATTGCCTCCTTGATAAATGGAGAAACTGATATTGCTGATTCTTCAAGATCTATTAAAGAAGATGAAAAAACAATAATTTTAGAAAAAGGGGGAGAATTAATAGAGGTAATTATTGCAAGAGATATGCTTTCAATTATAACTAATGAAAATAACCCTATTAAGAAACTATCAATTGATCAATTATCAAAAATATATAAGGGAGAGATCAAAAATTGGGAAGAATTAGGAGGAAATGATAAAAAAATAACCATTTATGGAAGACAGAGCTCTTCTGGAACATATGCGTTTTTCTTAGAACATGTTGTTAAAGGTGAATACGATTCAAGTATGAGGAATATGGAAGGAAATCAAGCAATTCTTGATGCTATAAGGCAAGATAAAACAGGAATCGGTTATGTTGGTTTAGGATATATCTCTGATAAAAATGGGAAGAAAATTCCTGAAATAAATGTTGTTGAGGTATCAAATGGAAATTTAAATTATATCTCTCCGTTAGATAAGTCAAGAATCTTAGATTATCCTATTTCAAGACCATTAGTTCAATATTTGGAAAAACCGGTTAAAAATTCAGAAGAATATAATTTTATAATGTTTGAATTAAGTGATAAAGGGCAAGAAATCGTTAAACAATCTGGATTTGATAAAATACTTCCTGAAGATAAAAAGAATAATTACCAAATATTTAATACTTAAAATTAATATTTAATATGAAAAATTATTATGACAAAGAAAAATTAATTAAGTTATTTTTTTCAACAATAAGTATTACAACACTTCTTTTATTAGTAGGAATATTTTTTTTTCTTTTTATTACTGGAATTAGTGCATTTTCAGAAATAACTATTAATGAATTCTTTCTTGGAACAGTTTGGAATCCTGAAGCTTATGGAAAGCCAAGCTGGGGGATTTTAGCTCTTATCTTAAGCACTTTAATAGTAACATTTGGAGCATTGATATTTGCTATTCCTCTTGGCGTAGTATCTGCGATTTATCTTTCTGAAATAGTTTCTCCAAAAACAAGAGAAATTGTTAAACCTACTATTGAAATGATAGCAAGTATTCCAAGTGTTGTCTTAGGATTAATTGGAATAATTTTTTTATCTCCAATAATTGCTGATATTTTTGGACTTTCATCTGGATTAAATGCTCTAACTTCTTCATTGATTGTTGGAATAATGGTATTACCTACAATAATCAGTGTTTCAGAAGATGTGATTACTTCATTACCTAAAGAATTTAGAGAAGCAAGTTTAGCTTTAGGAGCTACTAAATATCAGACAATAAAAATGGTATTAATTCCTGCTGCATTATCTGGAATAGTAGCATCTATAATGTTAGGATTAGGAAGAGCTGTTGGAGAAACAATGGCTGTTTTAATGGTTGCTGGAAATGCGATTGCAATGCCAACTTCATTTTTTGATCCTGTAAGGCCAATGACAGCTAATATTGCAATTGAGATTAAAGAAGTTGTTAGAGGAAGTTTACATTATGAAGCCCTTTTTGCAATAGGTTTAGTTTTATTTGTAATGACTTTTGCTGTAAATCTTATTTCAGATATAATCATAAATAAACAAACAAAAAAGCACAAATGGTAACTGAAATAAAAAAAGAAAGATTGTGTTTTGCTATTTTCAAAATTGCAACATTTTTTTCAGTAATTATTTTAGTGTTTATTTTACTTTATGTTTTTTTAAAAGGAATTAATGTAGTAAATTTTCATTTTTTAACAAGTATGTGGAATCATCAAGATATTTCTCAAGGAGGAATTTTTTCAGCTATATTTGGTTCTATACTATTGGGAATGGGGGTCTCAATTTTAAGTATCCCTATTGGAATCTGCACTGCAATTTATCTTCATGAATATGCTAAAGATAACTTATTTACAAGAATGATAAAAATTTCAATAAGAAATCTTGCAGGGGTTCCTTCTGTTATATATGGATTATTTGGAATTGCATTTTTTGTTTTATTTTTAAAAATGAGAACATCTTTGATAGCTGCATCTTTTACATTAGCATGTATGACTCTTCCTTGGATTATAACTGCAAGTGAAGAATCTTTGAAAAGTGTACCTGATTCATTTAGAGAAGCAAGTTTAGCTTTAGGAGCTACTAAATGGGAAACAATAAAAAATGTTGTATTGCCTAATTCACTTAGTGGTATGTTAACTGGATCTATTCTTGGAATTTCAAGAGCAATGGGTGAAACAGCTCCAATAATAATGGTTGGTGCTACATTTTATATTAGTTATCTTCCTGTTTCTCCATTAGATAAATTTATGGCTTTGCCTTACCATATATTTATACTTGCAACTCAACATTCAAGTCCATTAGCAATTAGTTATGCATTTGGGACCGCATTGGTGCTTATTCTCATGATGTTTTGTTTAAATATAGGAATATTTATTCTTAGATATAAATTGAGAAGGAAAAAAGAATGGTAAAATGATAAAAATAAAAGCTGATAATTTAAATTTCTTTTATGGAAATAAGCAAGTTTTGTTTAATGTAAATCTGGAAATATATAAAAGAAAAATAACTGCTTTAATAGGGCCTAGTGGATGTGGAAAATCAACATTTTTAAGATGTATTAATAGAATGAATGAGATTATTAATAATTCAAAAGTTGAGGGGAAATTAATTTATGATGAAAAAGACATTTACAAAGATTATGAAGATGTATCCATTTTAAGAAAGCAAATTGGAATGGTTTTTCAGAAACCAAATCCTTTTCCAATGTCAATTAAAGACAATGTTGCATATGGGTTAAAAGTACAAGGAATTAAAAATAAAGAGAAATTAAGAGAAATTGTAGAAGAAAGCTTGAAAAAAGCTGATTTATGGAATGAAGTAAAAGACAGATTAGACATTTCTGCATTTAGATTATCTGGAGGGCAACAACAAAGATTATGTATTGCAAGAGTTTTAGCAATAAATCCAGATATAATATTACTTGATGAACCTTGTTCTGCATTAGATCCTATAGCAACTGCAAAAATAGAACATTTATTAAAAAAATTAAAAGAAGAAACAACAATAATAATTGTAACTCACAATATGCACCAGGCGAAAAGAATTTCTGATTATACCTGTTATTTACTAGATGGAAAAGTAATTGAATATTCAGAAACCAGCAAGTTATTTTCAACTCCAAAGAACATATTAACTGAAAGATATATTAATGGTGAGTTTGGTTAATTAATGTCTTTCACTTTCCCAAAATCGTAAGCAGTGTTTTTTTCTCCGACGACAAAAGCGTTGAATTTTAGTAAATATTTCTTTGGAATAATTGAAAAGTAGTCTTGGTATATATGTTCGTAGTCGTTAACATCTGTGCCTTCAAATACTTCAAAGAAACTTGGAACAATGATTACTGTTTTATTTTTAAATTTTCCAACAAGGAAGCATTTAAATTTTTCGCTTTTTGATTTGTCTGTTAAACGAATTGATGGATGAATGTGGCCCATAACAATTGTTTTTATTTTTTTACTGTAAATTGCCTTGAAGTCTTTATGGCCGTGAACAAATGCTATGTCTTTGTGAATGTAATAATTTTTCATTTCATGTCCTGAAAAATCGAACGTATCATGGTTGCCTTTTATCAGAATAATCTCTTTAGAAGGAATATACTTCTCAATCAAATTAAGGATTTTGAAAAAAGCTTTTTTCTCTTCGTATTCTGCTGAAAAAAGGTGTTTAATGTCGCCGATGAAAATTACTTTCTTTAAGGAATATTGTGCTTTGATTTTTTCTAGGATTAATTTTAAATCGTTGATTATATCTTTTGTTAAGCCGATTGAAATTTGCAAACCGAGTTGTCTTAACATTGCTTCGTAACCGATGTGCAAATCGCCGATAACGAGAATTCCTTCGGCTGGAAAGAAGAGTGATTTGTTGAGGAAGATGAAATTGTTTTGCATGATTAAGAAAAAGAGGAAGGGTTTTTAAGTTTGGCGGAAAATTTTGATAAATATATTCTTGGACTACGAAAGATTTAAATATATACACTAATTATAGTGTGTATACTGAAAAAGTATAAAAACAAAATGGTAACTTTCACAGTCTCAATTCCAGATGATTTGAAGAAAAAAATAGAGGAACATCCAGAAATAAACTGGGCAGAATTTATTAAACAGAAATTTGAACAGAGAATTAAAGAATTCAAGAAATTTGAAGAATTAAAAAATATAGGAAAAATATAATGGCATCTTTAACTTTATCGATAAATGAGAATATGAAAAACCAATTAAAGACATTTATGTGGGTTAACTGGAGTGAAATAGCAAGAGAAGAAACTATGAAAAAATTAATTTTTGAGAATTACATTAAAAACGGAAATATAACTGATGAAGAATGGAAGTTTTGTGAAAGAATAGATTGGCATCCTGTTGATGAATTACCTTTGAAAGAAGAATTTAAAAAAGAAATTGAGAGGAGAAAGAAAGAAAAATCTATAAAGTTAAAATCTGTTTCTGAAATATTTAAAGATATAAAATAAAGGGAAATATGTACAACCTAGAAATAAAGCCTTCTTGTCAAAGAGATATAGATAAATTGTGCAAAAAGAATCCTGTTTTGAAAAAAGCTTTGGAAAAAAAGATTAATGAAATTATAGAGAATCCGCAACACTACAAACCATTAAAATATGATTTAGCAGGAGAAAAAAGAGTTCACATTATGAAAAGTTTTGTTCTTAAATTTGAAGTTGATGATTCAAATAAAATTATAACACTTATTTTCTTTGGACATCACGATGAAGCATATAGGAGATGACTGGGAATTTTGGAAGTTTTGGAAGAGAAAAGAAATTTATTCATTATCAATATTTATTAATTCATCTGTTGTAATAACTTTTACTTGATTTTGTTGTGAGAAATGTTTGTCAAAACTCCAAATTCCATTTGCATTTATTGCCAAAGCTGTTGCAATAAATGGGACGTCTTCAATATCAATATTCCCCATTATCTCTTTTGCTTAATCCAGTTTAACTAAAAAGTCTGCATCTTCTATAAGGGATATCTTTCCCAATAAATCTTTTAACACCTCATTAAATTCATACTCATCAATATTTGATTTTTCTATTAATTCATTTTTGTATTTTTCCAAATTTCTTAAAGCAATTTTTGGATAGAAAAAGTTATTTTTAGATTCAAGAATTATTTTTCTTGTTATAGAATCTTTAATCAAAGCAGACATAATTACATTTGAATCAATTATTATATTCATTATTCATTTTAGGCGCAGTTCCTTTGCCATAGAAGATTTAATTTTCTTGTCAATCTCCATAACATCTTTCATTGTCAACCTGCTCTTAGAAGTAATTTTGTCCATAATCTCGAGTTTCTTAACATGCTCCATTATTGAGTTTCTTGCAATCTCGCTCCATCTAATTTCTTTGTGCTTTTTCATAGCTTCATGAATTTCTTCTGGTATTGATAAAGTCATATTTGGCATTTTAATCCGCTCCTGTGTATATGTGATTAATGTGATTACACATATTTAAATGTTTTGGTGAATTGATAGGATTTGAAAAGGTGAGGGGTTTTAGAAGTTTTGGATAGTTTTATTTATCTCTCTCTAAAATAAAAGTAACTTCCGGTTAAACCTACTAGAATAAGAACTGAACCTAAAAAAGATGATGTAGAATTATTTCCAACAACATTTCCAGTCAATGTTGGAGTCATAAGAGTTATTCCAATTCCTCCAGCTAATATAGCAAGAAATAATGCTATTTTACCCACAAGGGGAGAT
>CAYXNP010000027.1:0-8255 GCA_964466575.1 Candidatus Woesearchaeota archaeon | reverse complement strand
TCACAGTTCCTGCAACCACTAACCGCTTCGCTTGAATTTCTTCGTTAATAATTTCTTTAAGCGAAAAACTTGACAAAGTCAGTTTTGAGCCATTGATGACACGACGAGTGATTTCGTGAAGGTGAATTGTTTATTATAATCTCGAGCGGGATCAGGAGCAGCTTGCGAGTGCTAATATTTATTTAGAAAGTTGACTTAACTAATTCAAAACATTTATAACACATATTTTTCTTAAGATTTCATGCCAACGAAAAAAACTGAACAAACTCCTGCAATGAGCAAGGAAGAGCAAATTGGTTATCATAAGGGTGCTTTGAATACTTTGATGAATGAAAGAAATGAGTTAATCAAAATGGTTCAGATTGTCGAGCAATTTATTCAAGGACATGTCAAGGCGCTTGAGCAACTTGGAATTAAATTGCAGAAAAAATAAATTTGTTTGTTTTCATGAATAAATAAGAAAAAAAAATTATATTTATCTTGAATCACAATCCATCAGCAAACATTTCAAGAGTTTCATTTCCTTCAAATTCCTTTGTTATTCTTTCTTTCATTTGTCTTGCAATTTCTTCTTCGAATCTTTCTATTGAAATTCCTTCCAAGGTTTTGGGCGCGTAAGCGACTCTGTTTTTCCACGCATTTTCAAATTCATCCTGTTCCTTAGAATTATCGCCGAAATATATTAATAACCCTTTTTGCTTAAATTCTTTGAATTGTCCATTTTCTAAACCTAACTTTTCTCTGTCAAACTCCCTTATTCTCAATCCAACAAATTCAACTCTAGATTTTTCTTTGGCTCGTTTTATAATATTTCTAATGTAATCATTAAATAAATAATAAATTATATCCATTCTTTTTTTCTACTAAGGCTATTAATAAACTTTACCTCTCGTGAACTTGCTCGTCGAACCAAGCTTAGCACTATTTGAATTACTAAAGCGACTTTGCAGAAATGAACATATCAAAAAAATGCAATCTACGATTGCAAATGTGGGTGACAGTGCTCGCAAGCCCACTCGAAACCTGGGCGATTTGGAAGTCTCGTGAACTTGCTCGTCGAACCTACGGTTCTCACCCTGTTCGTCGATAGAATAATGTGGGTGACAGGGTTCGAACCTGCGCAGGCACTAAGCCACAGCCTCTTAAGGGCTGCCCGTTTGACCACTCCGGCACACCCACATTTGTAGGAGTGGGAAAACTCGTTTGACCCGAACGATTTCGCGAAGTCTATTTAACTTATTGATTTCGATGGGCCCATGATATTCCACACACCAACATGAAAAAAGAATTTAATTAAAGATTATAAAGCTTACTGATTATTCAAATAATTTAGAAATAGAATGTCCTTTGATATCACGATAAATTGCTTCTGCGAAAACTCCTGAAACATCGATTACCTCGACTCTGTGATTTTCAATTGAATGAGTGTTGCTTGTCATAATAGCATCAAAATTTTTCAAAAGTTCTTCTGTTCCTTTAGAAAAAATTCCGTGGGTTGCGTAAGCGAATATTTTCTTTGCTCCGCTTTCTTTTAATAATTCTGCTGCTTTGCATAAAGTTGTGCCTGAATCAATTATGTCGTCGACAATTAAGCAATTTTTGTCTTTGACGTCTCCGACTAATCTCATTTCTTCAATTTCTCCTGCAGATGGCCGAATCTTGCTGATTAATGCAAAAGAATATTCATTATATTCATTGTTTTCTCTTTGTGCCCTTATGAGTCTCTGCAAAAAGGAACGGGTTCTCTCTGCTCCCCCTGCGTCCGGCGATACGAGCACTAATTTTTTTAAGTCTTCTAGATGATGTTCTCTGAAATGTTTAACAGCATCGGGAAAGCTGTATAAATTATCTAAAGGAAGTTTGTCTGGATAAAATCCTTGGATTTGTGATGCGTGCAATTCCATTGTTATTATACGTTTGAGTCCTGGTGAAATTGAATTTGCTAAAGCTCTTGCTGAAATTGGCACGTGAGGACGGTCTTTTCTGTCTTGTCTGCTATATAATATATCTGGAAGAACAAAGCTTACACTTTCTGCGGAAGCGCTTAGTAATAAATCTTTTAATAATAAGAGTTCAACCCACCACCGTTGAGGATCTTTAGTTGAATCATGAATAAAGTAAATATGTTTCTTTCTTATATTTCTCGGAACGTGAATTCCGACTTCACCGTTTCTAAAAGTTGTGATTAAAACCGGCTCTAAAAGAATTAAATCTTCTTTGACCTCATCCATATATTTCTTTATCCTTAAAGAAAAATCCCATGCTTTTGAATTTGGGTCAGCAAGTAAAATCACCCCTTCCATAAACTTAATTATACTATTTTATTTAAATGGATTGTTGTTAGTAAGTATATATGAAACAAAAAACAAAATACATTTGGCTTTTGATTTTATTGTCAGCCGCGATGGTTGTTATGAATTATAATTTTGTTGACAACTACTTGAATGAAACTTTAGTTGAAGAAGAAAAAGAAATTGTTTTTGTTGATAGAGTAATTGACGGCGATACGATTGTTGTTGGAAATCAATCAATAAGATTGCTTGGAATTAACACGCCTGAGCGAGGAGAATTTTTTTATGATGAAGCAAAGGATTTTTTGACAGAACTTGTTGTTAATCAAAGTGTTGTTTTAGAAAAAGGCAGGGAAGATAGAGACAAATATCAAAGGTTGTTGAGGTATGTTTTTCTAAATGACAAGAATGTGAATTCGGAATTGGTTGAACAAGGTTATGCAAATTACTATTTTCCAACTGGTTTTGACCAATACTCATATAAACTAATTAATGCTTGGAAAAATTGCGTTAATGAAAAGGTTAACTTGTGCTCGCGTTCAGAGAATGTTTGTGCAAAGTGTGTTAAGCTAAGCAAGTTTGATTACAAAAACGAGGAAGTTGTTTTTGAAAATGAATGCAACTTTGGTTGTGAGCTGACAGATTGGCAATTGAAAGAGGAGGGCAGAAAGAAATTTGTTTTTCCCGAATTTGTTTTAGAAAAAAACAGCGAAGTGTTAATTGAAACCGGAGAAGGCGTTGACACAAAAAACAAATTATTTTGGGAAGATGGAGAGAATGTT
Source organism: Candidatus Woesearchaeota archaeon (assembly GCA_964466575.1). Classification (GTDB taxonomy): domain Archaea; phylum Nanobdellota; class Nanobdellia; order Pacearchaeales; family GW2011-AR1; genus PFCY01. Next base: position 5,182 of record CAYXNP010000027.1, on the reverse strand, counting down.
TGGACAAAAACAGGAGATACACTTTTTCTAAGAGACGACGAGGGCAAATTAGTTTTGTGGAAAAGGTATTAGAAACTTTTAAATACTACATAGTATTACATAGTAATATGGAATCAATAAGCTTAAAGCTAGAAGGAAATTTTCTTAGAGACATAGAAAGAATCATGAGGAAGCACAGATATTCAACAAAAACCGAGTTTATTCGCGAGGCTATTAGGGATAAAATTAATGGAATTGAGAAACAGGAAACATTGAAAAAAATTAATGAGGTTTTCGGTTCGTCAAAAAGAAAAACGACAGACGAGGAATTGCATAAATCAAGAGAAAAAGCTGTAGAAATGCTTGAAAAAAAGTTTGGTTTAATTAATTAGATCAGATGGTTTGAAATAATTTGTTATATCAGTTAATTGGTCAAAGTGCCTGTCAAAAGTAACTAATATTAAATTATTATCCCTTGCAAAAACTGCGTGAATTGCATCTCCTTTGGGGATATTTCTTTTTAATGCTAAATCTTTCCCTCTTCCAATTTGTTCTTTATTTATTTCAATAAAAGCAATATTCTCTCTGAATTTCAAAAACATTTCTTCAAGCTCATAGTTACTATACCCTGCATTGTTTAATTCTATAAGAGTTAAATCTGAATAAATAATTTTATCATTTTCATCAATTATTTTTTCAAATAACTGTTTAGCAAATTTTCCTTTTGGAAAATTTGGTTCGTTTCTATCTTCAAAAAAGTCTAGCCAGATTGAGGTATCAAAATAATATAATTTCATTCCAAGAATAAACCAGCAGGTATTATAAATGTGTTCCGTCGACAAACTAAAACCAGTAAACTCTTCTTCTTAAAGGTATTAAATAGAAGTAATAAAAAAGATTGGATTAAGCGGCTGAAAAAAATCGTTCATTGTATTGAAGTAATAACAAAAAACATTTTCTCGACGATAATAATACTTAAAAAGAACTACTACTCTGAAATTAATATGGTTACAAAAAGGGATGCCGGAAAGAGGCAGATTGGATTATCTAACTTCAATGAATCACAGTTAATAGTTATAAAGACTATAACATGTTATAGAGATGAAAGGAGGTTAATTAAATAATGAAAAAAACTTTAAGTTTAGCAGTAATGGCTTTACTAGTGTTAAGTGCAATGCCTGTTGTTATGGCTGTTAGTATTGGACAAGGAATTGGTTTAGATATTTCAACTGAAGAATTTCCGCCGCACATATGGCAATGTGATAACAGAATTGTAGTAGAAGATTGTATAGAAGAAGGAAGAGGCTCTGATTGTACTAATGACCTTATTGAAAGAATAGAAAACTATGCTTTCGAAGGTGAACAAATCAGTTGGAAAGTTCTTGTAATGGATAAAAACAAGATTGAAGAAATCCAAGATGTTGTTGCAACTATTGGAGCTTCTCAAGGAACTGGAAATGACATTGAAGTTGAATGTCAAAGAGTTACTGGAGGAGAACAATATATTGACGAATCTTGTAACGCAAGAATTTTAGAAGAACAGTTAACTACATTCGACGAAGATACTATGGCTTACTATGATTGTTTATTTACTGTAGAAACTCCTGAATCAATGTACGGAGAATTCTTTGTAACTGTTGAAGCAATTTCAGCAGATGGTGAAGCAACAATTGACGAGAATGAGTATTGGTTCTTAAATCCAATAATTGCTTTGACTGTTGATGGAGATGTTGAATTCGAAGAAGTTAGACCAGGAACAGTTGCTTATTCAAGCACAATCCTTGTTGGAAACGATGCTGATGAAGGAAGCGGCGTTCTTTTAGATATGTTTATATCTGGAACAGACTTTTACGACCCATTAGATTCTGGAGCAAGATGCCCAGACACAAATCAATTGCAATTAAGTGATTCACGAAGATCACCTTCTAATATCGGACAAGATGGGGGAAGTGATGATTGTGTAGGTCAAGGATCTGGTACGTGTTCAGCTGATCAAAATAATGGACATGCTGTCTATGATTGTCAAGCTGGAACATTAGGTATAACTAATGAGCCTAATACTGACCACTTGTGTTATTATGCAACTAACGGAGCATATAGTACAGCAGACGCTGATAATTCAGATTTAGAAGGTTATGTGCCAATTGTTTATGGTGATGTATTCAGCAGAGATTTTTACAACGATGCTGAAATCATAAGAAATGCAGGACCTGATGCTAGCGGAGATTTGGTAATTAATACTATTGAATACCACGCTGGTAATACATTAAGTCCAGGTTCAGAAATTGCATTGAACTTCAAATTAGGATTGCCTGAGCCATGTACTGGAGATTTCAGCACAGGAGATATTTTCTTCTGGGGTGAAGCTATCTAAAATTGTTTTATTTTTTTTATTTTTTATTTTTTATTTTCCCCTTATTATAGGGAAAGATACCTCGCTGACGCGAGATGAGAAAGAAATATTATGCAAAGAAAAATTGCTTCGCTACGCGAAGATATGAAATGGAATTTTGCCTGACTTTGTCAAGGCAAAATTTAGGGAAGAAAATTAATGCAAAGAAAAGATAAGATTAGTATAAAAGGTTGTTAGGGAAGTAAAGTGTGAAGATAAATTCACGTAAGGTTAATGTAAAAAAACTAAAATAAGATAAAGAAAACAAACGAAATTAATATAAAAATGGAAAACGAAAAAACCAGAAAAGTGAAAGTTGTTTTGATTATAGCTTTGCTTGCGACGATAATTGCGTTGTTTATAATTTTCTCGACGGGAATGGTAAGTGCGAATCTTCTTTATTGCTTAAGTGATGGACAACAGCTTCCTCCGGGTTGTGCTGGCAGTGGATGTAAATATACCTGCTCCTCAACATTATGCCAGATATGCACAACTGATTCTGGATTTCCCGGAGTAAATCCTGCAACGTGCAACGGGCAAACATGCAGTTTTCTTGGAGGCAACGGAGGCAATGACCTTAATCCTCCTTCAATAAATTTAGTTTCTCCAAAAGAAGGAGAATTATTCACTGAAAAATCAATTCCTTTAATTATTAATTTGAATGAAAAAGTAAGTTTATTTTTTATGGATTTACTTGAACATAGACCGCGATGGAGCAGGATATGCAGTGGCTGTTTAAGTTACAATAACGATAAACGATTTAACGAAGGAGAAAACTCAATAAAAATAAAAGCTGTTGATAACAGTGGAAATGAAAATTATACAGAGGTTTCATTTTTTATAGATTCCAAGAAACCAAAAATTAAAAATACTTTTCCAAGAGATAATGAATTTGCCAACGGAGAATTTATAGTTGAGTTTCAGGAAGAGAATGCAAAGAATTTGACATTATATTATGGAAATAGTTTTAGAACGAAAAAATTGAACATTAACAACGATTGTATTTTTGATGGAAAAAGAAAATACATATGCAGCACTAATGTTAATTTAAATGATTTTGACGGACAGCAGATTGAATATTATTTTGTATTAAGCGATATTGCAGGAGGTGTTGATGAATCAAAACATGTTTTTGTAAATGTTGATAATACTTCTCCAGTTTTAAAAAACCCCGGAAATTTTTGGACACAAGATTCAGAAAAACCAAAGTATATTTATTTTAATTTAAGTGTTGATGAAATAAACTTCAACGAAGTTGTTTATACTTATTTAGACAGCCGTGGAAGTTTGAAGGAAAAAAGACTTTGTTCTAAACTTGTTGATGGGATTTGTGAAAAACGAAAGACGTTTAGACAAGGAAATTATGATTTGAATATAATAATAAGAGACGAGGCCGGAAACAGCGTCGGTTATCCTATTAGTTTTGATGTTGATTAAAATGAATATTAAAATCAAACAATTTGGTTCTGGAGGAAGTTTTAGATTAGAAAGTAATGTTGAGATTAAAGAAGTTTTAATCAACGAGGATTTCTTGCGTCCTGAACACGAGTCTATTGCCTTAGGTTTTAAAAACAAAGATTCTTCTGGCTTGATTGAACTCACGCCGAGAGAAATTGATGAACTTGTTAAAGCTGTTGATAAGAAAAAGCATTTGATTAAAGGAATTAAAGTGTTTAAAGAAAGAACTAGTTAATTACCAAGAAGAAATATCTGCTTGAGTTTGTTTTTTAAGATGAAATGTAACTCTTTTTTATGTGTAAACTTTCTTGCTTCGCAAAGATTAATGGCTTCGAGCCAGAGCAAGCTCAAGGCTCTCCGCTAAGAAATTGTTAATCCAGAATTCGAAATATATTATTATCATTTTTTCGACGGAAAATCCTGCTGAAAGCGGATTTGAAGTCGCAATAAATTTTCGAGTGTGGGCTCGAGTTGAAGTAATTCTTCGGTTAGCTACTGATGTCAGTTGCTTTTACAAGATTTAAGAAATTCGTTAAGCTTTTTTATTACAGAATCATGCAAATCATTATTTATTCTGCAGAATCTTTTTATTATAATATTCTCGTTGATTGTAAAAATTCTATGAGGTTTAATAAAACTTTTTAAAGGAAGTGTTCCTTCCTCAAATGAGTTTTTAGTTATTTTTATATTATCCTTGTGGGGCTTGGTTGTTACAAGGCAACAAATTCTATCCTGCATTTTATTTATCTTTTCATTAGAGATAATTAATGCTGGTCTTTTTTTAGAAGAGGTTAAATCAGAATAAGGAAAAGGAATTAAAACAATATCCTTTTGGTCAAACATTATTCCACCTCTCATCTAGTTCATTGTCCCAATCTTTCTTTAGAACTTCCTCTGAAGCCAGCATTGTAAAAATACTTTCGTTATAGGGGTGTTTATGAAGCATTTCTAATTCCTTAACTCTTTGTTGGATGCATATTCTTACGAACTCGCTCCATTTTATCTCGGAGAATTTTTTCATTTTGTTGTAAACTTCGTCGTTGATTGATAAGGTTATATTTGTCATAGAAAGATAAGTGGGCTCACTTATTTAAACTTTTTGTTGTTTGGAGCGTGTCTAATAATTCATTCAATATAAGGTTATTTACCGACGCAATTTCATTAATTCACTAACTACTCGGGCGGGTGGTAGGGGAGTGGATGGTGGGACTATGAAATTGCGTCGGAATAAGTCATTAGAAAAAACTATTTTTAGACACACTCTGTTGTTTGAGAATTAGGCTCGCTGTGGCTCGCGGATCATTGGCTCATAATCGACTTCGTCAGATTATTCGCTTAAGGAAATTATTAACG
>CAYXNP010000026.1:0-10208 GCA_964466575.1 Candidatus Woesearchaeota archaeon | reverse complement strand
GCGAAGCGGATTTTTTACGAAGTAAAAAACCTTTAGGGTGGGGAGGACGTCACATTAGCTACTCATGAACTCGCAGATATATTGGCTACAAACTGGACTTTGTCACAGTTTTCCGCTGACGAAATATTTAATACATAAACTTTAATTGTTTGTTATCAGTTTTTCATTATATTAAATATTAATTACGAACGAAGTGAGTCAATCATCTCTCCGAAGGTTCTTTGTAAGGACGATTGAGAGCTTTGTAAATATCTCTTTCTGTTTTTCCAGCGACGTAATCTCCAGTTTTTCTGTTGAATAATCCGTGCTGTGTTAATTTGAAGCCCTTTGCTCTCGCGATAATTCTTAAACCAATATTAGCTCCACGAGGTCCTGAATAAGTCATTAATGTTGCACCCCACTCGTCGCCATTTGTGAAATATAATTCAACCTTCACGCCTTCTATTTTGTAAGTATGAATACTTTCACCACCTTTAACAAATTTTCCTTTTTTAGATAAGAAAGATTTTATTTTTTCTTTATCTTTTGGAATTAAAACTATATCTATGTCTCCAGGGTTTTTGCTTCCTCGACGAATACTTCCAACTACTTCGATTTTTTTGGAATATGGTTTCAACCACGAAACAATTTTAGAAGATAATTGAATCACATCTTTTTTCATGAATTATTGAGGAAATTAGAGATTAAATAATTTACTTTGTGGATTAAAATTTGAACTAGCTGACGCTCGTTCATTGATTTAAGGATAACACAAAACGTATATGGATGTTGATAATTAATGTTTATGAAAAAAGAAGTGATATCTTAGAATTAGATGGGGACTTTTAAGTTAGATAATTTACTTGATAACAATCTTCAACACCAATAAGTTTTATTAACTAATTTTGACAAAGAATGTTATGAACTATATATTTGAAGTTATAGATAAAACTGGAAGAAAGATAAGATTAACAAAAAAAATTTGGTCAAAGATTAGGAAAAAACATTATGAAATAGAAAATGAAGAATTAATTATTGAAGCATTAAGTAATCCAGATAAAATTGAAGACTATGATGAAAGTATTGCTTATTATTATAAGTATTATAAGAATAAACCATTGCCCAAAAGATTTTTACTCGTTGTAGTTAAATATTTAAACAGAGATGGTTTTGTAATGTCTGCATATTTTGTAGATAAAATAAGTTAAAATGGAAGAAGAAATATACGAAATTTATTATGATAAGGAATCTGATTTCTTAGAAGTATTTCTCGGAGAATCAGCTGAATGCATAGCCAGCGAAATAGAAAAAGGGGTTTTCGTCAGAAAAGATATTAAAACAGGGAGTGTTAAAAGTATAGGTATTATAAATTTTAGAAAAAGAGTGAATATATTAAATAAAATTCTTTTGCAACTTCAAATAAACATACCTTTAGACATTAGGCCAACGGGCAAACAAATGCCTGTTTAGAGGAGTTTGATTTGAATATTATTTTTTAAAATATTTTTTTTATCTCGTCACAATTTCTAAAGCATAAACATCAAGTCCTGAAATCATCTTGTAACAATTTCAAGAGCATCCCTATTTTTCAAGACTTACACAAAATCTATTAAATTCTCCATGAATGGGGCAGCATGTACAATTTTCCTTTTTTGGATCTAAGGAATCATATAACTTTCTTTGCTTAGCGTTTCTCCAAATTTCAGAAAGCTCGCTTTCATTTACATTTCCGTAAGAAAATCTTTCTCTATATTCTGGAGAACATTTTTCAGGACATGGATAAACATCTCCTTCCGGACTAATTGCTAAAGACATTGCCATGACATTACATTTTTCAAATGAAATTGAGTTTTCTGGTAGCCTTGTTCTTAGTCCTGGAAAATCTATTTCTAATCTTTGAATTAATTCCAAATTTTTATTGAAATCGCCACTGCTAATGCCACTGTATCCTGTTTTTCTTTCTAGTTGATGTGGTTCCCATGGCAATGACAATCTAATATTATCAACTCCTAATTCTCTTAAATTATTTAATACAGAAAACAATAAATCATATCCAAAATTGTGCTGAACAATGATAGGTGCGTTAATTTCAAATTTCTTTTCTTGATAAGTTAACATTTGATTTCTTTTAGTACATATCATTTCTATTTTTGGTAAAAGTTCTTTTCTAAATCTATCTACAATTAATGAGGCAGAAACATTTATTGATACATAACTTGGTTTTTCAGATTCTGATTTGCTTGCACTATCAACCATCGACTCAACTAATTCATCACATAAATGCAATCCGTGAGTATAAATCCCAAATCTAAAATGATGTTCCCCTAGCTGATTCAATGCATTATTAAAATCAGGATTTATAGTTGGTTCAGAATACAAACCAGAAAGAACAATCAATGGGTTTTCTTCAGGCATTTTTTTCCTAATATTTGAAAATAGTTTACCCATTAAGCCCCTTGGAAATCCTTTTCGTTCAGATATTTCTGGAGAAAGATTCTTTCCATAACAATTAGCGCAAGATAAATTACAATAACCCGAAGGATGTAATTCTACTTTAGAAAGGACAAAATTTGGCAAAGAATTGTTACTTGGGTTTTGATTTAATGCAGATTGAATAGAATCAGAATCCCACAGGGTTTGAAAACCGTATACACTCTTATCGTCACTACTACTTGGTTTTCTTTCAATATTAAATCTAGAATTTCTAATACCCATATTAATTACTATTTTTTAGAATTCTTCTTATTCTTGCAAGATCTTCAGAAGTATGAATATGTAAATGTTCAGTACTACTCATCAAACCCCCAAGAAGTCTTCTTCTCGCCAATTCCGGAAAAATATCATGTTCAAGACTCTTTCCAGGATAACTAAATACTTCTGGTTCCGCGACAAAAACTCCTCCAAAAAATATTGAAGATTTTAATTTTTCTTTTGTAGGTTTCTCTTGATATATGAGAACTTTATTTCCTTGCAAATTAACATGACCATAAACAGCCTTTTTGGTTGGAGTAATACTACTACAAACTAACATTGTTACAGCCACATTTTCCTTCAAATGATTTTGCCACAACTCCAACAAATCAATGTAATCTATGATTAAGTCACATTGAATAACTAAAAAAGTTGTTTTAATTTTCCCTTTTAACAATTTTAAAGCAGAAGAAGAACCTTCTTGAATTTCTTCATCAATAAATTCTATATGTGTTTTGAAATCAGAACCATCTCCTATAATCTTAAAAATATTAGTCAGAGTCAAGTGATCTGAAACAATATATATTTTTTTAAATCCCGAATCACTTAGTTTTCTTATAGTTTTTTCTACAATTGTTGAATGATTTACTTTTAACGAATACCTATGTTTTAATTCATTTGCTGGATTATTCTTACTTTCACCAGCAAGAATAACAGCAATTTTTCTCTCTTTAAATGCTCTTTTAATCAAATATTCAAATGCTTGGCTTCGGTTTCTAATATAAATATTATCAACTATAGAATCAACATCTCTCAAAATTTTATCATTTATGGTAATTGAGATCTTCTGTTTCATGATATTTAGAGGTGCTTTTTCTTTAAATATCTTACCTTGGTAGGATAAAGTATGATATATCAATATTTTTTTAATTTACTATCGTTGATTTGAGTAGGATTTTATCGTATTTTCTGAAAAATTAGTGTGACAGCGTCGGATAAAGAAAGACTTTATATTTATCTTAGCACAAATTTAATTATGGCAACAATCCCAACATACAAAGAACTAGCTGTTTTTGGGAAAGGAAATATTGAACAAGTAAAACAAATTGTTGCTGCAAAAAGTGACATTTCTCAGCTCTCTCGGATACCTCCTTCTTTCATCATCATTGATTTAACGTGGAGGTGTAATTATAAATGTTTGGATTGTATAGACGCTGAAGCAGTAAATAAAATATCCGAGGATATGCCAGTTGAGTTAATTGAAGATATATTTGACTACAGTAAAATAAAGAATGTAAGGGGAATTATGACAATGGGCGGAGAAGTGTTTCTTCATAATAAAGGAATAAGAAAAGCATTAAGAAAAAGTGTGGAAACCAGAATTCCACTAAAAATAGTAAGTAATGGAAGTTGCTTAGAAAGACATGTTGACGACGTTGCCGAAGCGTTCAAAATCCCTGGATCAGTTTTAAGAGTTTCAGTTAATGCTGGAAGAGAACATTACCAACAACAAACCGGAAGTAAAACAAACTTAGAAGATGTATTTTATTCTATAGAAAGAATCACATCACAAGGAACACCTGTTTCTGTTTCAACGGTTGTATTTCCAGCTTCTTCAAAAAAAGATGGAACAATTCCAAATGTCAAATCACTTCCAGAAATAATAAAATACTGTGAATATGCCAAAATAGAGAGACTAATATTATTACCTTCAAGAAACCCATTTACAAAAGGAAGATATGAATTAACTGATGACGAAAAAATACAACTTGAGAAAATCAAAGGAGCCGGTTATGATTTAAATATTGAAATTGGTAGTTTCTCAAAACAAGACGACATAGGAAACCAGAACCTTGATTTTACGCCTTGTCCATCAGGATTTATTTTCACTTTGATTGGATCGGATGGAAAAGTCTACAAATGTTCAGATAATAGGGGAAGGGATTCAATGGTTATTGGAGAAGTACATAAAAAAGGAGATTTTGAGAAATTTTGGCATTCGCAAGAAAGAGTTGAAAAACAATTTGAAACAAAATGTGAAAACTCATCGTGTGTTAGATACAGGGTAAATTGTTTACTTGATAACGCATGTAGATTATATAGAGAAAGAGGAGTGGATTTAGTTCCTTACTTAGAACAATTAGGTGGAATTGAAGCTATCTTTGTATGATATCTTGAAATCACCTCGTAACAATCTCCAAAGCATAAACATTAAGTCTTGAAATCCCCTTGTAACAATTTCAAGAGCATCATCGTTTAGGTTTAGAAATCTATAATTATCGTGTCACTATTTCCAAAGCATCCCTATTTTTCAATTTATAATCTTTTCCTAAAGCTTTCTTGCTTCTGGCGTCAATTGCTTTTATGAAATTTTTTCCGAAGTCAGTGTGAAGGAAAAACGCAAAGTCCAACGCTGTTGAATTTGGAGGAAGCAAAAAACAATCTGGCAAGACATTGCCATATTGGTCAGCTAATTTATTTGCGCCTGCCGGGAATATTGCTATGTATTTTAATAAATCGAAAACAGCGGCGTTGAGAACTTGCTGGACCCCTGTATTTTCGTAAATATCTAAAACATTTTCTCTAATTTTATTTAGTGCAAATTTTTGTTTTTCATTTAGATTTCCTTTTTCAGTAAAATTGTCTTCGCCAGGAATGTAATCTATTAATTCATGTTTCGCTGCTTCTCTTAATGCCAATTCCGAATCTGATGAACAGGCGATAATTAATTCATCGGGAAATTCTCTTTTGAGTTTTTCAATATTTGACTTGGAATTTGGATGGTCGCATTTATTTGCCGCAATTATTAATGGTTTGCTTATTTTTCTAAGGCTATGAGCAAATTTTTTAACCTGTTCATTGTTCCATTGAGATGGTTTTATATTTGAGAAATCAATTTTGCGTAATACTTCTTTTACATCCCCTTCGTTGACTTTCAAACCAGAAAATTGTTTTGTAACTCCCTTAGCAAAATCCGTTTTTTCTACTTCGGCTGTTCGAGAAAAGCTTTTCCAAACCTTTATTAAAATATTAAAATACCATAAATCTAATTCTTCTTCAAGGAATTTTACATCTTCAACAGGATTTCTTTCTTTTCCTTCTGGGAGAATTTTGCCTTCAACATCGCTTGTTCCGCTCGCGTCGACGAGGTGAATAAAAACATCTGCGTTTCTTAAATCATCTAAGAATTGATTTCCTAAACCCTTGCCTTCGCTCGCGCCTGGGACTAAACCAGCGACGTCCATTAAATCTATAGGAACGAATCGGTTGTGATTTATGCAGAATCCGTGTTTTGGATTGCATTTGGTATTGAATTCTTTGTCGATGCAATCTACTTTGACGTATCCGACGCCGTGGTTTGGTTTTATTGTCGTGAATGGGTGGCTTGCGATTGCGACTTCTGCGAGAGTTGCAGCTTTGAAAAAAGTTGATTTTCCCACACTTGGTTTGCCGACTAAGCCGATTAACATGATTTAAAGGAGAAGGAGAAGTTTATAAGATTTACCTGCTCGTGAACTTGCAGATTAACTTGGCTCAAATCTTATTTCGCTTGGATTTTCGCTAAACTAAGATTTTGATGCAAAAATCTAGCAAAGAATGTATTGATGAGGAATATAATTAAATATACAAATTTATTTAAACTTATTTTTATTCTTTTATTTATGCCATTATCCCAAGAGATTAAATATAAACCAAGTGTAGAATCACTTGATGATGTTTCTCCGAAAGGTGTTATTTTAATGTTAAGAGAGGTAAGGTCAGAAGTTAGTGGATTGGAACCTTCTTTTGGTAATTTGTCTTTGGGGAGGGTTTTAGATATTGTAGTAGATGGTAAGTATGAATTCAAAAGTGATGAAGAGGTTAAAAAAGTAATTGATTTATCTGATGCAAGAAGAATTGTAGGTAATTATAGGGTTCATTCTGAAGGGGGGTGTGAATCTTGCACTTCTTTTGGAAGAATGAATTCGCAAGGAAAAATAATAGCAGTTGATTCATCACCAGATGCAAACTCTTTTTGGTATTGTGATATTTATGAACGCGATCTTGATAAGTTAAGGGAAGAAAATGGTGGTCGTGGCGGATTTTCTCCAATGGTTAAACAATATATTCAAAATCCTTGTGGCTCTTGGTCACCAAAATTCTCTCCAACGATTGAAAAACTTATTGAAATGGAAGAACGTGTTAATTCTAATTAATCGTCGTTGAGAATCTCCTTTAATTTTATATTTATACTATCTTTTATTTTTTGATTTGATACTTCTCCAATTTTTCTATGGACTAGATTATTGTGCAGCGTGAATATCATATCGGTATAAATGAATGACTTTTAATTAAGCAGAAGTTTTGTCAGATTCCTAATTATTTCATTTATTTTTTCATCTTTAATCTTGCATATTTTATAAGAAATAAGTTTTTCGTCGGTAGTAAAGAGTTTTGCAAATCTAACGAAGCTTTTTTTGTATAAATTTCCTTCTTTGAAATCTTCATCTTTAATTATTATTTCTTCTTTAGGTTCAAAAGATCTTCCAGTTATTTGACATAATATTAAATCGCCTCTTGCAATTTCTTTTAAGATAAGTGCCGGCCTTCTTTTTGTCTGCGATAAATTGCTAAAAGGAAAGTTAATTACAACAATATCTCCTCTTACAAATCTTTCCATGTTTCGTCCTCTTCTGGAGATAACCATTCTTTTGATAAAGATTCTTCTGAGAGAAGAGCTGTTTCCGGAATGTCAGATAAATTAATCGAACTTTCAATTATTCCTTTTTCTTGAAGGGTTTTTTCTAACTTTTTCAATTCAAGATAAACTTTTTCTATTGAAATTTGTTTTTCCATTGCGTTTTAATGAATTTATTCTTTAAATAATTAACTCTCACAAACTTTAAATATTGATTCTTTGTTCTTTATTCATGAGCCCGTAGCTCATGAGAAGAACTTACTGTTCTTCCTCACACCATCTCCCTTTTCGTGCAAGGTCGACAAAGTCGCTGCGGTCTCAACAGAAACAACGAGCCCGTAGCTCACTAGAGAAACCAAGGTTTCCCCTAGAACCCCTTCCTTTTCATGCAAGGGCGACAAAGGTCGCTGCGGTCTCAACAGAAACAACGAGCCCGTAGCTCATGTAAGGAAACTACGTTTCCTTGACAATCAACCTTCCTTTTCGTGCAAGGTCGACAAAGTCGCTGCGGTCTCAACAGAAACAACGAGCCCGTAGCTCAGCCAGGTTAGAGCACTGCTCTTATATGAGTTTGATGCACAAGCATTGAATTTCTCATTAGAGTTATCTAAGAGAGGCAGGGGTCCGCGGTTCAAATCCGCGCGGGCTCATTTATGGCTGTAAGCCATATCGGATTTGCGTGACATTCATAAATTTGATAAGTTCAAATTCCGAGCGATTTTGCGAAAGACAAAATAAAATTATAAATAACTGAGCGAGGTCGCGAGTTAAGCGGGCTCATATATTAAAATGAAAAAAAAATCTAAAAGAAATGTTCCTGTTGTAATTAATTCGCTTGTTGCGCTGGTTTGTTTAATTCTTGGATTTTTTATAAATTGGCTTTATGTTGTTCCAGCAGTTGTTTTGATGTTAATTAATTGGAGATTGTTGGGTATGGAGAAGTGAATGTGTTGTAAAATAGCGCTCGTTTTGCTCGCGTTATAAATTGCTTCGGATTCCACTTCGTTTGAATCCTCCGCTAACGAAAGATTGATGTATAAAATTTTAACATTATTTCTCACAAACCAAAAGATTATTTAATGCATTAATTATTTCGTCGCGAAGAACTATGACGAAGTCCAGTTCGAAGCCATTAATGAGCGAACGAAGTGAGCCATTCTTAGAAAAGCGAGGCGAAAGCCGAGCGTTTACGTTTTGATAATTTCTTCTAAAAATTAGAAAACAATTTCTTCCCTATTATTTGTTTCATTGATTTCTGGAATATCGTTATTTTTGTCTATTATGAATGTTAATCCTGTGATGGAATTTGGAATAAGCAAGTTTTTTACTTTTATTATTTTTCCAGAACCGACGCTAAAATCGTTTAGACTATATGTTTTAATTTCTTTATCATCTGTTATAATTTTCATGTTAACATTTTCTGTGTTTGATAATCCAATATTAAAAATTGAGACTTCCAAATTAATATATCTCCCATCTTTTTCAACCTGGGTTTTTTTGAATGCCATGTCTGGAAGTGCAGGGTCCTTATATTTCAATGAAATTTCATCAATGATATCTTGAGTTAATTCTTGATCGCAATTTGAGATTTTATACATTATTGAGTTTTTGTCGTCAACATGCTTGAACCCTAAGACATGGAGTATTTCGTGTGTTGCGATAATTGGCGTTCTGCAATTGTCATCTTCATAAAGTTTTACTGTCCCATTTAATATGACGTCGTATTTTCCTGTGTTGATTATAAATGTTGGGCCACCTTCTCCGACAATTTCACCGGGTTTATCTTTATTTTTATCACAACTTACTTTAATTTGTGGATTGTCGTTTACTTCATAAAATGATAAAACTGTTTTATCTTCTAAGATTCCGAAAGCTTCTACGGCATTATTAATTCTTGATTTTGAACATTCGTTTGAAATAGAGTAGCTTATTCTTGAGTCGGTAAATCTTAATGACTCGAATTTTGTTGATTCGTTGAATTCATAAATTTTAATTAGTTCATCTTCTATGAAAATTGGCTGTAATTGTATGACTGGTTTTTTTGAGTTTTGTATAATTGCGATTGTTGTAATTAATATAATTAAAACTAAAAGAAATGTTATAATATATAATGGTTTTTTATCCATATAATTAGATATTATTTAAGGTTATAAATTTAGTGATTTGATTAGCGCTCGCGGGCTCGCGTTATTGATTGCTTCGGATTCCACTTCGTTTGAATCCTTCGCTAACGAAAGGTTAATGCAATAAGATTTTGGTGTATTGTTCTTCAGAGATGTTTGATTATTCTGATTCAATTTTGAGCAACTTCACGAGAGTAATTTTAATAATTAAATAATGCTCTAACAACGCTTAATCCTTCTTCAAGTGTTTCTACCCTATAACCACTTAATCTTCTAACCATGCTATGTTCGTGAACGTTCTTTTCTCTTTCAATTATAGTTACTATTGGTTTGTTAAAGGCGCTTGCCCACCCATATTCAACCATTGTTCCTATTGACACTTTTTCTGCTTCTAATAAATTAAATAGAATTGCATCTGAACGTCTGACATCCCACATATCTCTTGCAGTTATTCCAGAATCACTTGTTAAAACATGCCCTGATATTCCGTCGATAAGTTTAGGATGTTCTTTAAGAAATTCTTTTGCTCTCATTGGAGATAGTCCAGTAATTCCGTCGAGTTCAAGCTCTTTAATAGCATATTCTCTCCAGCCGGTGCATGTTTCATATGTGCATCCATCAATCGGCCCCGCGAGATAAACCAGTTTGCTCATTAAATAAAATTTAAGATATTCTATTTAAGAATTTATAAGCTTGCCTGCTGAAAGAAAACTCCACACTTAAGTGATGAGTGAATT
>CAYXNP010000025.1:0-11147 GCA_964466575.1 Candidatus Woesearchaeota archaeon | reverse complement strand
ATTTTTGACTGGGTTTTGATAACGATTGTTTTATGATTTGATTAAACATACGACTTATTCTTAGTCGTATGCGGAGATACTGCCAAAACCAAAAACTTTAAATTAAGTGAAAACATTATTTCTTCATGGAGAAAATGGTAACAATTCCTGAAAGAGAATACAAAATATTATTAGAGGCATCAATGGTTGACGAAGAATTAGTCACCAAAATAAAACGAAGCCTCGAAGATGTAAAACAGGGCAGAATAAGAGAGTGGAAAGATTAATTCTCGAATTTTCTTAATTCCCTTAATACAAATTCTTCATAGTTATTTATATCTTTAAGTATTTTATTTATTGTCGCTTGTTGAGCTTTTTTGTCACTGATTCCGACGGCAAGAATAACCATAAACTTTTTGTAAACAATGAAATACAATCTCTTCTCACCAAATCTCTTCTCTCTAAAATATGGAAGTCCAAGGGGCTTTCCGACTGAATCACCTTGCTCTTTTAATTGCTCTCTAATTTTTCTAACTCTTATTTTATCTGATTCATCTAGTTTATCAAAATCATCATCAAATTCTTTTGTAACAAAAACCCTAAACATATCAATTTAATTATAATAGGATTAATAAAACTTCACTTCCCCAACCCCTTAATCGTCCCGCTAACCCTCTCAACACTCATTTTTTCCTTAAACACACAAAGCGAAGCCCGAACAGAATCAACCATCTCGCGATTTACTCCAATAATCATTTTATCGCCTCTCTTTTTAACAAACTCCAAACCACATTTTGACATTCCATTAATTCCTATAAATTCAAGAATCGCTCTCTCAATTTTTTCCTTGCTTCCCCCACTAACAAGAAGATAGCGTTTCTTTTCCCGCATCGAAGGTTTAAGTGATTTCATAATTCAATTAAAATTCTTTATTTTAAATAACTATTGAAACATATTTAAACTACAAATTCTTTTTTAGTTTAATAAAGAGGAAAAATGACAATAGAAATTCTAGCAGTCGGCGGTTACAATGAAGTTGGAAAGAATATGACTTCAGTAAAAGTCGGAGAAGATGTTGTGATTTTTGACGCAGGAGTATATCTTCCGCCGATTGTTGAATTACATGAAGCAGAAAAACTTGAAACAGGCGGAAAGCAATCTGAACCAACAGAGCAAAAACTAAGAAACATAGGAGCATTGCCGCACGACCATATTCTTGATAAATTAAATTGGCGAAATAAAGTCCGTGCATTATTAATCGGCCACGCACATTTAGACCATGTCGGTGCAGTTCCTTATTTATCTCACAGATACAAAGCAGATGTCGTCGGAACACCATTTACAATAGAAGTCCTAAAACAATTAATGCAAGACAACAGCCAAACAGTTCCAAATAGATTTAAAATAATTAATCCAAATTCATCTTATCATGTTCAAGGAAAAAAGAATTTTGAAGTCGAGTTTCTTAACATTACACATTCAACACCTCAAACAGCAGTGATGGTTCTTCACACACCTCAAGGCGCAATAGTTTACGCAAACGATTACAAATTAGACAACACACCAGTTTTAGGAAACAAACCAAATTACGAAGCATTCAAACGCTTGAAAAAAGAGGGCGTAAAAGCACTCATAATAGATTCTCTTTACGCTGGTTCTGAAAGAAAAACACCAAGCGAAAGAATCGCGCGCGACTTATTAGAAGAAGTAATGCTGACAGTAAATAACGAACACAAAGGAATAATTGTCTCAACATTTTCATCACACATTGCACGTTTAAAGAGCGTAGTAGAATTCTCAAAAAAACTTGATAGGCAGGTTGTATTTTTAGGAAGAAGCTTAAAAAAATATGTTCAGGCTTCAATAAATGCAAAGATATGCCCCTTTGAACATGAAGTCAAAATTGGAAGTTATAAAAAACAAGTTGAGTCTTATTTAAGACAAGCAAACAAAAATAAATCAAACACCGTCGTCGTTTGCACTGGCCACCAAGGAGAGCCAGGCTCAATTCTCGAACGTTTATCAAGAGGCGTTCTTCCATATCAATTTAACAAGGAAGATAATATTATTTTTTCTTCTTCAACAATTCCTGTTCCGGTTAATATTGCAAACAAAGAAAGAATGGAAAAGAAATTCAGAAAACAAAAAGTAAGAATTTTCGACAACGTCCATGTTTCAGGTCATGGTGGAAGAGAGGACGCTCGTGATTTGATAAATTTATTAAACCCTGAACACGTTATACCTTCACATGGTGCAATGGACAAAACAATGCCAATGATTGAATTATGCAAAGAACTTGGTTATAAGGTTGAAAAAACATGTCATTTAATGGAAAACAGAAAGAGAATAAGGATATAAAAAATTAAACAAAGAAAAATTAAAAAATAAAAATGGTGCGTGAAGATATTCTTGGAGGATTAAGGGTTGCTTTATCTAAAGGACATTCTCTTCAAAATGCAATGCAAAGTTTTTATAATTCAGGTTATAAAAAAGAAGATATAGAAGAAGCAGCAAGATATCTCCAGTCACATAATTTTGAAAATCCTCAAGCCGAAACACAACAGCCAATAAAACCAACACATCAATATACTAAATACGAAGAAACTGCAGTTGGCGCGCAACCAATTCCACTCTCAACTCAACCCAAACTTTCCCAACAATCTGGAGCGCAACAAACTCAACAGCAAATACCAAAAAAGAAAACAAATGCAAAAAAGATATTTTGGATAACAATTTTAACAATAATTCTGCTTGTTTTAATTGGTGGTTTAATTTCAATCTTTTTGTTTAAGGACATAATCATGGGTTGGTTTGGAAAGTAAGTTTGCAATCACATCTAGCTCGCGACCCCACTCGGTTAGTACTAAATAAATTAGTCCTTCGCGAAATCACTCATACTATCATTAATTCTTAAAACTAGATTTTATCACAATTTTAATAGGGATTTTTATGACTTAAAATTTTCTTAACGAAGAAATTCAAGCGAAGCAGATTTCGAAGCCAATATATAACGCGAACAAAGTGAGCGCTAATATTTTAAACCAAATTTTATTTAATAAATCATGCAAATCTACCAACCTTCAGAAGATTCATATTTTTTATCTGAAGTTTTAAAAAAAGAAATTCATAATAAGGATGCTAAAATTATCGAAATAGGAATAGGAAGCGGAATACAATTAGAAACACTAAGAGATTTAGGAATAAAAAATATTTACGGAGTTGACATAAACAACGACGCTGTTTATCTTTGCTTAGAAAAAGGTTTCAATGTTTTAAAATCAAATCTATTTTCAAAAATTTCAAAATCACAAAAATTCGACGTAATAATTTTCAATCCACCTTATCTTCCAGAAAACAAGTTTGACAAACTTCCAGACACGAGTGGAGGAAAAAAAGGCGACGAAACAATAATTGAATTCCTCAAACAATCAAAGTTTCATTTAGAAAAGAATGGATTCATCTTGCTCTTGACTTCTTCTTTAACTCCAAAAATTAATTTTAAAAAATTTAATTACGAAGCTAAACTCATTGCCGAGAAAAATTTGTTTCAGGAAAAATTGTGGGTTTGGGAATTAAAATTACCACTCACTTCGTTCGTGAATAGATAAAGGTTGATAATAATTCAAAAATATAAAACTCTCTACATTGGGATTTTATACTTAATCCTTCTCTACCAATCCTCGCGAAGCGAGACAAATTTAAGAAGGGGCGGCTTGTTAGAGGAAACGTAGTTTTCAATACAATTCACAACAACTAATTTTATATACTTCATTTTTTCTCAATTCTTAGAGGTAAAAATGGTAAAATTTGCACATATCGCTGATTCTCATCTTGGAGGATGGAAACAACCAGAACTTCAAGAATTAAATTTAGAATCATTCAGAAAAGCACTTCAATACTGCATTAAAGAGAAAGTCGATTTTGTAATATTCGCTGGAGATTTATTTGATTCAGCATATCCTTCAATCGACATATTAAAAGAAACATTCTCTGAATTCAAAAGATTAAAAGAAGAAAAAATTCCCTGTTTTATTGTTGCAGGAAGTCACGATTCTTCTGTTTCAGGAAAAACTTTTTTAGATGTATTGGAAAAAGCAGGTTTCTGCACAAACGTTGAAAAATTCGAAGAACGGGGCGGCAAAATTGTTTTGCTGCCGACAATTTACGGTGGTGTCGCATTTTACGGATACCCTGGAAAACGTTCCGGCTTGGAAGTCCAAGATTTAAAAAGAGTTACATTGCAAGATTCTCCAGGCTTATACAAAATATTTGTTTTGCATACGACTACAACAAAAGTCAAAGGAAGCCTGCCAATAGATTCCATCGACGAAGAATCACTCCCCTTCGCCCATTATTATGCTTTAGGCCATATACATGTAGTTTTTCAATACGAAAACTTTGTTTATCCAGGCCCTTTATTTCCAAATAATTTTAAAGAGATTGAAGACTTGCATCATGGCGGATTTAATATAGTTAAATTTGACAGAGACGGAAAATTTGAAACAAAAAGAATTGAAATCCCATTAAAAGAAGTAACATCTTTTGACATCGAAATAAAAAACGCAATTTCAGGAACAGACCAAATAATAGGAGAATTAAATAAAAGAGAATTAGAAGATAAAATAATTTTATTAAGAGTCCACGGAAATTTAGAAGAAGGAAAACACTCGGATATAAAATTTTCTCAAATTGAAGATTTTGTAAAAAGTAAAAAAGCTTATTTTTTATTAAAGAACACACATGATTTAAAAATTAAAGAGCTCGACTTAGAAATAGATACGAAAGATTCAGAAAATATCGAAGACGAAACAATCGAACATTATGTAAAAGAAAACCCATCTGATTTTAATTCTTTAATTCCCCCATTAATGAATGCCCTCTCTATTGAAAAACAAGAAGATGAAAAAACAGTTGTATTTGAAGATCGTTTAATTAGCGAAGTTAAAAAAATTCTGAACTTTTAAAATGCTTTTAAAAAAAATAACTCTTAGAAACATTCGTTCTTACAAAGAAGAAGAAATTATTTTTCCAGAAGGTTCTACATTATTATCCGGTGATATTGGTTCTGGAAAAACATCTGTTTTAATTGGAATAGAATTTGCTCTTTTTGGTTTGCAGCCTGGACAAAAAGGAAATGCAATTTTACGAAATGACGTTAAAGAAGGAGGAGTAAAATTAGAATTTGAAATTAATGGAAAAGAAATAATAGTTGAACGGTCCCTTAAAAGAGCAAAGGCGGTTTCACAAGATTCTTGTTCAATTTCAATTGATGGCGAAAAAAAAGAACTCGCAGTAACAGAATTAAAAAATCTTGTCTTAGAACTTTTAAATTATCCTCGTGAATTCTCTAAAAAACAAAACTTACTTTACAAATTCACAGTTTATACTCCTCAAGAGGAAATGAAGCAAATAATTCTCCAAGACCCTGAAATAAGAATTAATACAATTCGCCATATTTTTGGAATAGATAAATACAAAAAAATCTTAGAGAATTCTTCAATTCTTGCTTCTAAGTTAAGAGAACAGCGTCGATTAAATGAAGGAATGATTTCAAACCTTGAGAATGATAAAGCGATTTTAGAAACAAAAGAAAGTGAATTAGAATCAAAATATTATAATGTTTCATCTGTTGAAAAAGATTTATTCTTAAAAACAGAACAAAGAAAAAAACTTCAAGAAGAACAAGAAGAAAACTCCGGCAAATTAGAAGAAAAAAGAAATCTTGAACAAGAAGTTGTTAAGTCAAATATAATGGTAAATTCAAAAAAGGATTCCTTGTTAAGCAACAACAAAACAATTGGCGAATTAACACAGCAAATTAAAGAACTTTCGGAATTAAAATTTGATGAATTAAAAATTATGGCGCTGGAAAAAGAAATCCAATCTAATAAAAATAAACAAGTTATTTTGAATGAAGAAAATATAAAAATATCGTCTCAAATAAATTCATTAAGAATAAAAAATGATGATTCAATAAAAATAAAGTATAAACTTTCTCAAATCGAGATTTGTCCAACTTGCCTGCAAGACGTCGGCGCTGTATATAAAACAAATGTTATAAATAAAATTGAATCAGACACAAACGAGAATAATAAACAAATAAAATATTTTTCTATTGAAAAAGAAAAGTTAATGGAAAAAATCAGTGAATTATTATCTGAAACTAATGAAAAAGAAAAAGAAATTAATGACCTTAAACTCTTGCGGATTAAATTGCAAAATATCGAAGAAAAAAACAAGCGAGTTTCTGATTTAGAAAAGATTAACCTTTCATTTAAGAAAGACATTGAAATGCTTGAAAGCAATAATGAAATATTGAAGAGAGCAATTTTTAATCTAAATAAATTCGAAGCTCTTTTCAAAGAAAAACAAAAAGAAATTGAAAATGCAATGAAAGAAGAACGGCTCGCCGATATAAAAGTCGCAGAGTTAAAAAAAGAGATCGAGGTCTTTTCTAAACAAATTGGAGAAATTAAGGAGCGAATCCAACAAACAGAAGAAATAAAGAAAAAATTGCATTATATTATGGAATTAGAAAATTGGCTTTCTGAAAAATTTACTTCAATGATTTCATTTATAGAAAGAAATGTGATGGCAAAATTAAAAACAGAATTTTCTGAGTTATTTAATAAATGGTTTTGTATGTTAGTTTCCGAGAATTTTATGGCAAGAATAGACGAGAATTTCACTCCGATTATTGAACAGCAAGATTATGAAATTCCATACGAATATCTTTCAGGAGGAGAAAGAACTGCAGTTGCATTGGCGTATAGATTATCTTTAAACCAAGTTATCAATTCAATTTTGAGCACAATTAATACCAAAGATATTGTAATTCTCGACGAACCAACAGATGGTTTCAGCGATCAACAATTAGACAAAATACGGGAAGTTTTAATGCAGTTAAATGTTAAACAATTATTATTAGTAAGCCATGAACAAAAAATAGAATCTTTTGTTGAAAATGTAATCAGATTCAAAAAAGAAAACGGAATAAGCAAGATTGATTTGAGTTAATGAAATATAAATATTATTTATGAGATTATTCAGCATGTGGAACCCATTATAATTTTATCTAAAATCCCTACTCCACAAATTATTTTTTTTATTCTTTAAGATCTTTATTATTAAAATTGCAAACCCAGCAATCAAAAATAAGATAACTAATAACCATACAGAGATATTTATTTTTCCTGTATTTATATTTTCTATTATTTTTGGAGTGATACTTGATTTAAGGGTGGTTATTATTAAGATGGATAGAGAAGTTAATAAAAACATTATAATTACAAATAAGGAACTTAATAAAAACATTATAACGACAAACCGTTTATTTTTTAATTTATTTTTTGGATTATATACAAATAAACTTGACAATAGCACTACAATCACTACAATCACTACAATCATTACACTTGTATTATCTAATATGTTCCCAATATTATCAAAAATAGATGCTCTCTCTATTGGAATGATTTCTATTTTTCCATTAGCAATTTCAATTTTCTGCTCTGCATAAGCTCTTTGTTGATATCCATAAAGAATTTCCACCTTTAAGACATATTCCCCATCTATTAATTTGATTTCTTCTATTTCTTTTTCATAAGTTAAGTTTTCTTGCACTGCTTTTGTTTCTATCTGGCTGAAAATTTCATATCCTTCTTTGTTTATAATTGAATATTTTATGTAAACATCCAGTTTTTCTACGCCTATTTTTTCTGTCAAATCTATATTAAATTTTAAATTCCCTTTTTCAGTAAAATTTATATTTTTTAATTTCAAGGAGATATCAAATAAAGATTGTGAGCATTTCATTTCTTCTAATGGCTTGCTTTCTGTTCCATTGCATGTTCCTGTGTTTTTACACGCTCTTTTTTGTTTTCCGTCTGCGCACAAACTCCATGGTGTGCAGTCCCAAAGATAAGTGCATTTTTCTATTATTGTTGTTGTGCCTCCACCCCCAGAAGAACCTCCTCCCGATGGAGTTGTTGTTTGTGCTGTCAAAGCAAAAGAACTTACAACACTTGCAATTGCTCCTGTTGAGCTGTTAGCATAAAAGATTACTTGATAGGTTCCTACAACAGACGGGGGAGAATAAGTAATAAATTCATTATTTACAAGATTTATTGTTTGGTTCTGATTATTTGGAGATGTTATCTTTGCCCATACTGATTGGTAATTCAAAGCTGAAATATACAATCCTATTGTTGAACCAACAACTGCAGAGCTTGGCGAAATCGAATATGAAGTTATACTTACTGTTGAGTGAGGTGATGTGTTGTTGAAAAATCCTATGTTTGTAGTATATGAACTGCTTTGGGCATTTCTTGTTGTTCCTCGCGCTTCTGATAAAAAAATTGATTGATAATTTGTAGAAGACATATTTGCTGTTGCTAAGCCAGTTCCAAACATACTTATAGAATAATTTTGGGAGTTTGCTGTGAGAGCAGAAACTCCTTGTGTAAATATTAAAAGCAAGATTACTATTAAGAAAAAAGTTTTTGCCATTTTATCCGATGGTGACAATTGCACTTGATGTAATGTTTAATGTTTGACTTGCTGCTGGATTTGCCATGTTTCTGCTTGATATTGAAGCGCTAAATACAGTTGTTCCTGTTCCAGTAAAAGTTATATTTCCTGTTCCTAAATTGCAAGTTGTAGAAATTACGCAGCCATCTGCCATATTTATTTCCCAATTTGTATTTATTGAAGGACAAGTGCATGACGACGAAGAATTTACAAGATAATATCTTATTGAAGAAGCATTGAGTAAATTAGCTGTTCCATTTCCCCACGCCACCCAAGAATAATTATGAACTCCCCCTGTTGCTATATTTACACTTGTATTAAATAAATTTGAAGTTAGATTTGTTACTGTATAATTTGTGCTGTCAATTTGTATAAATACAGTTCCATTTGTTGAATTAATTGTTACATTAAATTTAGCAAATCCACTATCTAATAAAGTTCCATTGTCGTCCCAAAAATTTGAGAAAATAGGAATACTATTATCAAATCCATAGTTTGTTATATTATAAAAAATTGTTCCTGCATTTCCTGCAGTTCCTATTGAACCCCCATCTCCTTCAAGTCCTCCTAATGCATATGCACCTGAAGTTGTGTTTGTAAAGTTTTGAGCTACTATTACTATGCGTCCACCTCCACCTCCACCTCCACCTGTATCATCTCCAGCTGTACCTGTTCCAGGACTTGCCCCATCTCCACCACTTACAGAAAGATTTGCTCCATCAATATCTATTCTTTTACCAATAAGAATTAAATGTCCTCCTGAACCTCCGCCACCTGAACCAGAGTCTTGAGCATTTAAACCTAAACCTATATTTCCTGTTAAATTAACAAGTCCAGCAATTCTTATATAACCATTACTTCCAGCATTAACTTTAAAACCTGCTCCTCCGGCACTGCCATTTCTTCCAGCTGTATCACCAGTTCCTCCACCTCCACCAGAACCTGCAACTAAAGAAGTATTAGCAATAGAACCATAAGAAGCTCCTCCAGCTCCTTTTGTTGCAAGTGTTGCTGACTGTCCACCATATCCACCATTACCACCAAAAGCACCTCCACCACCTGAAGCAGCAACTCCCGCATTTGTTCTATTTCCACCCCCACCACCTCCAGTATTATTATATGCTGATTGAATCCCTGCTGTAAAATTATTTCCATTCATTCCTTGATTTGCTTTACCAGTTGCACTTGTTCCACTAGCTCCTACTCCTCCTGTACTTCCATTTCCAATTCCATCTATTGTTCCATTTGGATAGACTGTAAAGTTTCCATTTGGTCCTAAAGTTATATTAACATATCCTGTTCCAGGTGTTGCAGTTTTTGAACAAATTCTTAATATACCAGATGTATTAACAAGTATATCCGTGTAAGCTGTTACTTCTCCACATAAAGTTACAGCAGAATTTATAATTAAAGGTGCCGGGTCAACAATATAGTCAAATTGAACACTTCCATCAATAATTCTTAAATCAAAAGTATCTTGCTCTCCGACGAGATTTGTTAAGAAAACTTTATTGTATTCATTATTTTTTATGTTTGTAAATTCAGCAATAATTTTATCTTTGCCTTTTTCATAAACTTCTATTTTAGGATTTCCGTTTACAACACGAGGATAAATAGTAATATCATTTTTAGAAGTTAATTTCTTTTCAAAAGTAACTCTAATATAATCTCCATCTGGAATTTCCTCGCTCCAGACTCCATCAAGTTCCTTTACTTCTTCGTAAATATCTGAAATAATAACCCTATCAGAATTAAGATGATTAGCGTCTGTTATTTTAATAATGCCAAAAAAAACAGCTGTTTTATAAAAAAAATTTTTAATTGGAGAAGCCTGAATTAAAGGAATAGTTAATACTAGAAAGAATAATATTAAGAACATACTTATCAAAGATATTTTAGTTTTCATTTTATGCTGAACATATTTTACCGCCAGTTTTGAAAAATATACAATCAACAGTTGTTATGTTTTTTGCAGTCATATTCAAAATTCCTGTCATGTTGTCTCCGTCGAGATTTACAAATCTAATATCCCCTGCTGTTGTTTGATTATAATTCCATGATTCATAAGTTGCATTATACGTCGATAAAAAATCACGAGTATCTAAAGAATTACTTATGTTTCTTAAACAGTTTAATCCACTAATACAAACATCATTAGAAGTATTAATTGAACCTGTTGCTCCTATACTTCCAGAAACATTTAATGCAGATGAAGCTGACGCTAAACCAATTCCAAAATATAGTGCTGTTGAATTCCATATTGCTGTATTGTTTCTTGACCAAGCACTTCCCAATCTTGAATCATATGAGGCATTGTAAGTTGAAAGCCAAGATAGATTATTATCTGTAATTGTTTGATTTAGATTTTGAATTAAAAATCTATTATCCCAAGTAGCGTTATATAAATTAAAAGTTCCTGTTGTTTGATTGTAGCTCCATGCTGCATAAGTTGCATTATATGTTGAGAGATAACTTGCATTATTAATCAATCCAACAATTGTACCATTATTTCCTAAAATATACAACAATCCTGCTCGAGTTTCATTCCAAGAATAATTTGAAGTTACTGTTAAGATTTGAGCATCAACATAATTCTTCATTGAAGCGTTTGATTGAATAATCAATAACCTATTATCCCA
>CAYXNP010000024.1:0-11855 GCA_964466575.1 Candidatus Woesearchaeota archaeon | reverse complement strand
GCGAAGCGGATTTTTTACGAAGTAAAAAACCTTTAGGGTGGGGAGGACGTCACATCATTTCCAACATTGTAGTGTTTTTCGCCAACCTCAAAGGCGCGATATTTTGACTGGAGATTTAATACTTTTGATTTTAAAAACAGAATTAATGTCGGCAGGGTTTTCACTTTTTTGTCTAATTTAGAAGAAAGGATTTTGGCTATAAATTCATCTAATTTTTCAACATCAAGCCAATTGTCCATATATGCTTCGCCTAATCCTAATGAACCTTGAGAGAAAACTCTTGAATAAATCTTTTCATTGTGAACTTGAATATCAAAAGGACGATGTTCTTTTTTTGAAGGATTAATTTTAATGTCTGCTGATTTTAGCAATTCTTGGGCTTTTTGTTTTAAGCTTAACATGATTTTAGTTAGAAGTAAGGATTATAAATATTTTGTTACTTTTCAAATCAATGTTATTTCTAATTCTTTTTTTGATATTTCATTTACAACATCTCTTAAATAATTTGATTCTAATGCGAAGCCGAGGCTTTCTCCGCCGCTGACTTTGAAATTATTTATTCCAATAACTTTTCCTTGTTTGTTAATTAGCGGGCCTCCTGAGTTTCCCGGATTTAATGCAGCGTCGGTTTGAATGTATGCTTCAATATTATTTATTCCAGGACGGTGAACTGCAGAGACAATTCCTTCTGAGACAGAAAATTGCAGTCCGAGAGGATTTCCTATTGCAATTACTTTTTCTCCGGTTTGTATATCATTTGAGTTTGCTAGTTCTAGTTCTGAATAACTTCCGGATATTTTTAATAAAGCGACATCATATTCTGCATCATAACCTATGAATTCTGCCTGGATATTTTGTTTATCATATGTTATTGCGTTTACTTGACTTGCTCCTTCTAAGACATGCGCGTTTGTTACAATGTAGCCTCTGTCATCAATAATAAATCCTGTTCCTTGTGCCACGTTTGTTCTAATTGTTACAACTGCTGGAACTGCCTTTTCAATCACGCCTGAAAAATCTGCACTTGCCGAGGCTTTTAGTTCATCGAATTCTGTGCCAAGAGAACTTATTCTTTCTTCAGTTGAGCTTAGTCTTTGTATTGCTAAATCTACTTCTGATTGTGTTAAGATTAAATTATTTGTAACTTCGTCAAGTTTGTTATTTGTATTTTGCTGCATTTCTTCAATTTTTATTTGTAAAGAATCGTAGTTTGCGTCGAGTTTTATGTAAATAGTGTATAATGCAACACTTGATAAAATTATAAATACGATTACTAAAGATGAGAAACCGCCGAATAGGATTTTGTGTTTTCTGTGGAATTTGTAGTGAGGAAGATCTTCGTTCTGATATTTTTCTTTTTTGGTTTTTGCGAGCATTGTGATATGATAAAGAAAATTTGATTTATTAAACTTTCTTTAAAGCGATTTCATAGTCCCACCATCCGACTCCCCCAACTCGAGCCCACGATTTGTTATTATTTTCTAATTTGTCAAATCGTAAACTCTCGCCACCCACCCCGGGCGGTACTGAATTTATGAAATCGCTTTTTTAATTAGCGTTCGCAACGACAAGTTAATCAATATACTTTGATTGAACATCGGCGCTCGCGTTATAAATTGGCTCGAAGATTCCACTCCGTTTGAATCTTCTCGCTGAAGAAGAGAATTAATGCAGAAAATTTTTAACATATTTGTTCTTTAGGAAATAGATTTTTTGTTTGAAGAAAGAAGTATATTTAGATAATTGTTTATTTTGAAAAAGGGTGATAAATTATCTATATAGGGTTTCATCTTTTGGCATTGAAGCTTGTCCGATTTCAATCCTATATAACGCGTTTATTACTAATCTGTTGAGATAAATATGTTGTCTTTTAAATTCTTCTTCTTGTTCTGGTGTCATGTTTCTTAAATTGTCTCCCCATTTTCTTACAGCTTCTACAATTTCAGGATCTGCTTTTGCGTGTTGTCTAGGCATAATCAATTTAGGTTTATGAGATTTATAAAAATATTTGTGATAGAAACAATTAAAATATCTTATTTTCTTTTAAGTTTGGGGCTCGTAGTTTAACGGATAGAATAGCGGGTTTCGGGCTATTGTGAAAATAGGAAAAACCCCGTTGATCGAGGTTCGATTCCTCGCGAGCTCATTGTAAGGACACCTACGGTTTCCTTGACAATCAACTTTCCCTTGGGTTACTGCTCAAGGCTGATAAGGAGTGAAAATGAATAAAAAATTTTGGGTGACAACTTTTACTTTGAGCGGCACGATTATTGGCGCAGGAATTCTTGGTTTGCCTTATGTTTTTTCTCAATCGGGTTTTTGGTTTGGAATTTTTTGGCTTTTATTTCTTGGTTTGATAATGATTTATATTAATTTGTGTATTGGAGAAACGACGCTGCGATCGAAAGGAATACATCACCTTCCGGGATTAGCTGAAAAGTATTTAGGAAAAATAGGAAAAAGAATTATGTTTTTTGCTGTTGTTTTTGGAATTTATTCTGCGTTGCTGGCTTATTTGATTGGTGAAGGAGAAAGCCTTTCTCAATTGTTTATGGGGAATTTGGAATATTCTTTAGTTTTTGCATTAGGGTTTTGGTTTGTTATGACTTTGCTTTTAAGGGAAGGTCTCAAAGGTTTGAAGAAAGTTGAGACATATGGTGTGATTGGAGTTATTGTTATTATAATTATTATTTTTGTTTTGTTTTTGCCGCGAGTTGAAATTGGTAATCTAAATTATTTTGACAACAGTAAATTTTTCCTGCCGTTTGGTGTTACGCTTTTTGCTTTGCTTGGTTTTACGAGTGTGCCAGAATTACGGAGAGAAATTAATGGAAGCGAAAAATTATTGAGAAAAGCTATTATTATTGGTGTTTTAATTCCGGTTGTTCTTTATTTTATTTTTGCATTGACTTTTGTCGGTGTACTTGGCAAACAAGTTCCTGAAATTGCGACGCTGGCGTTGGGAAATTTAATTGTTTTATTGGGAATTTTTACTATGACAACAAGTTATTTTGTTTTGAGTTTTGCATTAAAAGATATTTATACTTATGATGTGCATGAGTCAAAGAAGGTTAAATTTGTTTTAGTTTCGATTGCGCCTTTGATATTGTATTTAATTGTTAGTTATTTTAATTTAGATAGTTTTGTTAAAGTTCTTAGTATTGGGGGAGTTATTTCTGGAGGTATAACTGGAATTATGGTTTTGATTATGGCGTTGAATGCGAAGAAAAAGTCGGAAAGGAAGCCAGAATTTAAAATACCTGTTAATTGGTTTATTATTGGAGTTTTGAGTTTGATTTTTGTTGGAGGAATTGTGGTTGAGTTGATGTTTTAATGAGACTTATTACTCTTCTTTAGTGATTACATAATAGAAAACTTTATAAACTTTAGTTTATGAGATTTGTTATGACATCGGCTACTCAAGAAAGAACAGATAGTGGAGTATATGTATTTGCGCCTATTATTGAGAGATTTACTTATGCTAAGCCATTTAGGGGAGATGAAGCAAAAGGAATTTACGATGAAGTTAAACAAAGAGTTGCAAAAGATTTTCCAGATGTTTCGGATTTTAATAATTATTTCATGTTTAACGAAGAAACAGGAGAGATAAATGGTTCTAATACTAAATATTGTATATTAGTAAATAAGGAATTAATAAAAAGCGGTTTATGGCTTCCAACAGTTAAAGAAGGAAGGCAATTAGATGCTGATGGAAAATTAAGCAATGGAGTTTATAGGGAATATGGAATAGTTGTTTATGATGGAAGCAATCCAAATTCAGAAATAGCTAAAGTGTTTGTTCAAGAAGCTAAAAAAAGAAATTTGGAATTACCTCTTGTATTGCCATTTTCTGCTTTAAATTTGAAAAGAAAAACTGGAGCAATTATTCCTTACAAAGAGATGCAGGGATTTAAGTGTGGAGAAGAAGCAAGAAATATTTTAGATCAATTTAATTACAAAGCAAATTCTAGTGTTCGTAGGTTGAGTCGCGGCGGGGGCGGTGATTGGTGTGCTTTCGGAGGCGGCTTGGCTGGCTCTGGCACCGATGGTCAGGTGGATTTTGTTTGTGGCGAAGCCACGCGCGAAAATTTGGAAGGAATAATTTTAGAAGAAGTTGAAGATATTGGAAGAGAAGGATTAGCAAAAGTCAACGAAAGAATATCTTTAGCAAAACAATCGGCGCGTTCTATTTTAAGAGGAGGAGAAATTATATAAAGATTTATTTCTTTTAATTCTTCCTAGCCGTTTATATGGCTGGGCCACACGTCTGTTAATTGATAAAATTCAATAACAACATTTGGTAGATTTGTAAGGGAGGTTGATTGTCAAGGAATCGTAGGTGTCTTACAAGTTGAACAATGAAGCTATGGTGATTTACTTTTAGTTAACAGGCTACAAACTTGGTGTTCGTAGGTTGAATCGCAACAGGAACGGCAACTGGAATGGCAATGAAGACAATTTGGCTGACTCTAATACCAATGGTCGAATGACTCAGTTGGCTAGGTTTTTATTTTAAATGAATGAACTGCTCGTTTATCATTTCAACATACCTTCCAATATCAATCTCGTCTTTACATAATCGGCTCTTTTGTTTGATAATTTCATGACGTCGCCAATTAAGAAGTTTAAAGCATTGGCGTTTCCGGATTTGAAGTCGGCGACGGCTTTTGAGTTATTTTTTATTGCCTGTTTACACCATAAATTAATTTGTTTTTCGTCGTCTATTTTTCCAGATGATTTGGCGGTTGATTTAGGAGATGAAGATTTTGGAATCCACGAACGAAGAATGTCTTTGGCTTTTAATTCTGTTATGACTTTTTTTTCTATTAATTTAAGTAATTCTATAAAATGTTCTACATTGATTTCAATGCCGCTGTCTTCTAAAGATTTTTTATTGTAATTTAAAACTGAAAGAAGTTCTGTTGTTATCCATGGGACTGCTGTTTGTGGATTTATTTTCTCAACAACTTTCTCAAAGAATTCGACGATGTCAATGTTTTTTGTTAAGACTTCTGCGGATTTTTTATCGAGCTTGTGTTTTTTGATTAGCTTGTTTAATTTTTCTTTTGGAGATTCTGGAAGTGATGATTTGAGTTTGTTCACTCGTGCAGGTTCTAATTTTATTATTGGCAAGTCAGGGTCTGAAATAAAACGATAGTCGGCTGCTTGTTCTTTTGTTCGCATTAAAATCGTTGTTTGTTTTTCTGAATTAAATGTTCGCGTTTCTTGTTCTTGAACGCCTTTAGGCAATGAAGATTGTCTTTGAATTTCTATTTCGATTGCATTTTTTATATTTTCTATAGAGTTTATATTTTTTAACTCAACTCTTTTTCCATTGTTTGTAGAGACGTTCACATCTGCTTTTATTCCAGAAGTTTTGTCAATTGCTTTTACGTAACTTAGGGTGTGGAGTAATTGTTTTAGCCATTGGGTAACTTGCTCTGAATTTTTGAAATCTGGTTCTGTTACAATTTCGACTAAAGGTGAGCCAGAGCGATTGTAGTCTATTTCTCCTGTTTCTGGATTCCATGCTGCCGGGTCTTCTTCTATGTGGACTTCTGTGATTTTTATATCTTCAAAATTTCCTTTTGTTCCGACGGGAATTGCGTAAGTTCCAGAAATTGTGTTTTGATATCCTTTAGGCAAGTCGGGCCATGAATAATGTTTTCTTTGAAAAATTAAATTATTATTTATTTTACAATTTAGGATTAGAGCGATTTGGATTATTTTATTTAATGCTGAAGAATTTGGAAGTTGCGGTTTGCAGCCTGGTTGTGCAGTGCAAATTGGACAGATGTTTGTGTTTGGTTTTGTTAGCTTTGCACCGTGAATGGATTTACAACTACAGAATAATTTTTCATTTGTGTCTAAGTATCCGTGGATTTCTAAACCTATTTTAACTTGGGGTGGCATGAATGAAAAAAGAAGGATAGGTTTTTATAGATATTGATTTTATTTAATTTATGGAAAAAAGCAACGCGAAGCCCGGCGACAGAGTTTCTGTTTTGATGGTTAAAAAAGAATATCGCGGGACGCTTCTTGAAACACCGAAGGATGAGAAGGGAATTATTTTATTGAAGTTGGATTCAGGTTATAATATTGGAATTCATAAAAAAGATACACTTGAAGTTAAGTTATTGAAGAAGGGCAAGGATGTCGAGGAGAAGTTTGAATTGAAGCGGGACAATGACAAGCCGAATGTTGCGATGATAATTACTGGAGGGACAATTGCTGCTCGTTTAAACCCAAAAAAAGGAGGTGTTGATTGGCTCGACACTTCTGAAAGCTTATTTAAATTTTATCCTGAATTATTTGAAAAAGTTAATGTTGTTAAAGTTGAAATTCCATTTATGAAAGCTTCTGAAGATATGGATTATAAAGATTGGCAAAAAATAGCTAAAGTTGCCGAGAAGTTTTTGAATGACGGAAACATTAAAGGAATTATTATCACTCATGGAACTGATTTTTTGCATTACACTTCATCCGCGCTTTCGTTTTTTTTACGAGATTTGAATAAACCAGTTGTTTTAACTTACTCTCAACGTTCTATTGATAGAGCTTCTTCTGACGCGAATTTGAATTTGCAGTGTTCGGCGTTGGCTGCGATTTCCGATATTGCTGAAGTTATGTTAGTTGGACACGCGAACACCGATGATAATTTTTGCTATGCAATGCCTGGCACAAAAGTTCGTAAACTTCATTCTTCAAGAAGGGACGCGTTTAAGGTTGTGAATGGAAAGCCGTTTGCGAAAATATTTCCAGAAGGAAAAATTGAGATAATTTCAGAGTATAATTTAAAAGGTAATAAAGGAAAAGTTAATGTTGATAGTAAATTTGAAGAAAAAGTTGCATTAATTAAAGTTTATCCCGGACAAGACCCATCTATTTTGGATTATTATGTTAAGAACAAATATAAAGGAATTGTTTTAGAAATGTCTGGACTTGGTCACATATCGACGATGAGAGCAAGAAAAGGATGGACCAAAAAATTAAAAGAGATACAACAACGGCACAAAATTATAGTTTGCGCGACTTCGCAATGTATTAACGGAAGAGTTGATCCCCTTGTGTATAGTAATGGAAGAGAACTTTTAGGAACAGGAATTATTTATTTAGAAGATATGTTAAGTGAGACAGCGTTGGTGAAGTTGGGGTATGTATTGGGTAAAACTAAAAATAAAGAAGAAGTAAAAAAACTTATGTTAACTAATATGGCTCATGAATTTTCTGATCGTCTTGAAGAATAGTTTATAATTTATAGAAACCCTTAAATTTTTTTAAAGCCAACGATTCTCCAGTTTTTTCTTAAAGTTTCTCATCTCAAATCGCCCATGAGCAACATCCTCTTTTGCAGATTCCATTGCCCCTTTATAACCCTCTAAATCTCCTTTTTGCTTAAGTCTATTAGCCCGAACAATATCTTCTTTCGCAAATTCTCCATACATTTTTGCTTTTTCTCTAGCAGACCATTCCATACCGATTCGTCCAAGATCAATTCCTACAAGGTACTTATCAAATATATTTTTAATTTGTTTTTCAGGTAAAAAATCACCTAGACGCAATATTTTCTCTTCTCCCTTATCTTTAGCTCTTACTTTCCATTCACCAGGACTCCAAGACATACTAAGATAAGTTGGAGTAACCTCGAACGCTTCTAATTGATAACACTCCATTCCACTACCCCAACATTTCCAAGCTTCTTTCTTTTGCCCAATAATCTTTTCCTCCAATTCTCTCTGCAACCCCCTTACTACTTCCTGAGCCCGTTCCAATTCTTGATTAAATTTTGTCATTTTATTTTTCTCTTCGTTTTTAGTAAATTTATTTACTTGGTAATAGTATCATATTAGATATATATTAAAGTTTCCTTAATGATTTTGCTAAATATTGGATAAATTTAAAAATAATAGAATTTATAGTAACTTATGGTAAAACTTGACAAAAAGGATAGATTACTTTTGTATGAACTTGATAAAAATAGTAGACAAACTCATTCTCAACTAAGCAAAAAGGTTAGAATAAAACAGGAAACAGTGAGATACAGGATAAATAATTTTACTAAAGAGGGGATTATAAAAAATTTCTTTACTATTATTGATGTATCAAAACTTGGGAAAATAATTTACAAAATATTATTGAAGCTTCATAATGTAGATGAAAAAAAGAAAAAAGAGATTATGGGATATCTTGTAAAAAATAATTTGGTTTTATGGGTTGCGGATACATATGGAGTTTATGATATAGCCTTAACAATAGGAACTGATAGTTTAATCAAGGCTAAAGAATTCCTAGCAGAACTTTACAAAGTGTATGGGAAATTTCTACAAAATAAAGAAATATCTGTGAATATAAGTGGTGAATATTTAACCAGAGATTATCTCGTGAATAAGAAAAGAGTCTCCGAAAAAAATGCTGATTATTATTCTGATACTGGAAAATCTATTGTAGATGAAAGAGACGTGAAAATTCTTAAAGAATTGGCAAAAAATTCAAGGGTTTCTATTATAGAAATTGCAACAAAATTAGAAATTTCATCCGATACTGTAATTCAAAGAATAAAAAAGATGGAAAAAAATCAAGTTATTACAAAGTATAATATTTTTATAGACAATGCAAAAATCGGACAGATTCATTATAAAGTTTTTTTGTATTTCAATAACCTCTCCTCAGAAAAGGAAAAAGAACTTTATTCATATTGCAAGTCAATTCCTAAAATAATTTATATTATAAAAGCATTTGGAAGTTGGGATTTGGAATTAGATTTGGAAGTTGAAAGTGTGGAGGAGTTCAGAAGAATCATGATGGATTTAACTTCAAAGTTCTCCAGTATGATTAAGGATTATTCTGCTTTAACCATTTATAATGTTCATAAGTATAATTTACTTCCATAAATATTCATCTCAACTTCCTTTCAATCCTATTCAATTGCTCTTTAATCTCGCGAATTTCTCTTTCGGCTTTTCTATTAACTTGATAATCATATTCTGCTTTGATTCTGTCTTTTTGCGCCTGCCTGTTTTGTGACATTAAAATTACTGGGGCTTGGAATGCTGCGAGGCATGATAAAATTAGGTTTAGAAGTATGAACGGATAAGGGTCGAAAGGATTTCCTCTTTTGTATTGGAGTAACCAAATTCCATTTATAATTATCCAGACTATTAAGAAGAATATGAATGTTAAGATGAATGTCCACGAACCAGCCCACTTGGTTAATTTATCAGCAGCTTTTTCTCCGAATGTTCTTTTACTGAGATAAATTGGATGATTTGTTGAATTTATTTTTTTTAAAACCTCTTTTTTTACCATAAAATATTATGGTTAATGTTTTTTATAAAGGTTGTGAAATTTGGAGTTCATTTTTTATGTAAATTTAGCGCTCGTAAACTCGCGTAATTGATTACTCATAATCAGACTTTGTCATGATTATTCGCTCAGAAAAAGATGTTAATCAATAATTCTTAATTATTATTGAGTTTAAGTTAATCTTAATTAATTCACAAACAGAGTGAGTGTATATTGGATTGCAGGAAGACTTTTTTTGGATGCTATTTATATGAAGAATAATTTAATAAACTCTTCTTCTATTTATTTTTATGGATATTAATTATGATAAACTGGGTTTTAAGTCAGGTTTGGAAATTCACCAGCAGCTTGACGGGGATGGAAAAAAATTGTTTTGTAATTGTCTTTCTTTGTTGAGGAGTGATGAGCCGGATTTTACTGTTGAGAGAAGGCTGCATGTTGTTGCTGGTGAGAGCGGCGAGGTTGATGTTGCTGCGAAACACGAAGCTGTTTTAGATAAGAAGTTTGTTTATCAAGGATATAATACAACTTGTCTTGTTGAACTCGACGAGGAACCCCCGCATTTAATTAATCAAGAAGCATTGAAGGTTGCTATTCAAATTTCTTTGTTGTTAAATTGCAGAATTCAAACAATAAGCCAAATAATGAGAAAGACAGTTATTGATGGAAGTAATACTGGCGGTTTTCAGAGGACAGTTTTGATTGCGCGAGATGGTTATGTTGAGACTTCGCAAGGAAGAGTTGGAATCGAAAATGTTTTTTTGGAGGAGGATTCTGCGCGGCCGGTTTCACGTGATGAAAATAAAGTTGTGTTTAAACTTGATAGGTTGGGAATTCCTTTAGTTGAAATTGCGACTAAGCCAGATATAAAAAATGCAGAGCATGCGAAAGAGACTGCTTTGACAATCGGACAGATTTTGCGTTTGTGCAAGGTTCGGAGGGGAATTGGAACTATTAGACAGGATATTAATATTTCTGTTAAAGGGAGTAATAGAGTTGAGTTAAAGGGATTTCAGGATCAAAAGATTATGATTAAGACTGTTGAAAATGAAGTTAACCGGCAATTGGATTTTGTTAAAAAGAAAGAGAATAATCCGAAGGAAGTTAGGAATGTTTTGCCTGATGGCAGAAGCGAATTTTTGCGTCCACTTCCTGGCGCTGCGAGAATGTATCCTGAAACAGATTTGCCTTTGTTGAAAATTTCTAGAAAAATGATTGATGATGCTAAAAAAACTCTGCCTAAATTGATTAGTAAAAATGAATTGGAAGATGAACTTAGACGCGAGGGGTTAAGTAAAGAGATGATTAAACTTTTGCTTAAACGCCAAATGGTTGATGAGTTTAAAGAGCTGCTTCAAATTTCTGAAATTAAGAAAGCTGATTTGATTGTTAAGATGTTGATTCTTTATCCAAAAGAAATTTCTTCAAAAGAAAAAAAGAAAATTGAGGACGTTAAAGAGCTGTTGAATGAAGACGTTTTGATTGAGATTCTTAAGAGACTTAAAGAAAAAAAGATTTCTGAAGAAGACGTTAAGAGAATTATGGCTGATATTGTTAGAGGAAAGCATTTAGATGAGGCGTTGAAAATTAAAAAGATTGATATGATTGGAGGAAGCGTCGAGGAGAAAATTCATAATTTAATTAAGTCGAAGCCCGGACTTTCAACGAATGCGTATATGGGACTTGTAATGAAAGACGAAAAGCTTAGGGGAATTGGAGGGAAGAAAGCGATGGATGTGATTAGGAAGTTTGTGAAATGAAATTTATTATTTATTCAAACGATCTTTTATTATCTTCTTTTATATCCAAACTTATCATTGTAAGTTGGATGATCAATTATATCTAAAACAAATGCGATTATTTCTATTTCCTCATTATTTGTTAGAGTGTAAAGCATTCTCCAAAATGTAGGAAGTTCTACTCTGAATAAATTTGTAACAGAATATTTTTGTTTATATTCTTCTGGAATAAGATTTTTTGCTATTGGATCTCCATAATGAATGTTTGATTTAATCAACTCAATTTTGTTATTTACTGCTTTCAAAATCATTCTGGATTGTTTATTGTTTTCTGCTTCAGCATTTAGTCTTTTGTAAACTTCTTCTGCTTCTGGCGAAAGGATTACTCTAACATTTTTCATTATAATTCCATTCCTCGTATAATTTGCCTTTTTAAGTTTGGATTATTATTTTCTATCCACGTTATTCCTTTTAATGATACTGCGATTTTATTGCTTTTTTCAAGATATTCAAGAATTATCATAAGAGTTATATGATTTACTTGTCTAGGAAGTTTTCTTTTTAATTCTGCAACAGAGATTACACTTTCATTTATTCTTTTTAAAGTTTCTTCTACCATGATAACCGTGTTTAAAGTTGGCCAATGAGTCTGTCTTTCTTTTTCTTCAACTTTTTTGGTTTGTATCATCTTATATCTCTTAGTTATTAACTTATAATTATTAATTACTAATTAGTATTTAAATATCTTTTGGTTCTGGATAGTATCTCCGCACAGGAATTCTAACTAATTTATCACTTTAAAATTTCGAGAAA
>CAYXNP010000023.1:0-13292 GCA_964466575.1 Candidatus Woesearchaeota archaeon | reverse complement strand
AATGGCTAAAGAAAAACCAAACATGAACGTTGTGTTCGTCGGACATGTCGACGCTGGAAAGTCAACAACTGTAGGCAGGCTTTTATTTGACAGCGGAGCTGTTAGCGAACAAGAAATGAAAAAGCTTAAAGAAGAAGCTGTAAAACATGGAAAAGTTGGTTTTGAATTTGCTTATGTTATGGACAAAATCAAAGAAGAAAGAGAAAGAGGAGTTACAATTGATTTGTCTTACAAGAAAGTTATTACACAAAAATATGAAGTTACAATCATTGACGCACCAGGGCACAGAGATTTTGTTAAGAATATGATTACTGGTGCTTCGCAAGCTGATGCTGGTTTCTTGGTTATTGCTGCGCCAGCTGGTGTTCAGCCGCAAACTACAGAGCACTTATGGTTAATGAGAACAATGGGTGTTTCTAACTTGGCTGTTTTAATTAATAAAATGGATGAAGTTAATTATGATGAAGCTAAATTCAAAAAGAACAAAGAAGATGTTGAAAAACTTTTGAAGCAAGTTGGATACAAATTAGAAAATGTTCCTTTTTTAGCTATTGCTGGATTAAAAGGGGATAATGTTATGAAAAAATCCACTAATATGCCTTGGTATAAAGGACCAACT
Source organism: Candidatus Woesearchaeota archaeon (assembly GCA_964466575.1). Classification (GTDB taxonomy): domain Archaea; phylum Nanobdellota; class Nanobdellia; order Pacearchaeales; family GW2011-AR1; genus PFCY01. Next base: position 12,673 of record CAYXNP010000023.1, on the reverse strand, counting down.
GTTATGGAACAATTTGATGCGTTCCCTACACCTGAAAAGCCGACGCAACTGCCTTTGCGAATGCCGTTACAAGATGTTTATGATATAACTGGAATTGGAACTGTTCCTGTGGGAAAAATCGAGACTGGAATTATGAAACCAGGACAAAAAGTTATTGTTCTTCCCGGAAGAAGCGGCAAGGGAATTGCTGGTGAGGTTCGAACTATTGAAGCTCATCATGAACAATTAACAGAAGCTCTTGCTGGGGATAATGTAGGTATTAATATTAGAGGAGTTGGAAAGAAAGATGTGGCTCGAGGAGATGTTGTTTGCGACGCTGCTAAGCCGGCACCAATTGTTGAAGAGTTTATTGCTCAAGTCGCAGTAATCAACCACCCAACTGTTTTGGCTAAAGGATACACTCCTGTTTTCCATGTTCACACAGCTCAAGTTCCTTGCCAGTTTGTTGAGCTAATTGAAAAAACTTCTCCTGATGGAAGCAAGCATGCAAATCCAGATTTCTTAAAGAATGGAGACGTTGCTAAAGTAAGAATAAAACCAATGGGCAACTTAGTTTTGGAAAAACAATCCGACAATCCACACATGAGCAGATTTGCTATTCGTGATGCTGGCGCAACCGTCGCTGCTGGTGTTTGTATTGAATTAACGCCGAAGAAATAATTGGTGAGATAATTTTTTGATTATTAAATTATATTGATATTGTTTATTAAATTTTAAATTATGAAAATGGAAAAAACATATGCCCGAGAATTTGCAGAAATATATAATAAATTAGATGGAACTTTGACACATATTATTGAAGCAGAAAAAGAACATAGGGAAAATAATAGATGGATGAGGAATTATGATTCTTCGCAATTATTTACAGATGTTGAAAAAATAGTGAAAGAGCATCATCCTCATTTATTAGAAGCTGGATTGGGTGTAATGAGTATTGTGACTTATGTTTTAGAACATCTTCCAAATCCTCAAAGAGAACTGATGTTAGGTTATAGTGAAGCGCGAAGGCCTATTCTCTCTGAAACTGGTGCGTGATTTATTTTTTGAAGATTGGGAATCTTTAATTGCGTGAAGAAGTATATGTTAAGTAAACATCTTAACTACACACTTTGTAAAAAATAGCTCTACTCGCAACCCTGCTCAAATCAGGGCTACTTGGAAATTCGCAAAGTTGCTCGCTCATTCATTCGCGAGAATAATTGCTCGAAATTGTAAGGCACTGAAGGAAACCAAGGTTTCCTCTCACACACTTTCCTTTCAAATGCTTGACAATCAACCTCCCTTAAATTTACATGATTTCTTCGTTAACAAAATCTTTAAGCGAAAATCCTGACAGAGTCGGATTTGAGTTATTTATTCATGAGCCTGCGAATGCAAATGTTAAGTCAAGCTGCTAACTTAACATGAACGAAAGTCTTAAAAACCTCCTTCTTTTTGGTTTAGTATTAGAGAATATCATATTACGATATTATATCACATCACTTTCATTTTAGCGTCATGCTTTTTGTGAATGGTTACCGATAGTATCCCAATAATTTAGATATTTTTCTAAGAAATCAATTATGATTTCAATAAATAAATACGGAGAAATAAACATGGCAAAAGTGAGTCCAGTATCTATAAAATATATGATACATGTAAACTTTACAGCTGAAGGTGCATTGGAAAAACCAGATGTTATCGGAGCTATTTTCGGTCAGACAGAAGGTTTGCTTGGAAGTGACTTGGAACTAAGAGAACTTCAGAAAGAAGGAAAGATAGGAAGAATAGAAGTTGATCTTGAGAAAAAAGACAAGAAAACTTTTGGTAAAATAAAAATTCCGACTGCCTTAGATCAGTCAGAAACTACATTAATTGCTGCTGCTATTGAAACAATTGAACGAATTGGTCCTTGTGATTCTTCATTAGAGATTGATAAAATTGAAGATGTTCGGGGAACTAAAAGAGATTTCATTATTGAAAGAGCAAAGAAGTTAATGAAAGAAATTGAAGGTTCTGCTGATTCAAGGGAAATTTCTAATACAATAAAGGATTCTGCAAAAATCACTGATATACAAGAGTATGGTGATGAAAGACTTCCTAGCGGCGACTTGACTGACAAAGAAGTTATTGTTGTTGAGGGAAGAGCAGATGTTTTGAATTTGCTTAGAAATGATATTAAGAATGTTATAGCAATGAATGGGACAAAACTTCCAGATGCTATTAATAAACTTGGCAAGGAAAAAGAACTTACTCTGTTTGTTGACGGCGATCGTGGAGGTAAGTTGATTATTCAAAATGTTATTGACAATGCAAATATTGCTTACATTGCAGTTGCGCCTGATGGAAAAGAAGTTGAAGAGCTTATGAAAAAAGAAATTTTGATGGCTCTTAGAAGAAAGATGAGTATTGATGAATTTAATTATAAGAATGGTTCAGGCAGAGGGGCGAATTCAAACGCCTCTCGTGCTTCAACTTCAAAAGAATTGGGTTCTGAAGACAGAAGAAAATTGAAAGAGATTTTTGAGAAAAATCAAGGAAGCGGCAAAGCAATTATACTTAATGAAAATTTAGAGGAAATAAAAAAGGTTTCAACAAGAACAATTAGTTCAACTTTGAAACGAATTAATGAAAAGGTTTTTGCAATTGTGATGGATGGCACTGTTAATTCTGGAATAATTGAATCAGCAGAGGAATCTAAAGTGGTTGTAATTGTTGCAAAGAATTTTACAACTACTAATACAAACATTGAGTTGTTGAGTTTTTAGAAATAGCGCTCGCAAGCTCGCGATTGATGGCTTTGCACCAGACTTCGTCATGGTGCTTCGCTATGAGAAATGTTAAAACAAAAATTCTGTAATATATCTTAGGGGTTAATTGAGATGTTTAGTTAGCTGTTAAGTAAATCTTGATTATTAACATAATTTACTAATATTTGCTTGCTCCAAAGTCGCAAGTTATTGATGCTCAGAAATCCCGCTTCGCTTGGATTTCTTCGTTAAAAGAGTTTTAAAGCGAAAATCCTGACGAAGTCGATTATGAGCTATTGATAACACGAGCTTGCGAGTGCTATGTTAAGTTATGAACTTGACTTTACGTTCTCAAAAACTTTATATACATTCTATTCTTATCTTAAATATGAACAAAAGAGGGTTGGGTGCGAAATTAAAAATTGTAATTGTTTTGATTATTGTAATCCTTGCGATTGCGATTTATTTTACGTTTTTTTATTCGTATAAATGCAAAGACATATCCTGTTTTAGAGAACATCAAAAAAGATGCAATTTGATTTCCAGCAAGACGACTTTTGTGAATGATATTGAAGATGCGACTTGGTTTTATCATATTAAAGGAAAAAAAGGAAATGAATGCAAAGTGCAGGTTAAACTTTTGCAAGTTAAAAAAGGTGATGTGAGTTTTTCAAAGCTTGAAGGACAGTCAATGAATTGTTATGTTCCTATTGGAAGTGTTGTTGCTCCTGAATCAGATATATCAAATTGCCATGGTTTGTTAAAAGAAGATTTGCAAGAAACAATAATCAATAAATTGCACAAATATATTGTGAATAATCTTGGAGAGATTAGCGAGGAGTTAGAGAAGCCATTGTAAGTATAAAGATAATTTGATTAGAAAATAGATTTAATAATTACAAGATAGTTTTGATACATAAAATTTATAAGATAAATTCTTGATTTAACCGAGGATAAAAGGCATATAATTATATTATGAAAATTTATCACTGGTTGTTACTGACACTCAATGATATTTTTATTACTCTATAAGAGCTATAATTTGTTATCACCATAAAGTTTATAAAGAAAAAAATGGTTCAAAATTTAACTAAATTTATAAAAACCCAAATGAAAACAAAAAACGTTTTGGTTTCAATCGTGGCACTCGCAGCAATCGTTCTTTTAGCGACAACTGTTATTGCAGCAAGAACTAGTCTTACAAGTGACGAAAAAGTTTATGTAAGAGGAAATTTTGTTGAAGATGGAGATGTAATCAGTGTTAATGAAGGAGAAACAGTTCCTATAAGAGTTGTATTCACTTCAGACGTTGATGCTTCAGATGTGAAAGTTGAAGCTCGAATCGATGGTTACAGAGTTGATGTTGAAGCAGAAACTTCAAGATTTGATGTTGAAGCTGGAAAGGGATATTCTAAAAGTTTGTCTCTTAACATCCCAACTGAACTTAGCAATGAGTTAAGTGATGACGCAACTCTTGAAATTAAAATCTTCAATAGAGATTTTGAAACAGAAGTTGAACCTGACATTGAACTTAGAGTTCAAAGAGAATCATACAGTGTGATGGTTATGTCTGCTGACACATTGCAATATGTGAAAGCCGGACAATTATTGCCTGTTGATGTTGTTATCAAGAACATCGGTTACAACGACTTGGATGATATGTACATAACTGCTACAATCCCATCAATTGGTGTTGAACGAAGAGCTTATTTCGGAGACTTGGTTGCATTAGAATGTGATGACAGCAATAGTGCAATTGAAAACTATGGTGTTAATCTTATTGACAGAGGATGTAATGAAGATGACGAAGAAGTTGCTTCTGGAAGATTGTATCTTCAAATTCCTGAAGATGCAGAACCTGGTGTTTACACAATTGATGTAAAGGCTACAAGCGATGATGCAAGTGCAAGTGATACGGCGCAAATCACTATACAAAATGACTTTTTAGGGGACAATGTAATTTCAACAGTTACTTCAAGAACAGTAGCTGCTGGAGAAGAAGCTGAATACAGCATCTTGATTGTGAACCCAACTAACAAGTTGAGAGTTTACAGAGTTGTTCCAGAAACTTCTGGTGATTTGACTGTTTCAGTAAGCGAAAGTGTTGTTGCTGTTCCTGCTGGTTCAAGTAAGACTGTTACTTTGATGGCTAGTTCAGACAAAGAAGGTACATATAACTTTAATGTTAATGTATTTTCAGATGAAGAAGTTGTTGGACAAACAGCATTGACTACTAAAGTAGAAGGAAAGGCATCTGGAACATCAAGTGCAACAAACCCTGTAATTGTTTTAACAGTTGTTTTAGCAATTATTTTTGTTGTATTGCTTATTGTATTGCTTGTATTGATTGGAAGGAAACCTGAAAAATCTGAAGAGTTTGGCGAAAGCTACTACTAATTTTTCTTTATTTTTTTTATTTTTTTTAATTTATTTTTTATTTTAAATAGCACTCGCTCGAAGAGCTCATGGATTGATATGGCCTACGCATCTGCCTTTGGCAAGATGCTTCGTTAGGGAAATTATTTACTTAGAAAACTTTCAAATGCTGGAATAAGATTTTCAATTAGATTGTAGTTTTTATAGTCTTGGGGGTTTATCCATACAAACTCAGAATGGTCTTCACTCAATTTAACGTTTGCTGATTCTGATATACATTCAAAAAAAGTTCCAACTATTTGCCATTGTTCTCCTCGAACATTTGGTCTCCATTCATTTACAAAAAAGGGTCTTCCAATTGTTACATTCAATCCAGTTTCTTCTTCTATCTCTCTCAATAAACTTTCATTAAATCTTTGTCCAGGTTCAACACGACCACCAACAATATCAAACTTTCCAGAATTTGAACCATCAAAATATTTTGAAGATTCTCTAAGCAAAAGCACTTTTCCATTGTGAACTATAAAAGCTTTCATAGCAACAAATAATTTGTCTACCATTTTATAGAATACCTTTTGATATTTTTAATAATTATGGTAATATATAAATAGCTCGCTTCGCGAGAGATAATTACTCAGAAATCTTCTCGCGACTTCACTTGAACAAAGTTTTGAGGCGACACTCGTGAAATCGCTCACCTCTAGAAGGATTCTTCGTGAGAGAAATAGTTAATGCAGAAAGACTTCTAAGTAAATTATGAATTGATTAAATGATTGTGGGAAATTATGGGGGAAAGGGTCAAATAAAATTATATCTTAAATCCAAAAATATATAAACGAAATCATTCTTAATTTATTATGGAAAATAAACACGAAGTTGGAACAAATAAAGGAGTATTAGATGTAATTATAACTCAAGAGAATATTGACGGCAAAACATATTATGTCGCGCAGGGAATTCAAATTGAAGTTGCGTCTCAAGGTTTAACATTGCAGGAAGCTCTCGAAAATATAAAAGACGCTGCGGAAATTGTGCTTGAAAATTATAGTGAGGATAAAGAAATAGAATTAACAATTCAAGGATTGGAACAACCTGCTCCTATTGTTAAAAGAATATTTCTTTAATAAAATAGCTCACTCATTCTTCGCGAGATTGAAAGTATATTAACCAAAACATCCGTCGATGAAAAGAGATGCTATCTTAAAAATAAAACATCCTCGATAAAGTTAAGGAAAGAATTCTTCTCTTGGAATTCCTGTTTGTTTTATTAATGATTTTATTACTCCTCTTGTTATTACGCCGTGGCTCGTCGGAACTGGAACAGTAATATTTTTTTCTTTGTTAAAATAAACATCATGTCTGCCTCTTCTCAAAAATACGAATCCGTGCTTCTCTAAAACTTTTATAACTTCTTTTACTTTAAGCTCTTTTATTTTTCCCATTCTATATCTTCAAACTGACAATCTTGCTTATTCCCTCGTGCATGCTGACTCCGTAAAGATTTGATGCGTTTGTTATGATTTCGTCGTTGTGTGTTATGACAATATATTGGCCTTTTTGCATGTATTTCTTTAATAACCCGCCGAGGCGTTCTGAATTTCGTTTGTCTAAAGCTGCGTCGATTTCGTCGAGAATGTAAAAATGATATGGCGAGTATTCCTGAATTGCGAATATTAACGACAAAGCGACGAGAGTTTGCTCGCCTCCGCTTAATGATGTTACGTCAAAGTATTTTCCGTGTCCTGTTTTGACTATTATTTGAACTCCAGAATCATTTTCGAAAGGGTCTTTTTTGTTTTCTATTTCTAAAGTAACGTGTCCTTTTGTTGAAAGTTGTGAGAAATTTCTTGAGAATATTTCGTTTAATGCGTGCAAGGTTGTGTTGAAAGCTTTTTTCTTTTTAATGTCAATTTCGTGAATGATTTTTAAAATTCCTGATTTTTCGCTGTCGATTAATTCGGCGCGTTCACGGACAGAGTCATATTCTTTTTTTACCTGGTCGTAAACTTCTAACGAACGAAGATTTACCGAGCCTATTCTTGATAAAGTTTCCTGAGTTTTTTGGAGTTTTTCAAGAAGTTCTTCTTTTTTTAATTTTATAATTTGGATGTTTGAAAATGAAAGCATTTCAACCTCTAGATTTTCTAGTTCTGCGTCATGGCGCGCCTTTTCAATTTTTAATTCATTGTTCTTTTGCTCTATATTATGAATTTCGTTTTGTTTGTGAATCAATTGGGTTTCATTTTCGCGAATTTCCTTTTGAATTGAATCACGTTCAGAAATAAGTTTTTGATTTCGTTGTATTAGGTCCTGTTCTCTGTCGTTTTTTTCATCTAAAGAAGATTGTTTTTCATCTGATTCTTGCTTTAATGATTCTAATTCTTCATTAAAATCAGATTCGTCGGAAGACAATTGTTTTAAGTTTGATTTCATTCTTTCCAGTTCTCTTTGTTTGTAAGACATTTCTGAATCAATTGTTTCTTCGCTTCTTAATGAGATTTCCTGAAGTTCTGCCCTCACTGTTTCGTATTTGTTTTCAATATTTGAATAATCGTCAAAAGATTTTTCTAAATTAGATTGTCGTTTTCTAAGTGAATTAATTTCAACAATTTTTTTATCAATTGATTCTTGAAGGGTTTTTATCCTTTCATTTTTTTCGTTTATTATTAATAACCTATTTAAGTCAGATTCTCGTTTTGATATTTCCGAGGAGATTTTTGCAACGTCTTCTTTTAATAAATCACGTTTTGTATAAAGTTCGTTGAGTTCTTTATCGTGTTTAGATATTAATATTCCTAAGTCTTTTATTTTTGGCGAGGTTTCGTTTTTAATTGAAGAAATGTGTTCAGAGGTTATTTTGCTTTTGCATAATGGGCAAGTGTCAATTTTTGAAATGTCTTTTGTGAGTTTTTGAAGGTTAGCGATTTCATGTTCTGAATTATAATTTTCTTTTTCTATTTCTCTTTCTCTAATGTTTAATTTGTCCAGAATTTCGCGTTTTTCAGAAAGTGTTTTTTTTAATGAGATTAATTTTTCTTTAGTTGTCTTTTTGTCAAAGAGTTCAGAAATCATTGAATCGATTTGCCGAAGGCTTAATTCTGATTCGTTTTTAGTGTCCTGAAGTGACTGCTCTTTCTCCCGAAGACGCTCTTTGTTTGATTTTAATTCTGATTTAATCATGTAGAATTTTTTTCTTTGGTCTTCTAGCTGCTCGAATTCTTTTTTCTTTTTTTCAAGATCCAATTCTTTTTTAGCCAATGGCGCTTCTTTTCTTAAATCCAGGAGCGTTTGTTCATGTTCAATAGTTTTATCTTCAAGGTCTTGTTTTTGTTTTTCTATTTGAGAAATTTTAGATTCGTAATTTTCAATTTTTACATTTAATCCAGCGAGCTCTGCTCTTATGTCTGCAATTTCACGGTTGAGCATTTCTTGTTCTATTCCAGATGACTTTTCAATTTTTGAATTGATAGAAGCTACTTTTAATCTTGAGTTCTCTATTTCTGATTGTGTTTTTGTTAAAGTGATTTTTATTTTTTCAATTTGTCCAACAAGCTTTGTAATTTCTTGCTGTAATAAATCAACTTCTTTTTTCTTTTTTGAAATGTCGCTGCTTATTATTGATGCCTTGAAAATTTTGACGCTGCTTTCTAATTTCTTAAAACGCAATGCTTCCTGTCTTTCTCTTTCAAGATTATTCAAATAAGATGTTCTTTCTATAAGAATCGCCGCAACTTCTTTTAGTCTTTCTTCTGTTTTGTTTAATTCTTTTAAAGATTTTTCTTTTCGCGATTCGTAGATTGCTATGCCTGAAACTTCTTCTATGATTCCGCGCCGTTCGTCTGGTTTCATTCTAACAAAATTTTGAATTTCACCTTGGAGAATTATGTTAAAGCCGTGTGGGTCGATTCCTGCTTGAGCTAATAAAGTTAAGACTTCTTGCCGTGTTTTTGTTTCGTTGTTGATTTTGTAAATGCTTTGGCCATTTTTTCTTACTATCCTTTTAATTGAAACTTCACTTGAATCTATTGTAAAAGTTTTGTCGTCGTTTGAAAATACTATTTCTACTATTGCTTCTTTTGAAGGGGACGCAGCTTTTGTTCCCATAAAAATTAAATTGGCTGCTTTTTTTGCACGAATTGATTTTATACTTAGTCTTCCAAGAACAAAACACAACGCGTCTGAAATGTTTGATTTTCCTGAACCATTTGGGCCAAGAATAACATTTATTCCGTTGTCAAAAGGTATCTCTGTTTTGCGTGGAAACGATTTGAAACCATGCATCACCAATTTTTTTAGTATCGCCATTTCTAGAAAAAGTTATGAGTGTTTTTAAAGATTGGTGTAGATTTATCTTCCAATTACAATAATAAGAAGTGAAATTATTATAAAAAGTGCTGGAATAATTGTTAAATATTTAAATGGTTCAATAAAAACTGCGATAAGTAATAACAACGGCATTAAAATTGCTCCGTATATCATAAAATTGGAACCAAACCTTTTTAGTTTTCTATTTGCTTTAATTTTGTCTATTTCATAACCATATAAAATATTTATGATTGCTAAAGCAATAAAAGCAATATGTGAAAGTCTTAACATTCTTCTTGGAAGTGATGTGTAATCTCCAACAGGGGAAGGAAATGGGCCATTAAACGACCACATTCCCATAATTGCTCCGAGAATTATTCCGCAAAGAATCCAAATCCATCCAAAAGAAATATTCTTTTTTCCAATATCTATTTCCATTTCAAATATCTTCCGTCTTTTTTAGCATACTTAAGAAACCAAACAAAAGCAACTAAAAAGATTACATCAATAATTGCAAACCAGAAGAAAACTATGTTTGCAAGGTCAGTAAAATAAAAATAACTGGTTAATCCAGCGTATACAATTTTATATACAATTCCTAATTTCACTAAATCAATATTTCTGTAAAGATTCAAATAAACAAAGTAATAACCAACACCCATAGCAAAAACAAAGGCAGCAGCCATTTGCAAATACATTGGATAAACAGGAAGGGAAATATCAAAATAAGAAAATATTGGTTTGTAAAAGAAGAAAAATAAAACCCCCAATATTAAATCGTAAATTGCAGCGATTAAAAAAAGTGCTCTAAAGAAACTATCTTTTCCCCCTCTCATAAAAACAGAATGTTATTTTATTATTTAAATGTTTGCATAAGACTCGGGAAAGTTTTATCTTTTGATAGATTTTTTATCCTATTTCTAAAAGCCAAATTAATAGCTAAATTTCCAACAACGCCCAGAAGACTTCTCATTGAAGGTCTTTTTAGAAATTGTCCGAGCTTCCAAAAAATTCTTTTATACATTAATTTTTTAGAATTAAATTCTTTTGATATCCAACTAACTCCCTCGTATAATTCTTTTGAAGTCATATTTTTTGGTTTAATTACAACATGCCTAAAATCATATTCTGAATAATCATTTATTATTAATCTCTTTTGTTTCTTAAATTCATTATACATCTTTGTTCCAGGTATTGGTGTTAAGTACATTGCGAGAAAGGATTCTATTTTGGCTTGGTTTAGAAATTCAAGGGTTTCATTAAAAATATCTTTTGTATCATGATCAAATCCGAACATGAATCCTGCTTCAATACCTATCCCATATTTGTGAAGTAAATCAACGGTTTTTTTATATTGTTCAAGATGATTATGTTTTTTATTAACTTCATTTAAACTTAATTTTGAAATTGAATCAAATCCTAAAAACAAACCAAAACAACCACTTTCTGTAGCTAATTTTATGAGTTCTTCGTCTTCTCCAATATCTGCAGTCGCTTGACTAATCCAATATATTTTTAATGGGATTAAAGCTTTGAATAATTCTTTAGCGTATTTTCTATCACAAATAATATTGTCGTCTACAAAAAAGATAAATTTTTTTGGGAAAGATTCTACTTTTTTAATGTCCATTATAATATCTTTAATTGGCCTGGTTCTATGTTTGTGATTATAAAAAGGCAAAGTTGAACAAAATTTGCAGTTATGAGAACAGCCGCGAGTTGCTTCAACAAAATTTGTGTTTATGTAACCCATTCCTTTAAAAATTTCCCATTTTGGCGTTGGTAATCTCAATTCATTTTCCTGATTACTGACATAAGTTCTTTTTAGTTTATTTTTTTTAAAATCAATTAATAATTGCGGCCATGAATTATCCGCGTCGCCAATAATGACAGAATCTGCATATTTTAAGGATTCGTCCGGCATTAAGCTTGGATGTAATCCACCAAGAACAACTTTAATTCCTTTTTTTCTAAAATTGTCTGCGATTTCATAAGCCCTGAGAGAAACTGATGTGTTAACAGAAATTGCAATTAAATCCACGTCTATGTTATAGTCAATTGGAGAAATTTGTTCATCGATAATTTGTATTTCGTCTTCTTTAGGAGTAAGTGCAGCAATATTAGCCAATGCCAAAGAAGGGAATCTAAGAAAAATAGTGCCTTTTGGTTTATTTGGTTTGTCTGCTCTTAAAAAATCTTTAATTAATGAAATTAATAATATCTTCATCTTAGAAAATAATACATCTTGTTTAAAAGAATTTATATTTTATATCTCCAACTTCCTCTGTTCTTTTTTGTTGCATAGTTCTTTCCAGGTTTGCCAGGTTTTTCTGAATATGCCGGCATGTTCGTGTTTTTGGGAATATTTTTCTAAAAACTTGCATGTATTTGGATCCGAGGAATAACCGCTCCCAATTTCATTTCCATATTTTTCTCGAAGTTTTGACATTTCTATTTCCCTAATTGTTTTAGCAATTATTGAAGCAGCTGAAACTGCGACGTGATTTTTATCTGCCTTGTGTTCGCAGACGATTTCCAAATTAGATAAATTATTTATTTTTGTTTTTAAATAATCTGTCCATTTTCCTATATTTACCGACGGACAGTCTACAACGACTTTTATTTTTCCAAATCCTTTGTTTATTTTATTTATGATTGAAGCGATTTTTTTGGCTTCTAATTCATTTAAGTTTCCACTTCCAATCTTATCATCTATTTCATTTGGAAGCGCGATTTCAATCTCAAAAGTTTCAGCCAACTCTTTAATTTTTTCTGCAAGAAATTCTCGTCGTTTTTGTGTAAGGTCTTTTGAATCTTTTACTCCAATATTTTTTAATTGTTTTTCAACTTCGCCTGTTACTAAACATCCAGCTACGACTAATGGACCTATTACTGGGCCTCTTCCTGCTTCATCAATTCCAAGAATTAGTGTTTCCATATATTAAAAAACTCAAGGTTGTTTTTAAAGTTAATTGATTAAAAATAATAGCAGCGGTTGGATTTGGCGTCGGATAGGAAATCCTCACTCGTCCGCTATTGAATGTTTGAATCGAACGAAACCTTCGGTTCAAATCCATTAATCATTTAGAATATTTGAATAGCAGCGGTTGGATTTGGCGTCGGATAGGAAATCCTCACTCGTCCGCTATTGAATGTTTGAATCGAACGAAACCTTCGGTTCAAATCCATTAATCATTTAGAATATTTGAATAGCAGCGGTTGGATTTGGCGTCGGATAGGAAATCCTCACTCGTCCGCTATTG
>CAYXNP010000022.1:0-17303 GCA_964466575.1 Candidatus Woesearchaeota archaeon | reverse complement strand
ATTTTGAGTTAGCACGTGGACGCCCCTGACTTTAGTCTGTGGGTAGTTCACATAATGGAGCTCCGCCGCTTTCTCCGCCGGCTGAAAAAAGTTTTTTTGATAGAGTAAGAGAATTTTTTGGGTTGAAATAATAAATGTAAATGGTTTAGAGTGAACATCTTCGGATTTTTATTCTTAGGGTTCTTTAGAAGATTATTATATCATGAAACACTTAATACTATGGTCGAAAAAAACGTTAGAGATTTACAATATAGGGAAGCTGAAAGAGAAGATGCATATCAAAGACTTGAGGCAAAAGCCTATAGAAAGGAATAAAATGAGAAGATTGTTTAGATGATTAAAGTAATTTAATTCCAACAAACTTAAAAACATCATCTAATTAATTCTATTATGAAAAGAGTTGTATTAATAAAATTAAAAGTGATTTCATTTATTCAATGTCGCCTCGGGTGGGCGGTAGGGGAGACGGCGGTGGGATTATGAAATCGCGAACAATTTCACCCTTACTATTCATTTTAATTGCAAAGAAATCTGCATCTTTCAAGATGCGGTTTTCATATCTTAGCTAAATATTTATTTCTTGGATGATTATAAAAAATGTCGGCAGGTTTCTTGCCGACTGAAAGAACAACCATAGTTGGAACTTTCTAAAACTAAATAAATATTTGCATTCGCTTGGCGAATGTTATGGAGAAAAAATGGAAAAACAAATTGTAATTAGCGAGAGTTATGAAAGATACGCAGATAAATACAAAAGAAACAGCTACAGCATCGGTGTTTTTATGTTGGAGCTGGAGTGGTGTCCGAAATATAGGTACAAAATGTTTCGGAAATGGAAATACAAAAAGTTAGTTGAGGCTTGTATAAGACGTGCAGCTTCGCTGCACGGAATAAAGTGGATCGAATTAAATGTACACCAGAACATGTTCAAGGAACAGCAGAGGTTCCATTTACAATGTCTCCGTCTAAGGCATTGCAATTGTTGAAAGGAATTTCATCAAAATTGTTTTTTGAGCATCATCCAAAAGCAAGGTTGAGATATCCAAAAGGTCATTTATGGGCAAGAGGAAAATTTGCAGCTTCGTTGGGATTTGTTTAAATAGAAGTTGTTAATGAATATGTTCGACGACAAGACGAACATCATGGAACTGTTTGGATTATGGAGGATTAAAAACGACATTGGGAAGTCGCGCTTTTTGCGAAGCAAAAAGTTGCGAACAAAGTGAGCAACCCTTTATGGCGTCGGAGGATGTCACATTAATTCTCGGAGTTGAATATTCTTTGTCGTGGAGTTTTATTTTCGCAATTGCAATTTGGCTCGCACTATTTTTATTCCTAATTTATCCAATGGATGAAATAACAAACAATAATTTCTTAGGAATTCTAGCGTCTGCCGTCGTAGTTTCAATAATAGGAACAACTGGAATTATAAAAAACGCCGTCGACATTATCTCAACAGCAGTAAACAACACATGAATTTTCTGGCTCAGCGCAGTTCTCGCAATAATTGTAATAATTATAATGCAAAAACTCGGAAAGTTAGTTGGAGTAGAAATTGAAAAAATGAAAAAAGAATCTGAAAAAGAAAGATTATCAAGGTCAAAAAAAGCAATCAAAACTTCTGGCAAACTCGCAGAAAAAGAATTGAAAGGAAGATGATAAATTATTGTTTCAAATATTCTTGAGGATTAAAAACGGCATTATATTCATCTTGAGTAATAAAACCATACTCTAAGAGTAAATCTATTTTGGTTTTATAAGTCGGATTATAAAATTGAGAATTTTCGTCAATTAATTCATATCGTTGAAAAAATCCTGGATCGCCAACAACCTTTTCTCTAAAGGTAGCTATATCTTCTTGAATATTACTAGATCCATATGGCCGAATAAATCCTCCATATGGAAAGTTAATGTTTTTATACAATCCTTTATTTTCTAAATAATTTTTGTAGTTTAAAATATCTTTATTTGTATAGTCCCATCCAATAGTATTACCCATTAGGGACATCTGCACATAATCAATATCTTTATATGGTTTAGACATTGACTTGACCCAAGGACCATCAATAAATCCCGATTGATCCCCTTTTTTTATAAACGAATCCTGATTAAGTTGATAATGAATTCCATGACCTGCCTCATGGATAATACTCTCGTATTGTTCTAAGTTGTAATGTTCATTAGTTGTAATATATAACTCCTTTGATAAAGGATCATAAAATCCTGCTCCAAAACTTTTCGTGTCCTCTTCTTTTCCAATTATCTTGACAGAAATAGTTCCCTCATAAGCCATATCCGGATTTTGTTCATAAACATCAATCAAGGTTCTTATTACTTCTGGATTTTTAATCTCCCTCCCTTTAAAAGAAAGTTTTTTTCCAGTTATTCTTTCAAATTCTTCAATAGTAGGATAATTATAGCGCAAGTCGGTAGAAGCTTTTTTCTTATAAATTGATTGAGCATATCTTTCATCCGAAATTCCAGTTTGTTCGCCATATGGAACCGTCGCTATTCCCTTGAAATTTGAAATAATATAACTTTCGTCCCTATATCCATTTTCTGAAGTAGAATCTTTTACCAATAATTCAACAGGACTCGTAGAAGTATCTGCAATATCTTTTGCTCCAGACCCAAGAATCGCACTTTTTTTAATTAAAACTTCTCTATTTTGAGTATAAAATGCTTTATTATCTTCATCTAAAATAAAATCTCCGCCCACAATCATTTTTGGAATTTTATTAGATGAATCTCTATTTTCTAACTCAAGTGAAAAATTTTTTTTAGCCCTTATTTGAAAATTATCGTATTCATCAACTTTTGCATAAGGATTTCCCTCAAGAAAGGATATTTCAAAATCACTTCCTTCCGCTTTTAATTTATTCTCTCCAAGAACAACCCAATCTTCATAATTATCTAAATTTCCAGAAGATTCAGTAATAAGCAAATTTCTCCCGGTTGAAAATGATAAACCCTTCTTAACACCAATTGTATTTTTTCCTAATAAAAATCCTTCATCAACAATACTTACCTCCCCAAAAGGCGGTGGAGAAATATCTTCTTTCGACAACCAATCAACACTCTTGACTTCCAAATCATCTATCTTAAAATTAAGCCCTTTTACTTTATTTCCTTCTATTAATATTCTATTGCCTAAATTTTCTCCAAGAGTTATTTCTTTTTCATTCAAAAAAGAAAATTTATCTCCATCAGTAATCTTCTCAGATAACTTCAATGCCTCGCCACTTTTTCCCCAAACATTTAATACTCCTTTATTATAAATCACCCTTGTTCCTTTTTTAATATCAATCTTTCTGTTGTCAAAAATGAAAGAGGTGTCATCACTTGCTGTCAAATCAGCTTCTATAATATTTCCATCCCTGTTAAGTTTCAAATATGCATCAGAATCGCCGGGTTTAATATTCTCAAATCTATCCCCCTTAATCACTGCATATCCTTCTCCTTGATTAAAATTAATTAAACTACTTTCTTCTTCTCCAACAAACTTAACATTCTTTCCAAAGATATCTCCTTCTATTTCTTTTATCAAATCATTAAACTTTACTTCCTTGTCAAAGAATTGAATACTTCCTGAAATAATATTTCCCTCTTCATCTAATTGTAAATCATTTTCTAACTTAGCACCCGAATCTAAATATTCCTCAACTTTATTATTAATTAATATCGCTCTTGCTGATTCTGGACTAATCTTAGCTAAATCATTAAGAGTTTTTCCTTGAACAACAGAAACAATTTTTCCCTCAGAACATGAAAGTGGTTCAGCACCACAAACAATATTATTAACCAATAGTGCAGATTCAGGTTCAACTATAGTTAATCCTCCTTCTTCTATTGTTGCAAAAACCTCTGCAGAAATAATTGACAATTGAAAAATTAAAAATAAAACAAACAATAATAAAAAACTTCTTTTCATTTTATCGCAAACCTCCACTCATAAGACTCATCATTTAACTTATAATTCTCATCGGTGATGGTGAATATTGTAGAATCGCCATAATCAATCAATTCTATATTTACACCATATTCTTCTCCAAGTTCATATAAACAACTAATGCAAATTTCATTATTATTTTGTTGTTCTGAAACAATCTCTTCAGAAATCTTAAGATAATCAGTAATTCTTAATTTAATCTCCGAAGAAAAATCCTTAATCTCGTAAGATGTTTGAGATTTAGTTACACTAATGGGATAAGTTAATTTCAATTCAACTCTTTCATCTTCTATAATAGTTTCAACATTATCCAATCTTGAAGTTATATTCTCATATTGATCTTTAAAATCTTTAAAATTAAGAATACAATAAGATAATTCCTGATTCACAATAAATGAAATTTGAGATTCCACGATATCAACAGAAGGTATTTGTTCAGTTCCGTCAATCAAATAATAAGGAGCATTGCCAACAAAACTTTCATCGTCAGTAAAAACATAACCGCCATTTTCTCCAACATCAACCAAAGCATTTTCTCCAGTATTTTCTAAACAACTTGTCACAAAATCATAAACAGGAGCAACTTGAGGATTTACACCTTGATAATTAAAATAATTATCCCTATAAATAAGAAATAAAATTACTCCAGTTACAATCAAAACAGCAACAATTATAAAAATTGTAACTTGCCCTCTTTTTTCCATAATACAAGACAGATAATTAATTTATATATTTTTCTCTCTCAAAAACTCTTCAATTTCTTCAACCACAATCTTTAAATAACTATATATACTATGTATATACATGGAAGAGCAAATATCAAGAAAAGTCATGAGTATTGGCAACGGCGCTCATATTTTCGTTCCGAGGGAATGGCTTCATGAAATAGTATACATTACAAAGCCAAAACAATCTCTCAACGACAAAATCCTGTCAATAATCTCTCCTCACTTTGAGAATATCAAGGGAGTTTATCTTTACGGCTCAAGAGCAAGAAACGAGCACGAAAAAGATTCAGATATCGACTTATTCATAATAACCTCAAAAAAAATTAAAATAAAATCGAAAAGCTTTGAGATAATCTCCATAAATGAAAATGAAATAGAAAAAGCAATCAAACTTAATCCTATTCTTATTTATTCAATTCTTTCAGAAGCGAAGCCAATAATAAACTCTTCATTATTGGAAGAATTAAGAAACAAATATAAGCCAAAGCTGAGAGATTTTGCCGAATTTTTAAAAGACACTCAAAAATTAATAAAAATAAATAAAGATATTTTGGAATCAGAGAAAGAAAAAAATACAAATGAAGGAGTGCCTTATTCTATAATCTTGAGACTAAGAGGAATCTTTATAATTAATCATCTTTTAAGTGAGAAAACTTGCAGCAACAAAGAGTTCAGAGAATGGATTAAAAATGATCTGCCCAATATTAATTTAAAATCAGTTTATCTTTCATATAAAGCAGTAAAAACAAACTCAAAAACACCGGAAACAAAAACAAATGATTTGAAACAGCTTTTAAACTTATTAGAAAAAGAAATAGAGAAATTGCTCAACAAGTTAAAATAAAATGGCAAAAAGAAATAAACGCCTAGAGAAAGGAATTGATTCTTTGGAGAAGCAGATTCAAATTCACGAAAAAAGAAAAGAAAAAGCTGTTGAACTCGGTCAAGAAGAATTAGTGAATTACTACGAAAAAGAAATTTTATCTTTGAAAAAGAACAAAAAGAAAAAAGAAGAAATTAGAGGCAGATAATTAATGTAGGTGATTATAGCATTTTAGCGCCAATCTTTCTCAATCAATTTGAATAAAAGTTTTAAATAGTTATTTTACTAATAAATTTAACTAATAAAAGAGATAAAAATGAGATTAGAAAAAAGACGTGAACATTCCAATAAGGGAATTCGCGCCCCGACTTCGGTTGTTAGTGAGATGAGTATGTTAGCGAAGTCAAAGCGTTCTACTTCCGTCCTGACTTCAGTTATTGATGGGAATATGGGTCTAAAGTCAAAACGCTCTACTCGCGATTTTGCCCATCAACCCCTGCTTACACCCTTATCACAAAAACGTTCGCAAGCAGCGATGGAATTTTTGATGACTTATGGCTGGGCAATTCTTGCAGCGATAATTGTTATAGCTGTTCTTGCAATATATTTTAGGCCAGGTAATTTAGTGCAGAACCAGTGTATTCTTAGTGCGCCGTTTAATTGTTATGCTGGGGTTGTTTCCACAAATGGAATTACTTTGGAAGTGAAAAATGGTGCAGGGCAGTCTTTGAAAGTTCAAATGGTTGAGGTTGATGGATGCGGTACATATACACCAAATCCCATTATTTATCCAGGCGGGTTACTTATAGCTGATCAAAGTTTAACGACATTCGTAATTGATTGTATATTAGAATCAGGGGATAAATTTCAAGGTGATATAACGATTACATATATAAAGATTGGAAGCGGATTAGCATTGACGTCACCAGGAACAATTGCCGGCACTGTTTTGGGTGATGATGTTGGCGGGGCGGTATGCACAGACAGCGACGGAGATAAATATAATGTGACTGCATTAGGATGTGGGATTGCAGATTGCGACGATACTAATATTAATGTAAATCCCGGAGCGACGGAGATTTGTGGAAATGGAATTGATGAAGATTGTGTTGGAGGAGATGCAGTTTGTTCTGTTCAATGTAATGATTTAATTGACAACGATGGAGATACTTTCATTGATATGGGTGATGCAGGTTGTTCTTCTCCAAGCGATGATGATGAAAATAATTGTGGTAATGCAATTTGTGAAAGTGGAGAGATTACATCATGTCCTGGAGATTGTACTGGAGGAGTTCCATTAAATGGACATTATATAACTACAATAGGGAATGGAAATCAAAATGGTAGTGATTGGAGTAATTCATGGAGTATAGCAACTATTAATTGGGCAAGTGTTCAACCTGGAGATATTGTTTATTTGGCTGGAGGAGATTATGGTGCAACAATTTTAGATGTTAATATTGATGGAACACCTGCACAAGATGTTATAATAAAAAAAGCAACAGCTTCGGAAACTGCAGGAGTACCTGGATGGCAGGCATCTTATGCGAATGTAGCATTATTCAATGAAATAAGTTTAGTAGGAGATAATTATGTGACATTGGATGGAGCTGAATGGGGTGGAATTAAAATAACGAAAGGACAAACAATATATACAGGTCAAGTAATCAATGTCGGCTCATCAACAGATACAACAATAAGAAATGTAGAACTTGCAGGTCCAATTGATTTATGCAATACTGGAAGGGCATTGGCGGTTGGAGGGGATGGCAGGGCAGATAATTTAGTTTTAGATAAGATGTATATACACGATTTTATAATAGCTGTAAGATTAGAAAATCACAACGGAATATTAATACAAAATTCAGATTTTATAGGTAATAATAATCCCCCAGCAGGTTGCACTCAACATGGAGAAGATGTTGCATATTTTGGAGAAATAGATAATATAGTTCTAAGAAATAACAAATTTTACAGGGATGATGGAGATGGAGATGCTTTGAATAACGGAGATAGTTTAAGTTTTGCGGGAAGAGGAGCCGGAATTTTAGGAAAGCCAGAAATTTATAACAATGCTTGGTATAATATAAAATATGCTATTTATGAGAATAGTGATAGGTTTGGAGGAGATGGAACTAATGGTTCAATTGAAGGAATGATAGTAAGAGGCAATACTTTTGCCTTTGTTAGAACTGCAATTGCAATTAGTACAATAAGTGTTGATATTGAAAATAATTTGTTCTGTAATCTTGATGATTTTATGAATTTATCAACCGGAAGAGTTGCTTACGCGACAGGTATCGCAAATCCTAATGCTCATTCAGGAAACGCATTTTGTTTTGATTCAAGATATGCTTATCCTTTTGGAACTGATGGACAGGTTATACCGGCTCCAGTAAATCCATTTGTATTTGCCAATTCTGTTAATCCTTCTGCTGTAGATTTACATTTAACACTTGCTACAAATCCTGTAACAGTTACTTTCCCTTCTCCATATAATACAGATTTAGATGGAACTTCAAGGGGTTCAGATGGAACTTGGGATAGGGGTGCTTATGAATTTTAAAATGAGAAAGAAATATTTTCATTTCAATTAAGTTTATAAGTTTGAAAATTATATTTAGATAATGACAGAGGTGGCGCCAATTACTTATGAGGAGAGAAAATATCCTATGTTTGTAACGTGGTTTATTGTTGGAGTGTTTATATTTTTTATTTTATTAATTGTTTTTTTAATTTACTTTTTTTTGTTTAAGGGTTCTGGTAATTTATATCGAATAGAGCTTGAAAGTTTGACGCAATCATTCGAAGTTGTTTCGCGTTCTGTTAAGTTTGATGGAGAATTTTTAAAATTTGAAGTTAAGAAAAATCCAACTTCAAGAGAAGTTATTGGAATAAATTATAATATTCAAAACTCGTCTCAGAATTATACTCATCTCCAATATATTGATTTTGCAGATAATGAAACAAAAGAAATAAATATTAGCATTGGAAATTTTTTAAATGATATTAAGAAAGTAAGTATTTTGCCTGTCTTTAAATTAGATAATGAATTTGATTGTGGCAATGGATTGATTCAACCAAATGGTGGGGAGTTTTGTGATGATGGGAATATTAATAGCGGGGATGGCTGTTCAAATATGTGCGAAGTTGAGGAGAATTGGGGATGTTATGGACAGCCGAGTATTTGTTCTCAACAAAATTGCGGCAATGGCGTGAGAGAAGGTTTGGAGGAATGTGATGGAAATGATCAAGGAGGAGAAACTTGTCAGACTTTAGGTTTGGGAACAGGTTTGTTGAGTTGTTATCCTTTAAACAGCGAGGAAAGTGAAGGATGTAAATTAGATATTTCTTCCTGCAGTTTGCAATCAGTTTGCGGCAACAATATTCAAGAAGGAACAGAGAAATGCGACGGAACTGATTTGGATGATGAGACATGCGATTCATTAGGTTATGGAGCAGGAACATTATCATGTATTGGTTCAAATTTAATAAATAAATGTAATTTTAATTTGTCGGCTTGTACAGGCTGCGGAAATGGGGTGAGAGAAGGTTTGGAGGAATGCGATGGAAGTGATTATGGCAGTGAAACATGTGAGAGTTTAGATTTGGGAACAGGAAATTTAATTTGCAATCCAAGCGGTGGTGCAAATGAATGTAAAATTGTAACAAGCGGCTGCAGCAGTGTTCCAGCTTGCACAGACAGCGACGATGATAAATATAATGTTTCTTTAGCTGGATGCGGGATTGCAGATTGCGATGATACTAATATTAATGTGAATCCAGGAGCAACTGAAATTTGCGGAGATGGTTTAGATAATGATTGTATTGGAGGAGATGCGATTTGTGCTCCAAGCGGTTCGATTCCTGTCGCGTATTATTCTTTTGA
This sequence comes from Candidatus Woesearchaeota archaeon, assembly GCA_964466575.1. Lineage (GTDB taxonomy): Archaea > Nanobdellota > Nanobdellia > Pacearchaeales > GW2011-AR1 > PFCY01. Next base: position 7,914 of record CAYXNP010000022.1, on the reverse strand, counting down.
CGTCGATGAAAGCGGGACAGGAATTATTAGTGATGATATTGGAAGTAATAATGGAGCTTTATTCGGTGCAACATGGACATCTAGTGGGAGAAGCGGCGGAGCTTATAGTTATGACGGTGTTGATGATTATATTGATTTAGGAACAAGTTCTTTTAATATTTTAAGTAATAATGAGTTTACAATTGCTGTTTGGATTAATCCTACATCACAAGAAGGCGAAGCTATTGATTCAATAATTTCAAGAGGACAGTATGTTTATCCATTTTCAATTCAATTAGATAATCAAAATAAGTTGAAGGGTGGAGCAAGAACAAGTGGAGCAAGCCCTTATGTTTTCAGTTCTTCACCTATTGTTTATGGAAATTGGATTCATGTAGCTTTGTCTTTTACGAATGGAAATTTATCATTGTATGTTAATGGGATTCCAGATTCTTCAATTGTAAAATCAGGAGCTTTGTCTACAACATCTGCGAATACAACTATTGGCAAGCTTCATAATGCAGGTTATTATTATCATGGTGTGATTGATGAAGTTAGAATTTATGATGAAAGATTGACGTCTGCGGAAATTAAAAGTTTATATGATGGTTATGTTTTATTATCTCCTTCTCAAGAAGAAATCGAGGAAAAAAGTTTGTTTGAGAAATTTATTGAATGGTTTAGGAAATAAAATTTGGCTGTTTCGCAAAAATTAATGGCTTCTACTTGCGTCTTGACTTTGCTATTGATAATTCAAATTAGTCAAAGTCAAAACACTCTACTCACGCCCACGCCTTGTCATCAGTTTCCCATATTAGTTCAAGGCGTAAACGCTCGGTCAGACTTCGTCACTGCTCGCGACCCCACTCCACCACCATCGCGCGAGGAACCCAAACGTGAAATCGCTCGTCTCCGCTAAGAAATTGTTAATCCAAAATGAAGACAACCTGCGGTTTTCTCTCACACACTTTTCCCTTAGATTAGATGTTGTTATCATTTTTCTCGACGGAAGAATCTGGCGAAGCCGATTTTGAAGTCGCAATAAATCTTCGAGCGTGAGCGAGAGGTAATTTCCGGTTGCCCTTCGACATATGTCAGTTGCTTACACAAAAATATTTTTATTCTACTAAACCGAGTTAATGTTACTTTTGTATCTTTGTAATGATAATCCAATTCATCGTCGGTAAAATTTATGTTATAAGAATGATTGAGTAATGCAAATAAACTACCTATAAGGAGCCACAAGATAATATTTTCAAGTTTTAAAACTGAAGTTAAATTCTCACTATCGATAAAACAAATTAAAAAATGTCGTTTATTTCAATTGTTGTCATGGTAACATAATTACGGTTAAGCACAAAAAATATTTTCATCGTAAGTTTTAAATAGTCATTTATCGAATATATATTATTAAATATATAGAAGTTGAAAAGGAGGTAAGAATGAAAAGAGAAAAAAGAGGAACTCGCGCTCTGACTTGTGTTAGGGATAAAGAGATGCAACTCACGAAGTCAAAACGCTCGCAAGCGGCTATGGAGTTTTTGATGACTTATGGCTGGGCAATTCTTGCGGCGATTATTGTGATTGCAGTTATTGCAATTTATTTTAGACCAAGTTCTTTGGTTCAAAATACTGTTGTTGTTAATGCTCCTTTTTATGGTATTGGAACTTCAGTTGCTGCAACTCAAATACAAGTTGAGGTTAGAAATAATGGCGGAGAGGATTTGACATTGGCTGCTACACCTGCATCATTAACTTTTAAGACACCTAGTACTGGTGTTTGTACAACTATTGCATCAGTGCCTGCTACTGACGTGCCTTCTGGTTCAACAGCGATAATAACTTTTAGTGGCTGTACTGGGTGGGGTTCTGGTGATACTGTTAGTGCAGATATTGAAATAACATACACGAGGCCAGATAGTACATTACCTTTAAAATCAACAGGAAGTCTTTCTGGAAAAGCATCTTAATTTTATTTTTATTTTTATTATTTTTATATTGTATTTGTTTTCTTATTTGGATTGAGTATCTCCGATGAGTTTTAGTCATTTTCAAGAGAGAAAGATTAACTGCTCATTATATTCGCAGATTTTTGTTAATAATTAATATAATTCGACGAGTGTTAAGCGAGCGTTTATGTTTTGACAATTTTAAACATTAATAACAAAGCGTGGGCGCGAGTAGAGGAGTGAATTTTACTCTTCAGATTAAAAATGGATAAGGTGTATGGTATTTGGTTTGTCATAATTCTTTATGAGTATCGGAGATACTAGGATTAAGGATAAATTTATATAGTTCTTGGTTTTAATTTTGATATGAAAAAGAGAAGAGAGAGTTGTTCTCGAAAAGCAACTCCCGTCCTGACTTCAGTTATTGATGGGAATCTGAGTCTAAAGTCAAAACGCTCGCAGGCAGCGATGGAATTTTTGATGACTTATGGCTGGGCAATTCTTGCAGCGATAATTGTTATAGCTGTTATAGCTTTATATTTTAGGCCAGGTACTTTGGTTCAAAACCAGTGTATTCTTGGTGCGCCGTTTAATTGTTATGCTGGAGTTGTTGATGCTACTGGAGGAGTTCAGATAGAAATTGCGAATAATGGGGGAGAAGATGTAACAATAACAGGTTTTGCAGTTGAGGGATGTGTTCCACAAACAGCTGTTTCGCCCGCGCTGCCAGATAGTTTGGATGCTAATGGGAAAAAAGTTTATACACTTGATTGTGATTTAAGCAGTCAGATTGGAGAAAGATTTGATGGTGAGATAGATGTTTCTTATACAAGACCAAATAGCAATTTACCATTAACAATTTCTGGAAAGATTGTAGATGAGGTTTAGGAGAGCTGATGGTTTTGTAATATAAACTTAAAAGCGAGAAGAGATGGAAAGATTATCAGGGAAAAGATAATTTGAAGTATTCTATGAATAAATATGATTTTAGATTATTGAGTTCAGACAAGAAGAAAGTTCTTGTCGAAAAAGGTTCGTATACAAAAGTTATGAAAAGGTTCAGGCAGATTGAGTTTTTTGAGAGGAAGAAATAGGTTCGCTAACACTCACTTATTATTTACGCTTCGCATCCTGCTTCGCTTGGATGCTTCGCGATGGAAGAATTGTGAAGATGAAAAGATTCTTAAGATATTGTTATTGGTAAAGTTTATAATGAAATGATGCTCAATTTTAAAACTGAGTTAACTTAATATAATTGTTGCGTAGCAACGAGCGTGTCTAAAAATAGTTTTTTCTAATAACTTATTCCGACGCAATTTCATAGTCCCACCATCCACTCCCCTACCACCCGCCCGAGTAGTTAGTGAATTAATGAAATTGCGTCGGTAAATAATCTTATATTGAATGAATTATTAGACACGCTCCGCAGCAACCTAACTTCAAAATAAGATGTGATAATTTTAAAAACTCATTCTTCTTAATGTTTTTATGAAAATCCTTACATTACATTCAGATTATATTTCATTTAAGCCGTTGAAAAAAGCTTTGAAGAGTATTGCAGAGCTTTCTGAGGTTGAGAAGCTTGGAAAGAAAATTGAAGATGTTCTGGTTGTTTTGACTGCGGTAGAGAAGGGCGATGATGTTAAAGATACCTTGAAGAAATATGTCGAGAATGTAAAAGATATTGCGAAGCAAGTTAATGCAACGAATATTGTTCTTTATCCTTATGCGCATTTGTCAAGTGATTTGGCGCTGCCTGATATTGCTCAAGAAATATTTAAAGGCGCTGAAAAAGAATTGAAAAAAGTTAAAGGAATAAATGTTGAGAGAGCGCCGTTTGGTTATTATAAAGAATTTGAATTGAAAGTTAAGGGGCATCCATTGAGTGAGTTGTCGAGGAGTTTTGGAGCTGGAAAGAATTTTTCAGAAACTGGAAGTGTCCCACCCAAATCTGAATCCCACCCTAAAGGAAGTGAAGTAGTTAATCAGGAAAAAGAGGTTGATGTGAAAAATTTACTTCGTTCATTAGGAAAGTCAACTCTTGACAGAAGCAAGTTGAAGCAAAACGACCATAGAATTCTTGGAATGGAAATGGATTTGTTTTCTTTTAATGAGGCCGCTCCGGGAATGGTATTTTGGCATGATTCTGGCTTGATTATTTATAATGAGTTAATTAATTTTATGAGAAATGAATTGCGCAAGGAAAGTTATAAAGAGATTCGGACGCCGGAGATTCTTGATAAGAAGCTTTGGTTGATTTCCGGACATTGGCAAAAGTATAAGGAGAATATTTTTTTGAGCAGTTATGAGAATCGGGAGTTTGCGTCAAAGCCGATGAATTGTCCTGGCGGACTTTTGGTTTTTAAAAATCAGCCGAAGTCGTATAAGGAATTGCCGCTGCGAGTTGCAGAGTTTGGAATTGTTCATCGTCAGGAATTGAGCGGTGTGTTGGCTGGTTTGTTTAGAGTTATAGAATTTACACAGGATGATGCGCATATTTTTTGTTCGGAGAAACAGATAGAAAGTGAAGTTAAGAAAATTCTTGAGCTGATGGATATGATTTATTCTAAATTTGGATTTTCGTATAGTGTTGAATTGTCAACTCGGCCAGAAAAGAGAATTGGAAGTGATAAGATTTGGGATAAAGCAGAAAATGCGCTGGAGAATGTTCTTAAGAAAAATAAAATAAATTTTAAGTTGAATAAAGGCGACGGCGCGTTTTACGGGCCGAAGATTGATTTTCATATTAAAGATTCTTTGAATCGAAATTGGCAGCTTGGAACAATACAACTTGATTTTTCTATGCCAGAGAGATTTGATATTGAATATATTGATAGTGATAATAAACGAAAAAGGCCAGTGATGATTCATCGTGCGATTTTGGGAAGTGTTGAGAGGTTTATTGGAATTTTACTTGAACACACAAATGGGAGATTGCCGACGTGGCTTGCGCCGATTCAAGTTAGGGTTTTGAATTTTACTGACAGAAATACAAAAGCTGTCGAGAAGTTCACAAAAAAGTTGAATGAAGTAGGAATTAGGGCTGAAAGTGATTTACGCTCAGAGCCTCTTGGAGGAAAAGTTAGAGACGCAGAGTTGATGAGGATTCCGTATATTTTAACTATCGGAGATAGAGAAGAAAAAGACGGAACAGTTTCAGTTAGAATTAGGGGAGATAAAAAACTTAAGACGATGAAAGTTGATGAGTTTGTTGAGATGATTAAAGAAGAGATAAAAGAAAGAAAATAATAGCGCTCACTCCAAAGTCGTTCGCTTTTGAAGAATTTTCTTCTCTTGCAAATTCGTTATCCCACCACCGACTCCCCAACCACCCACCCGAGGCGTTAATGAATTAACGAATTTGCTTGAGTTATGAAGTGGCTTCAAAATCGGACTTCGTCACGATTTTTTCGCTTGACGGAATGATAATGTAAAAAATATATTTGAATCGTGAGAGTTAAGAAAGTTGGTGAGAGGAAATGAAAATCTAATACCATAATTTTTAAATAGTTCTTTTTTATTATAATTAAATGAATTTAGGAGAATTTGTAAACCAGATACTCGGAATAGAAAAGAAATATGAGTCTGTTGATGCTGAATATTTGGGAAATGGGGTATTCACTTTGTCTGTTGAAAGAGATAGTAGAAAAGTTATTTATAATAGTCAGGAAACATATTCTATAACATCAACAAGCCCTTTTCTGAGTCTCTTTAGCAAAAGACTTGGTGGTCCAATGGAAGAAGAAAGAATTGTACCTAGTATGACTATTGAAGATAATGAAAAAAAAGAAACCGCATACATACTCTATGATAAAGAACATGGTACTATATTTGTAAGAATACAAAAAGAAAATCAAATACCTTTGCAGATACAAAAAGATGGAGGTCAAGTCTTATGTAGTGATTCATCTATGAGTGATGAAACAGCATCAGTGATTGCTTCAAATTATGTAAATATCTTTAGAAGACAGCAAAAATTACTTGATATAAAAACTCATGAGAAGAGAGCATTAGAGATAACAATTCAACAGTATTCTGTTATTGGAAGTTAAGAATAATTATTTTATGGTTGAGTCTTTGTTTTGATAATTTTTATAAACTCCTTTCTTCTTTCAAAATTATGAACATTCAATTCTTTATAGAGAAACTCAAAGGAAGCGAAGAATTCAAGAAATTCAAAAAAGAAAATCCTAAATCTTATTTGACGTCGTGTTTTATTACTTTAGACATTGAAGGCAAAGGCAAAACTAATGAGTATCATCTAGATTTTTTTGTTCCGATTGACGAAGGGAGTGATAAAAAATTCGGCGATTGGTGGAGTTTTAAACTTGAGGACGGAGTGAAATTGATTCCCCTGAATAAAGCAGGGGTTAATGAAGTTGACGAGAAATATATTCCGGATTTTGTTAAACATCCGCCTAAACTCGGAGGAAAATCGTCTTTAGAGTTTTCTGAAATTGAAACTATTATTGAATCTGAAATGAGAGACAAAGACTTCAACAACAAAATTCAAAAGATACTTATGGTGTTGCAGGAAATCGACGGAAAAGAAATTTATACCTGCACTGTTTTTATTTCTGGTTTTGGATTATTAAAAGTTGTGATTGAAGATATGCTTGACGGCGGCGGAAAGATTAATTTTTTTGAGAAAAAGAGTTTTTTTGATATGATTAGAAGGAAATAGTTGCTTCGCCTAACTGCTCAATTATAGCGTGGCTCAAAACTGGCTTCGTCAATGAAAACCACCAGCGGGTTTCTCAATTCGCAAGCCCACTCGCCTTTGGTTTTGAGGCGACACTTGTGAACATCGCTCACACTTCCTGCAACCAGACTTCGTCAAGTTTTTCGTGGGAAAAGAGATGAATGTAAAAATTCTTAATGAAATATTGTGAGATAATCGTTTATGATAATCTGTTGTTCAATTTTGAATTGGGTTAATAATCTTTAGATCAGCTTGTTATTTGTGCTATATTGTTTTTGACTATAATAATTCTTAAATAGTCTTTTTTATGAAATTGATTATGTCAAAAAGAGTTGAGGAAAGAGTTGATGTCGATTGGAATTCAAGTATGCCTTTGAGTTTGCTTCCTGAAGATATTCAAGAATATTTTAGAGAGCATGCTGGTTTTTTGTATGAAGATTTGAGAACAAAGAAGAATGTGCCGGGTTTAAGAGAACCAAATAAGTGTGGAGAATATTCTCGTTTTAGCGGGCATTTGTTAAGATATCTCGATAAATATAGTCCAACATGGTATAGTGAATTATATGCAGAATATGATCAACCAAGGTCAAGAAAGCGAAGAAATGATAGATTGGAGAAAAAGGAATTTTTGCCGCCTAACCAAGTTAATAGAAAATCAAAAAGGCGTAAGAAAAATACTAGATCTGGTAAAACAATGGGTGTTATTAAAAGAGTTCTTTCATTAGAAGCCTTAGATAGAATTAGAAATGCAAAAGATATAGGATATGTTGAATTATCAAGAGGATTTGTTCCATCCAGGGGAAGATACGACATGATTTATAGAGAGTTAATCTTTGAACATTTGACTGATGGATTTAAATCAGATAGTGTCGAGGCATGGCCTGCAAGAAAAGTAGTTAATTATTTTTCAAGGAATGGAAAGAAATGAATATAGAAATTTTTATTAACTCTTAAATAATCTATTTATTGTGGTAAGAGGGCATAAACCAAGTGAAGCGAGCAAGAGAAGTTTGCACAATCTTTTTGAAAGGCATTTAAGCGAACAAGCTGAATCTGAAGTTGATAATCCTAATTTGAGATATGAAGGACCATTTAATTCTCGACGTTATGTAAATAAAATTATGGGAGAAATAGGCAGAGATGAAGGCAGAGATGATTGTATTGTCGCTCCGGGATGGGATTGGAAATATGGGCCTATGGATTAATTTGTTTAGTTTTGTTTTTCAATATGTGGTATCCGATTAATATTTCCTAACGGTGAATTAATCGGCTTATCCATATTTA
>CAYXNP010000021.1:0-18214 GCA_964466575.1 Candidatus Woesearchaeota archaeon | reverse complement strand
AATCATTTAGAATATTTGAATAGCAGCGGTTGGATTTGAACCAACGACCTCCGGGTTATGGGCCCGACGAGCACTCCAGACTGCTCTACGCTGCTATATAAAAATAGGTTTGGAAATACTTATAAATCTAACTGTTTAGTTATTTTTATAAAATGAAAGACAGAATCAAAAATCTGATAAGGTATGAACTATTTATTGTAGTGGGGGTTCTCATGACAATTGGAACTTTAATTAAACTTATTGGATTTTATGATTTTTCGTCGGATTGGTTTTGGTTTATTGCTGGAGTTGGGTTGGTTGTAGAAGGATTAATCTCTTTAAGTAAACAACAAAAATTTGACAAAAAGTATAAGATTATAGAAAGAGAATAAGTTTTTATAGATATTCTAATTTAAATAATTATGAAAGAGGTTAAGAAAAGAGATTTGAAAATTTTCAGGAAAAGTTTTCTTCGAAAAAGATTGACTTATATTTTTGATTTTATCAGGGGAATGGAAAGCGGGGTTTATGATAAATTATTGGAAGTTACTAAAGCTAAAAAATTAGATGAGATAAAAAAGAAAAAGATTGATAATAAAATTTTATTGCCTGGAAAGAATATTCCATTGGAATGGTGGTATTTTACAGGACATTTAAATTCTGAAAATAAAAAATTTGGTTTTGAATATTGTATTTTTAAAATGCATCCTCAAATTTTCAGGTTAGGATTTATTCCTTTGTCATTTGTAAGAAAAAAACCTTTCTTGGTTTTTCATAGTTCAATTACTGATAAGACTGGGAAAAAATTTTCTTTTCATCAAGATACTGGAATGATTCATAAGGATAAAATTAATTATAAAAAATTAAAATTAAAATTAAATGATGCAGAGTTAGATTATGATGGTAAGTTTCATTTGAAGTCTGAAAATTTTAATCTCGAGGTTACGCCTAAAAAAGAATTGATTAAGCATTTTGATAAGGGGTTTAAAATTATGTATCCTAATTATAGGACATATTATGTTACGTTTCCAAGGGCTGAAGTAAAAGGAAAAATTAAAAACAAAAATAAGAATTATGATGTTGATGGTTTTTGCTGGTTTGATCATCAGAAATCAAATGTTCCAGAAAAAGGCAACTTGTTGGGGTGGGATTGGTTTGGAATTATGTTAGATGATAATACAGAGATAATGTTATTTATGCTGCGAAGCCGAAGAGGTTTGGAAAAATACAGGGTCGGGGGTTCTTATATAAATAAGAAAAGTGATATTATTAAATTAGGTCCAAAAGATGTTAATGTCAACCATACCGATATATGGAAAAGTCCAGAAACCGGAATTATTTATCCTTCTGGTTGGCTTTTAGAAATTCCGAAATTGAAAATCAAATTGAAAATTGTTCCAGTTATTAAAAACCAAGAAATTAGTTCTGTGCTTACAACACCAAAGAGTTATTGGGAAGGAGCTTGTGATGTTTCTGGAACAAAAAAAGGCAAGAAAATTAAAGGAAATTCCTATGTTGAACTTGTTGGTTATGATAATCGGATTATTTCAGAGTTGATTGGAAAGTCTATGTCGTGAGAAATGTGTGCACGCAGGTGATATTTGCCACCTTGTTTTTATGGATAAATTTTCTTGCTTCGCAAAGATTAATGGCTCCGAGCCAGACTTCGTCAAGACTCTCCGCTAAGAAATTGTTAATCCAGAATTAAAATATGTTGTTATCATCTTTTCTCGACGGAAAAATCTGGCGAAGCCGATTTTGAAGTCGCAATAAATTTTCGAACGTGAGCGAGAACTAATTTTCGGATACCACACAATATCGAGAAATGATTAATCTTAAAAAGCCTTGATAATTTATGAAATCAGCCCACATCGCATAGTCCCTTCGGTCTCGCTAACGCGAATGCGATATGATAAAAGAACCGAAGATAAGCCCACATCGCATAATGGTATTGCACGAGATTGCTAATCTCGGCCCTTCGGGGCTCCCAGGTTCGATTCCTGGTGTGGGCGTTCAAAAAGAGGTAATATGGTAAACTACAAAAAAATCAAATTTTACATCTTGGTGATTATGATACTTGCGTCTTTGTCATTATTTTTGTTCGCGGATAAACTAGGTTTAGATCAAAAATTATCGGCAGGTAATTTAGAGAATAATCTTCCTTCAGTGATAATATATCTTGCATGGATGACATTTGCTTCTGCAACAACATTGCCGATATCTTTAGTATTAATACCTGGAATTTTATTATTTTCTTTTCAATGGGCAATCATATTAAGTTTTATTGGAATTGTGCTCGGCGCATTAATTATTTATTATTTGACAATTTTTTTAGGGAAAGATTTTGTTGAAGATTATGTCGGTGTTCAGGGGAAAAAATTAAGAGTTGTAAAAAATATGGTGGAAGAGAATTCATTTGGTTTTTTGCTGATATTGAATTCATTTTACTTTTTTCCATCGACGCTTGCACATGTTGTTGCTGGTTTAACAAAAACCAGATTTTGGAAATTTATTATTCCCACAATGATTGGAAATTTCATTAATTTCTTTTTTCTCGGATTACTAACTTTAGGAATAAGCGAGGGGAATTATAATTATGTTTATTTGTCGTTTGGTATTTTGGTTTTAAATAGTTTAATTCCGTTGTTAATTTACAGAAAACGTGTTAAGGAGATTTTGAAAGTGAGTTTTGGGAAGTGATTTATAATTGTCCTTGCCTCCTTAATTCTTTACCCAAAAAATCCCTTCTGAATCTTTTTAAATTAATAATAAATGATATCTTTTAAAGTCCATGTGATTTAAATTCATCAGATTCTTCTTCAGTTATTTCGCCCCTTTCTATGCCCTTATCAAAAAATTTATTACACATTGCAACCAACTCACTATTTCCAAAATATGCGTAAATTCCCCTAGCATAAGACATCTTTCTATAATATAACTCAATATCACCACTATCTCTAATCTTCAAACTTTCAGCCAAATAATAGAATGCCATAAATTCAAAATCTGCTCTTTGAATTAAATTCATATTAATCCCCTTTCTCAATATCTGATGTCTTTTCATACCTTATATGAAGTTTATCTAAAACGCTTAGAACTTGGTCTCGTGATTCTGAATTGCCAAGCCCTTTCCAATCTAAAATAACTAAATCAACTTCTTCAGATGTTTTTAATATAGATTCTTTAATCATTTCTTCTGTTAATGGAAGAACATATTGAGGAATGACGTGGCTTATCGCGAAGTTTGAGTGGAGTTGGATTTTGTTGAAATTTGGGCAGTAATGCGGGCCGCCGATTCCTATTGCGATTTCGTTGTAAGGGTTTTCTTTGAATGAATCAATTGTATCTGAAATTGTTTTTGCGATTACAAATCCTGCACGACGGTCTTTCCATTCATTTTCTGTTGAACCGATTTCAATAAACATGCAGGGTTTCTCAATCAGCGGACCATGATGAGTGCATTCTAATGTAACATCATATTCATTAAGATTATATTGCTTTGCAGTCTTTTTTAATTTTTGAAAAGCTTGTTTTATAAAAACAGCAGAAGTCATGGAAATCTTTCCGGCTTCGCCTCCAAGCTGAGGTTGAGTATTAAGCCAATTTCCAGGAGCGTGGATTGAAAGCGTCTTGTGTTGTTCAGATGATTTATGTTTTGATGCGAAAATTATGAAATCAAATTGATTTAATTTTTCTTTGTCATAATTTTTATCATAAATAATTTCGTCTTCAATTAAATGGAATCTGAATTTGTGCTCCACTGTTTCAAATTGGGATAAAGAAGTGGTGATGTTTATTCCTGCCTTGTCAGTTTTAGATGCAATAATTAAAAAGTTTTTAAATGTCATATGAAAAGGAGAAATATAAAATATATAAACCTTATTTCACTAAAGTATATATGGGAGATACACTAAATATCATTATTGGTGTTGTTATTTTAATTCTTGGGGTCCCAATCGGCAATTATCTTGCGAAGCTGACGAAAGAGGAATTGAAATCTGGACAAAAATGGTTTAAATTAATTATTTTTATTTGTTTAATTGGGGCTGTGATAAGTTTGATTTACAGAAATGATATTTTTCTCTTTGAGTTTTTGTTTATTGCGATTGTTACTTCGCGAAGTTTAAAAATTAAAAAGCAAAAACCTGCTCAGAAAAACAAGTTTAGGAAAGTAAGCGCCAGAGAGAAATGAATATCCTATTATATTCTAGATAATAGAAATGATTTTAAATAAAGATTATCAGAGATTTATATGGTTGAGTTAGATTATGATTCTATAAAAACTCCAGACGATGTGATGAAATTTGTTAAAGATAATGATGTGGCTTTTGTTAATTTGCTGTTTCCGAATGTTCTTGGACAATTAAGGAATGTTAATATTCCTAAAGGTGTTTTGAAAGAAGCTCTCGAGGAAGGTATCGGATTTGACGGAAGTTCTATTGAAGGTTTTGTTAGAATTCAGGAGAGCGATTTAATAGCAAGGCCAATTGAATCATCATTGAGAATTTTACCTTACAGACAACAAGATGCCGATAGAAGTGTTAGTATGTTTTGTAAAATTTATAATCCAGATGGTTCAAGATTTGAAGGAGATTCGTTATTTGTATTAGAAAGACAACTTGAAGAAATGAGAAAGATGGGTTTTGATGAATTTTATCTTGGGCCTGAATTAGAGTTTTTCTTGTTTAAAGATAATAATCCGGAAAATCTTCCTGCAAAACTTTTAGATAAAGGCGGATATTTCGGATTGGCTGATGATAAAGGGCAGCCAATCAGAAGAGATATTATCTTTGCCTGTGAAAAGATGGGAATTGGGATTGAAGCGAGTCATCATGAAGTTGCTCCTTCGCAGCATGAAATTGCTTTGAAATATGATTCTGCTATTAATATGGCGCTAAAAGCGATGGCTTACAGACGACTAGTTAAAGAAGTTGCAATGAAACATGGAGTATATGCAACTTTTTTGCCAAAGCCAATTCACGGAGAAAATGGAAGCGGGATGCATATCCATCAAAGTTTGTTTAAGGGAGATAAAAATGCGTTTTTTGATATTAATGATTCCTTGCATTTATCGCAGGATGCTAAATATTATATTGCTGGAATTTTGAGGCATGCTTCTGAGATTGCTGCTGTGAGTAATCAATGGGTTAATTCCTATCAACGTTTAGTTCCGGGTTATGAGGCGCCGACTGAATTATCTTGGGCAAGAAGAAATAGAAGTACAGCTATAAGAGTTCCTATGTATAAACCTGAAAAAGAAAAAGCGTCAAGAATAGAAACTCGATTTCCTGATCCTGCATGTAATATTCCTTTATCCTTTGCAGTAATGTTGGCAGCAGGATTAGAAGGAATTGCCCATAATTATGATTTACCTTTCCCTGTTGAAGAGAATATTTATGAAATGGAAGAAGGGGATAGAAGAGCAAGAGGAGTGTACTCTCTTCCTGGAAATTTAAGAGATGCAACTGAATTGATGGAAACTAGTGGACTAGTTAGAGGAGTTTTAGGAGAACATATTCATACTAGTTTAGTTGAGAATCAAAAGATTCAATGGAGAAAATACCATCGAGAAGTTCGTGGAAAAGATATTGAGGACCATCTTGTTACAGATTATGAGTTGGGAAAGTTATTTCCTTTGTTGTAATTATTGTTTGTAGAACAAACTTGGATGCAAGTAAATATTAGTTTTGAGATTTCTTTTTCCGTCGGTTGTAAGATAAAATAGTTCGGCTGTTTTGTCTTCTATTGGGACATTTAACAAAATTCTGTAAGGCTCAATAAAACCCCTTTCACAAAACCTTCCTTTCCAAACAACATCTATACTTCCATTGGGGCCTGGCAAAAGTTCTGGCTCTGGCAAATGTTTTATTCCTTTTCTTATTTTAACAACTCTTTCAGCCATAAGAGAATAACATATTGCTTTCTCTAGTGTAACTTTAGAATATAATTGTCTTCTATGGTCGCTAGTATCTTTTAGAGAAAGGATACTTTTAATTTGAAGATAAAGCGGAATTTCTCCCATAAAAGAGCCAATTAATAATATTTATATAGTTTTATATAGCGAAAAAAATATAGAATAAAATGTTATACTTAATAGGACTTGGGCTAAATGAAGAAGGGTTTTCGTTCGAGGCATATAATGCTGTGAAGAACTCGCGACGTGTGTATTTGGAAAGTTATACTGTGGAATTTCCTTTTTCAAAAGAAGAGCTTGAAGTGAAACTTGAAAAGAAAATTAAGGAACTTAAACGCGAGGATGTTGAGAGTGATAGATTAGTTAAAGAAGCGAAAGAAGATAATGTTGCTTTGCTTGTTTATGGCGCGCCTTTGATGGCGACAACGCATATTTCGTTGATTGAAGAGTGCCGGAAGAGAAAAGTTCCTTATAGAGTTATTCAAGGTGCTTCGATTTTAGATGCAATTGCGGAAACAGGATTATCGATATATAAATTTGGAAAGATAGCGTCGCTGCCTAAGTTTGAAGCTTCGAGTTTTATTGATATTGTGAAAACTAATTTTGATATGAACGCGCATAGTTTAATTTTAATTGATATTGGTTTGTCGTTTAGCGATGCGCTTGATTTATTTGAAAAAGCAGCGAAAGGACGAAAGTTGGTGTTGGGAAAAATGCTTGTTTGTTCATTGCTTGGAACTAAGAGAAGTAAAATTTATTATAAAAAGTTCATGGAGTTCAAGAAAGAAAAGAAGAACTTGAAAATTCAAGCGCCTTTTTGTTTTGTGATTCCTGCTGAAGAATTGAATATAGTTGAGGGGGAAATTTTGGGGAGATTTTGAAATCGCAAATTATAAAAACTCGAATGCTGTTTACTTTTTATGGAGCAAACTATAGATATTAAGAAGCTGACTGAAGAAGTTATTGCTTTGAAGCTGGAAGTGGCTAAAATGAAAGAAGATTTTGGTTTTGTGAGAGAAACTGAAGAAGCCATAGAAGATATTGAAGAAGGAAGATATGAAAAAATGTCTCCTGAGAAATTTCTAGAAGAAATAAGAAGCTTCAAATAAAATGGTAAAAAGAGTTATCAGAGCAGATAGAGTGTTAAGTATTTGGGGCTTGAATAATGCTGTTAAGGGGCGTGGCTTTTTACAAATTACACGCCAGACTTAATTCTATTATCTTGTTTACATAACATTTGACAATTTTCTGCTATTGTTTTTCCACCTTCGTGCCAAGGTTTTATATGGTCTGCTTCCATCCCATCTATTTCAAAATGTTTTTTACATTTTGGACAAATGCCTTTCTGTTTTTCGTATGCTACTCTTTTTTGTTTATCATTAAAATTACGAATATTTAGAAAATTTTCTTTTCTTGTTAGAACATAGGAGTAAATACCTTTTTTGTTTGTCACATCTTCATCTTCCATCAATTTGGCAATTTCCTTTTCCAAATTTTTGGAATCTAATTTTTTATTCTTGAATCTATTATATAGCTCTCCCCAATTAGCCCCTTTCATTTCTTTTCGGTAGTTTGGAAAAGTTTTTCTCACCCAGCGAATTACATTTTGAAAATATTCCCACAATTCATTTGCATTTTTATCATGCTGATGTTTAGACATATATTCTTCTATCTTTTCATTATTAATCCATGACAAAGCTGTTTCTAGAAATTCCTGTCTAATAGGAGAACCATCTACTAATTGTCCTCCATCGCTAGCCATAAGATACGCAGCACAATTTGTTTTACTAAATTTCAATTTTGCATCTGAAAGCCAAGCTCCTGTGTATACAGCATTAAGTAGTTCTTGTTCAGTTAATTTCTCCCCAGATATATTAACAATTCTAAACCAATCTAATTTTTCCCTTTCTTTTCCTTCACAAAAATAAATCATTAATTCATAATCTAAAATTTGATTTTGTTCATCTTTTGTTAAGCTGTGAAAATATTTCTCATTTATTGAAAAATCACCTGAAATATATTGAGCAATACTGATAGTCCTTTGTTGCCCATCTAAAACTTCAAAATTTCCATCGCCTTTTTTTACCCAATACATAATATTAAGTGGAAACTTTTTCCTGACTGTTTCAATAACTTCATTTCTCTGTTTGTCCTTATATACAAATTCTCTTTGATACTTTGGACGAACATCTAGTTTTCCACTATAAGCAGTTACGCCTTCTTCTGCACTATCTCTATAATCTTTTACTACTTCTTTTATAGTAATTTTATGTAATTCTACTTTCATAGAATAATAATTAAAAAAGAATTATTTAAACTTTCTTATTCTTAATAATAACACGAGCATATACTTTGGTTACTATATAACCCTCAGTTGTTAGATATTTTCCTTTTTTGTCTTTTATATACAATAAAAAATCACGTTTATCGGGTGATGGCTTTCCGTTTTTAGCATCTCTAAATTTTCCATATTTTTTTGTCGGTGTAAAATTATGTTCTCCAATGCCTAATGTTATAATTTCAAACTGGTCTGGATTATATTTATCTAAAAAAGTGATTGGCACACCCATTAATCCCTTATAGTCCATTGGAATTTCATTAACTTTATCTACATTTATAGCGTCATAATTATCATATATAGGATAGTCTTTTGAATTATATTTCTTATATAATGTCATAAATTCCTTGTGTCTTTCAACTTTTAAATTAGTAAACCAGCAAGAAGTTGAAACTCTAGCAATTTTATTGCCTTTTTCATCAATATGGTGAAATTTTTCCCAATCATTTGGAACTATAAAAAACATTCCAACATTAAAATTTGTATAACCTGTTCTTATTTTATCTTCCTTAAACAATTTGAAAATTTCTTTATAGCATAATGCATTGGTATTTCCTATAATCAAAAACTTTTTGTTAAATCCCACTACCTGAGATATATATTCTCTAAAAAGTGAAAATGGAGGATTTGTACAAATTATATCCGATTGTTTTAACAAGTCAATACATTCTTTACTACGAAAATCCCCTCCTTGTTTAAGAAGTTCCGATGTATTCTCATCATTTTCTAATAACCATTTAATATCAGATAAATCAATAGAACCATCTTTGTTATAATCATTTACTTTATTTATTTCGATTTTAAAAGGTTCCTTACCATTTATTCCCTTTATATCCGACAAAGGCAATTGACCTCCGATTATTGGCGACCCAGCATAAGAAGTAACGATAAGTTTTTTTAGCCCGAAATTATTAAAGTTAGCAGCAAAAAACTTAAAGAAATTACTTTCATAAGGGTCGTCACAATTGCAATAGACTACTTTATTTTTAAATTGCTGTTTATAGTTCTTTATTTCTTTTTCAATATCTTTGAGTAACGTATAAAATTCATCTTGTTTTGATACTTTTGCATTATCGAAAAGACTTCTTGCCATTTTACATAACCTCTATCGTTTGAATCATTTTAGTTTTCCAGAATACCGACCATCTCTTTTTCATTCTAAAATATTATTACCAATGTTAATAAACTTTCCTAAAACTCAACATAAAACACAATCGCAACCTTTTTTAATCCACTCAAATTCTGTATTTCATGTATGATTTTAAAATTGTCGAAGAAAGCGTTCTAACGAATTGGAAAAATAAAAAGATACTTGAAAAGTTGCGGAAGCGGAATGTGAATGGAAAGAAATTTTATTTTCTTCAAGGACCGCCGTATACTTCTGGAAGATTGCATATTGGACACGCGTGGAATAATTGTTTGAAAGATATTGTTCTTAGATATAAACGAATGAATGGATTTAATGTTTGGGATAGGGGAGGATATGATATGCATGGTTTGCCGACAGAGAATGCTGTTCAAAAGAAACTTGGAATTAAAGATAAACTTGGAATTGAAAAATATGGTGTTGAGAAATTTATTAATGAATGTAATAAATTTTCAAGTGATAATGCGAGATTGATGGATAAAGACTTGGAGCGGCTTGGGGTTTGGTTTGATCATGAAAATGCTTATTGGCCGATTAAAAATGAATTTATCGAGGGTGAGTGGTGGTTTATTAAACGGGCGTGGGAAGAAAAACGTTTGTATAAAGGAAAGAAAATTATGCATTGGTGCGCTTCCTGCGAAACTTCATTGGCGAAGCACGAACTTGAATATGAAAATTTAAGCGACGAGTCTATTTTTTTAAAGTTTCCAACTGATGACGGAAGATTCTTAATTATTTGGACAACAACGCCTTGGACAATTCCTTTTAACTTGGCTGTTATGGTTAATCCTGATGTTGAGTATGTTGAAATTGATATGCATCCTGAAAATGAAACAACTATTCCAAAAACTTCGCGAAGAGACAGACACCGAGGAGAAAAATGGATAATTGCCAAGGAACTTGTCAAGCCATTTATGAAACTTTTGAAAAAAACAGAAAGTGATTACAAAGTTTTACATACATTTAATGGGAAAACTTTGAAAGGTTTGTCTTACAGACATCCTCTTGAAAATGAAATTCCGATGTTTAAAGAATTAAAGAAAAAGTTTCCAAAAGTTCATACTATTGTTTTGTCAAAGGAATATGTTAATACAGAAAATGGAAGTGGTTTGGTTCATTGCGCGCCGGGCTGCGGGCCAGAAGATTATGAGGTTGGAAAAGAAAATGGAATTGAAGCATTTAATAATCTGAATGAAAAAGGTGTTTTTGAAAATATGGGCGAGTTTGACGGACTTCGCGCGAAGTTAGATGATGATAAGTTTATTGATATCTTGAAAAGAAGCGGTTCGCTGATTACGACGACAAATGTTGAACATGAATATGCAACTTGCTGGAGATGCCATGAGCCAGTTGTTTTTCGTGCGACAGAGCAATGGTTTTTGAAAATTGAAGATTTAATTAATAAAATGTTGAAATTTAATGAGTATGTAAATTGGCAACCACCTTATACGTCGAAGAATTATAATAATTGGATTGAGAATTTGAAAGACAATGGCGTTACCCGACAGCGTTACTGGGGTTGTCCGATGCCGATTTGGGAATGTGATAAGTGCAAGAACTTGGAAGTTGTTGGAAGCACTGCTGATTTGAAAAAATTAAAAGCAAATAATATTCCAAAAGACCTGCACAAACCATGGATTGATGACGTGAAATTAAAATGTTCAAAATGCAAATCTGAAATGAAACGTGTTCCTGATGTAATTGATGTTTGGATTGATTCTGGAACAGCGTCGTGGAATTGTTTGTATAATAATCCTAAATTAATAAAAGAATGGTTCCCAGCGGATTTTATTTTAGAAGCAACTGAGCAGATAAGATTATGGTTTAGCATGCTGCAAATGTGTTCTTCTGTTGCATTAGGAAAGTCGGCGTATAAGAATGTTTATTGTCATGGAATGATTTTGGATTTTAAAGGATTGAAAATGTCAAAGTCTCTTGGAAATATAATTTCACCTTATGAAGTTGTTGACAAATATGGAGCAGATGTTTTGCGTTATTACATGTGTGGAAATCCCAGCGGAGAAAATATAAATTTTACTTGGGAAGATGTTAAGATTAAACAACGGAATTTGAATATTCTTGATAATATTTCAAGATTTATTTTGGATTTGAGGAAGCAGACTAAGCCTTCAAATAAATTTGATTTAGAAGAAAAATGGATTTTATCCCGTTTGAATTCCATTATTAAGAACGTGACATCTTTGATGAATTCTTATAGGATTGATGAGATTGTTAAAGAAATTGAAGATTTGTATCTGGATTTGTCGAGGGTTTATATTAAACTTGTTCGAGATAAAGTTAATACAAAAGATGCGGGAAAAGTTCTTTATGCTGTCGAGGAAGTTTATGAAAAAATCTTGAAAATGTTTTCAATTGTTTGTCCTTTTATTTCTGATGATTTGTTTAAGAAAACTTTTGGAAAGGAAAGTGTTCATCTTGAATCATGGCCAAAGGCTGATGAAAAACAAATTAACAAAAAACTTGAAGAAGAAATGAAAATAGTTTTGGAAGTTATTGAAAAAGGTTTAGCAGAGAGAGATAAATTCCAAATTAGTTTGAAATGGCCTTTGAGTAAGGCAGTTGTGTCAGGAAATTTTAAATTAAATGATGATTTGAAATGGATAATTGAAAGGCAATTGAATGTTAAAAAAATTGAATTGAAAGATGGCAAGAATATTGATGTTAAGATTGATACTAAGCAAACTCCAGAGCTTGAAGCAGAAGGTTACAGCCGTGAATTGATCAGGCAAATTCAGGCGTTCAGAAAAAAACTTGGTCTGGAAAAGAAAGATGTCATTAATTTAATTATTGTTTGCGACGCTGAATTAAATAATATTCTTGAAAATCAAAAAAACAGCGTCGCTGAAAGAACAAATGCTAAAAAAATTGAGTTTGTTACTACGTTGAAGGAAACATTTAAAAACAAAGCTGACTTTAAAATCAAAGATAAAAGAGGAGCCATAATTGTCATTAAATGACTACCTATTAGTAATGGTTAAGTTTCTCTTTTATTGTTGAAAGTTTAAATAGTAAAAAGTGTTAGGACTTTTGAATTATAACAATGTTTAAAAATAAAAAAGAGTGGGTAATAAGATGATTGTAAAGGATGAATTTTTAAGTAGGCTAAGAAAGATTTTCGATTTGAATCTTTATGAGGTGAAAGTTTGGACTGCTTTATTATCGCGAGGGACGTCAACTGCGGGAGAATTGAGCAATATTTCTGATGTTCCAAGAAGCAGGACTTATGATATTTTAGAAAGTTTAGAGAAAAAAGGTTTTATTATTATGAAACTTGGCAAGCCAATTAAGTTTGTTGCGTTAAAACCAGAAGAAGTTGTTGAGAGAGTTAAGAAAAATCTGATTAGAGATGCTCAGACGAAATCTAAACGGCTTGAAACATTAAAGGGCGACGAAGTTCTTGGTGAATTAAATACATTATTCACGCAAGGAATTAAATTTGTTGAGCCGAGTGATTTATCTGGAAGTTTAAGAGGAAGACAAAATCTTTACAATCATTTAGATATGTTAATTGGTGATGCAGAAAAGACAATTACTATTGTAACAACTACCGAGGGTTTGAATAGAAAGTTTGAAGCAATTATGCCGACGTTGGAAAAGTGCAAGAAACGCGGAGTTAAAATAAGAATTGCTGCGCCGATTACAAAAGATAATTTAAAGGTTGCAAAAGATTTTAAGAAAGTTGGTGAAGTGAGAAACCTTGAAAAGATTAAGGCTCGGTTTGTGATTGTTGACAGCACGCAAATAATGTTTATGCTTCTTGACGACGACAAGTTTCACCCTAATTATGATATTGGTGTTTGGATTAACACAGAATTCTTTGCGAACACACTTGAACAGCTTTTTGAATTAGCCTGGAATGATTTGAAACAGGTAAAGTGAGATGATGAAAAACAAAACTTGGGGTCAAAGATAGCAAATAATTTGATTTAATTCTTTATGATTTCTATATCTTTAACAAAAATTTTCTTTTTGTTTGATGGAATTCCTTTAATAAGTTGAAAAATAAACGCGAGATCTTTTATATCATCGTAAATTTTTAATAAATGGGTAGATAATAATGAAGAGCTTCCCGTTTTATGAAGATCATAATTCATATGACTGTTAAAATAGTTCCTCGATTTTTTATCATATTCATAGTCTCCAAGAGCATTTAATACTTCAAATTGTTCATTATTTATCTTGATGATAGAACCTTTTTTCATTTTATTAAAAAGGTAATCGAACTATATTAACTTTTTTATTTAATAATTATTGGTTTCATTATCGGCGCCATCATCGGTTTTCTCATTGGGAAATTTAGGAAGAAGAAATAAATCTTAAATTAGCACTCACTCGCAAGCTTGTTCGTGAATTATTTTTAGTTAACAAAAATCTGTATTTTTATGGTTAATCTCTAGGATATTTTGTAGCCTTGAAAAAAGCAAATATAAAAATAAATAATTAAAAACTCTAAAAAAATAAAAATTAAAAGATAAACCTTAATCTCTTGCTAAAGAGAATACGTTTTTGACAGCAACTATTACTGTAGCCGGAGTAAATATGGCTAATAGTGCAACAAAAACTCCTTGGATTTGTGGGACTATACTAAAAACATCTCCTCCGAATGCGCTTGCAATTATAAGAACAACACCAGACATAAGGAAAGATGCTGTCTCTGAACCACTTACATTAAACAAACCAACTATTAAACCAATTATTAATAGTGCAATAGTTACTCTTGAATCACTTAAATCCATAAGTCCAACAACTAATGCAATTACAACTCCGATAAGGAAAACCCACTTTCCAACTAAATTTTCTAAACCTGATTTTTTTGCCATTTCTTACCTCCTTTCAATATATTGAAAAATAAAAAATAAAAAATTAAATAAATTTAACTAGCAGCGTCAACTAATGCAAGCACTACACCAATAATTGTTGTAATGATTACAATCCAGCCTGCAATTACTGCTATAATTCCGTCTGATAGAGTACCACCAAGCCAACTAGGTACTGTCAAAATCTTGTCAGCTAATGCTGAACCTACAGCTAATGATACAATCACACCAGTCAACCATGCAACGAAACTTAGCAAGTTAAACTTTCCTTTTTTTGCCATTTAAACCTCCTTTTAATTGTACAAACGTACATTATAATAATAGAAATATCCTTTAAATAGGTTTTGTTTTTCGTCGTTGGGAAAAGATTAGAACTCGCGAGCTCGTTCTTATAATTGCTGCGAAATCCGTCTAGTAAACAGGATTTCTTCGCGGGAAATTAAGTGAATGTAAAATAATTTTATAAGTTGTTTGTTGGATAAATTAATAATGGTAAAATTAAAATAAATAATGCAGAAAATATGAAAAATAATTACATCTCTTCGATAACTTCAATTCCTAAAAGAGAAAGTGAATTTTTTATTACTTGCCTGAATGCCTGAATAAGTTGTAATTTAAATTCTTCGTCTTTTGAGCCGATTACTTTTGATAAATGATAAAATTCGTTGAAGGTTTTTGCGATGTCGTAAGAATAATTTGCAATGTGACTTGGATTTAAATCATTGTAAGCTTTTGCAGCAACTTCTGGAAACTGCGATAATTTTTTTATTAGTTCTGCTTGTTTTTCTAACCCATCTTCTTTTTCTTGCATATATTCTATTCGATGACTCTTTCGTTGTTTTACTTTTTTTAGAATTGATGAGGCACGCGCGTAGGAATATAATAAATATGGGCCTGTGTCGCCCTCGAAGTTCAAAGCGTCGTCCAAGTTAAACATTATGACTTTGTTTGGCTGATTTCTTAATATGGAATATTTTACTGCTGCGACTGCAATCTTTGAAGGGTTGTTTTTGGCTTTCTTTTTTGCTTTGGAAATTGCATCGTTTAAAAAATCTTCTAACAAAATAACGTCGCCTTTTCTTGTTGACATTTTCCTGGCGTTTTTTCCGCGAGTTTTTTCTTTTAGGAGGATGAAAGAATAATGGACAACTTTTGGCGAGGCAACATTGAGTAATTTTAATGCTTCTGAAATTTGTTCGAAGTAAAGTTTTTGGTCTTCGCCGAGGACGATTATGTTTGTTTTGGATTTCTGGATTTTTTCAATTGTATATGATATATCTCTCAAAGGATATAATCCTGTTGAGTCGCTTCGTGTCAAAACTAATACAGGAGCTTTCATTTTTCTTTCCACACTTGTGTTGGATTGATCAAGATAATAACGACCGTCTTTGTCTTTTTTTAATTTATTTGTTGCTGAAAATTTCTTTAGTAAATCTGAAGCTTTTGTTATATAATCTGATTCGTAATCGAAAACATCATATTTAATTCCAAGCTGCGCAAGGATTTTTTCTTGTCCTTTGACGCAAGTTTTTGTAATTGATTTAAACTTGTTTCTTGTTGCTTTGTCGTTGTGTTCAAAATTTAGAAGCAGCTTAAAAACTTCTTGCTCTAATTTTTTTGATTTAGAAACTTTTTTTGAAATGTCAATATATCTTTTTAGCATTTTTTCGAATGGCAATTTTTCTGATTTAGCAAGAACCAGCATAGCAATTTGTTTGCTGACGTCGTTTACGTAATAATGAACTTCGGTTTTGAAATTCATAAATCTTAAAATTCTGACAATGCTGTCGCCGATGATTGCGTTTCTTGCTCTGCCTACATGGGGTGATGCGTTGGGATTTATTGAAGTGTGTTCGATTAATGCTAATTTTCCCCTACCGATATCTAAGCTTCCGTATTTATCTTTTTGTTTTAAGATTTCGTTGATTGTGTTAGCTGCTAATTGTTTTTTGTTTAAGAAGAAATTTATGTAAGGGCCTTGTGTTTCGATTGACTCGAATTCGTTTGGCAACGACACTGCACCAAGGTCAGCACGAATTTGTTTTGCTATTTCATTCGGCGAGGTTTTCATTTGCTTTGCAAGAAAGAAACATGGGAATGCAAAATCGCCCATTGAGAAAGAAGGAGGAATTTCAATTAAATTTAACAGTTGTTGTTCTGGAATTTTATCTAAATGTTTTGATTTTTTTAATATATTGACTATAATTTGTTTCATAGATGAAAAAGGGTGAGAAGATTAATAAATGTTGCCTTATGGCTAAGCAATTATTTCAGGAATTAAATTACAACTTTTGACTATCCAAGGTAAATCAAATTCATACAATTCTCTTCGTTGGCCTTCGTAAATAAAATAATCTTTTGGTTCTTTATTGCATTCACTAGGAGAGATATTATATACACAAGGAGATTCATCTCTAACCCATTTTTCAGGACATAATTTAATATTTCCTGAAAAATCAAAATTATAGCTGTCTTTTGATAAATTCATAGCAATCAATATTCCAACAATAATTCCCACTATAAAAGAAATTATTAGAAATATTATTAAAAAATATATATTAAATTTCATAAATAATATAAGAAAAGAGGTATTATAAATATTTTCAAAGTCAATAATATTGGAGCTCGTAAACTCGCTTATCTTTAGCTTCGAGCCTGCCTTCGGACAAGGCTCTTCGCTAAAAGATTGTTAATGCGAAAAAATTTAAAGTGTGGGGTTATTAGAAGAAGAAAGTATTTCAATAAAAATTAATTGCCTGCGTAGCTCATGAGGACAACCTACGGTTTTCCCTCACACCTTTTCCCTTTTCGTGCAAGGTCGACAAGTTCGCTACGCAGAGGAAGGTGCCTGCGTAGCTCAGTTGGTAGAGCATTTGATTCGTAATCAAAGGGTCGAGAGTTCAATCCTCTCCGCAGGCTTATTTATCAACAGCAATAATAACTGCTCCAATAGCTATTAGGATTACTCCGGCAATTTTATTCCATGTGAATTTTTCATTGAGAAAAACCAATGCGAAAACCATTGCGAAAACTATTGACAGCCTATCTATAGAAACAACTCCTGTAACCAATCCTTTTTTTAATGCAACAAAATAAAAAAGCCATGACAATGCCCCTGCTATTCCTGACAAGAAAATAAACAAAGCGATTCTTGAATTAAAAAAAGAGGGCAGTAAATCCAACTTGCCTTGAAAATAAATTACAACAAATAAAAAGACGAACATGATTGCTGCTCGAATTGTTGTGGCGAGATTTGCGTCAACATCCTGCAAGCCCACTTTTGCGAAAATTGCGACTAGGGCTGCGAATACTGCCGATAATAAAGCATAGATTATCCAGGAATATTCCATGAGTTAAAGAATGTTTTTTGGATTTAAATAAATTTGCTCTACTCGCAACCCCGCTCTACTCGCGCCCACGTTTTGTTATCAACAATTAAATTTGTCAAAACGTAAACGCTCGGTATCATATAAACAATTCTCCTTCGCAAAATTGCTCGCATTTAATTCGCGAGGATAACTGATCCAAATCCGACTTTAACCCACTTTCCGTCGATAAAAATGATAACAAAGGATTAAAACTGGTTTACTGAGATTTTATCATTTTTTTAAGATCTGCTTCAGAAACTTTCATTTGAGGATGCATTTTTTTTACATGTGTTGAGGCAAGATTTAGGATTTCCTTTTCATTATGGCTTCTCACCATAAATCCACAAATTGGGTCGCATGAAATGCTTTTTAGATTTTTATCCATTTTAACCTCCTTTCATTTTTAATTTTAAGTTATTAAATTTGGAGAAATAATTTTAAATAGATTATGAATGATAAATCTATTTTAATAATACTTTTTAATTAACCTGCTTAAATTCCAATTAATTTGTAAAGTAAACATCTTAATTACACACTTTGTAAAAAATTGCTCGCTCCAAAGTCGCGAGTCATTGATGCTCAGAAATGAGAACCACCAGCGGGTTCTTCACAGTTCCTGCAACCACTAAC
>CAYXNP010000020.1:0-20694 GCA_964466575.1 Candidatus Woesearchaeota archaeon | reverse complement strand
ATCTCTTATCAGGTATTAATCTCAGTTTCCCGAGGATATCCCTGACCATAGGGTAGATTAGCTACGTGTTACTGAGCAGTTCGCCTTGCCCCTATTTCTAAGGACAACAACTTGCATGGCTAAACGCAAACCAGAGAGCCGCAGCCGCCAGCAGGATCAACTGGATTTGAAAGAATATCATTTTATCGTCGAGACGATAATTAATTCCGCAATTTCAATATTGTAAGTAATTGAAATCACTTCACACAAACTCCTACTATTAGCTGTTTTTAATTGGTTAAAGAATTGAATTCTAAAGAGAATACAATTAGATGACTGCTTCTACATACCTCATACCTTAATGCTAACATCAAAGTCAATTGCCGAGCATATATTTAAGGCACTCATCTTAGTTAAAAAACTCAGAAATGTAGAGTATATAAACTTTTTGTAATAAAAGAATGTAATAAAAATAATTTGGCGACGGAGATTAATTACCAGAATAATTTTTAGAAAATTCTTTATATGTTTCTTTTATTGAATTAAGGAACATTGGTATAACTCCAACAACCATTGGAGATTCACATAATAAAATTAAATTTGCAGCTGCTTTTCCAGACAACATTGTTTCAGGAGGCTGATTAAGTAAATAACTTGCAATTCCTGTTGTTACAATTCCTGTTCCAACAAGTCCAGCAACTGCAAAAGTTACAATTTTCTTTTCTAAATTATTTTTTTCCATAATTATTTTTTAAAAATTATATTATTAAATCTTTCTTTTTCATCCCCACAAAATTTTTAAACCATTTTTTCTTTTTTATTTAATCTAAATTTTAAAAGAGGTAAAAATGAACGATGTTCACAACAGGCAAAGAGAACAGGAAGAGATGCAAAAGAACGACGCAGTTCTCGATGCATTTTCTTTGCTTGTTTCGGGCGGACGATCTGGTTACAAATCAGTCATTGAGAAAAAACCTATTTTGTATTTCTGTAGAAATTGCAATAATCAAATTGGTAAATCTCAAAAATTCTGCGACGAATGCGGCCACAAAAACGACGATCCGATTATGAAGGGTTAAAATTATGACAAAGTTTAAATAAAAATTATACTTCTTCTATTAATGGGAATGTTTGATAGAGTAATAATTAAATGTCCAAATTGCAATGAAGATTTAGAGTTTCAATCCAAGGCGGGAGAGTGCTTTCTTAATGATTATAACTTAAAAAATATACCCTGGAATATTTCTTTAGATTTAAATAAGAAGATTATCCTATGTCCAAAATGTTCCAAAAATATAATATTCGAATTAATAAATCTGCCTAGTAAACCAAAGATCAAGTTAAAAGTAACAAAAAATAAATCATTGTATTCTGGAGAACTAATATATAAAAAATTAAAAAACTAATTAAAAATATCTTTATATTTTAATTTTCGTTAATAATAATCTTTCATTTCACAAATACTTCACATAGATTTCAAAAAATTTGGCGTAAGTCTCTTTATATTTTTCTAAAATGAATCTTTCAAGATTATCTTTATGTTTATCATCAAATTTTTCAAGTGCGGTCAAATAAGAAAGTCTTTGTGATTTTCTTATAATTAACGGAGGATATTTATTGTTAGTTAGAATAACATTTATCAGAAATCTTCCAACTCTTCCATTTCCATCGGCAAACGGATGTATTTGTTCAAATTTACCATGAAATATAGATGCCATCTCAAGAGGATGTATAGACATGATATTTTCTGTGTACCATTTTATGAGTTTAGTCATTTCTCCATCAACTTTTTCAGGAGGAGTTGTTTTTAATCTTTTGCCGATGATAACATTTGGAAATTTTTTATATCCTTCATCAATTTCCAAATCTTTAACAAGAATTTTATGGATTTTAATAATATCTTCATGATTTATTTTAAACTTATTTTTAATAATCATTTTAACCACTTCTCTTGAATTTCTTGTTTCATAAATTTCTCTCAAATCTTTTCCTTTTATGGAAACATTTTCAAACATGATCATTGAAACATCTTTTAGCGTCAATGAATTTCCCTCAAGAGCATTACTTTCATAAGTAAAATTAGCTGCAAATCTATCCCACAAATCATTATAATTTGATTTTGGAATTTTTCTAAGAAGTTTATTATAATTATATTTCATTTCCTCAATTTTTTTTATTTGTTCTTCACTAAAAATATGATTTTTCTTATAATTATTAATTGAAAATTTTATAAATTCCTCTTTTCTTTTTTCATCAAATATATTTTGAATTTTGTTTTTATCTTCATTTTTAAATATCTTTTCAATTTTTTTTATTCTTCCATCTGGTAGTCGTATAGATTCAACTGCATATCTATACTTCTTTCCCTTGATATTCTTATCTTTAAAATGCATAAATTAGTTATACCCCACACATTTATAAATATTCCTATTTTGTGGGGATAACTACAAATAAATAGAAAAAACGACGATCCGATTGTGAAGAATTAAATTTATTTAATAAACTCAACTTTTTCAAAATTTTTGAACTCTTTATCTCCAGTAACAAAGACACAATTATGTTTCAAACTGAATATATAACCTACCGCATCATAAAAAGAAATATTAGTTTTCTTATTTTCATGTCTGAATTTTACAGCTTCAATTAAAATTTCTCTTGAAACACTTCGCGAGTTATATTCAAGTTTTTTTATCCAGTAGTTTGCTGTCTGTTCGTTTTCTTCTCTCAAAAGAACGCTGTAAAATTCCGCCAAGGTTATATCAGCAATAATAAAATTAGACTTCATAATAAATTCATAATTTGGGTTTCCAAGTTTTATTTCAACGAGTGCATAAGTATCAAGACATCTTTTTATTTCATCCATTTGCTTTCCATTACTTTTCTGTTTTCATCAAGCATTTGTCTTGTTGTTTTATTTGACTTCATTGTCCCGAACATTTCTTTAAGCACATTGGATTCTTTAGTTATCTCAACAACAATTTTTTCTTCCGGCTTAATATTCAATCTTTCAACGGTTTCACTAGGAATAATGATGCCAATTGAATTTCCCCATTTCTTTGTTTTAACCTCAACAGCCATTGTATAACTAGATAGTATAACTAATTTATATAACTTTCCTCAAATTCATTACTCTTATTTAGTAATAACAATATAGAAAAGTTTATAAATTCCATATTTCTTTCAGAAATATGGTAAACACTGTATTTCGAGGAAAACCTTTAGTTCCAAAAGAAGTTCCAATGATTGATATTCTTAGAGATGAGTTTGGAAAAGATTCTGTTGAAGAATATAAAGGAATTGTTAGAGCAGATTATAATGGAAATCCTGTTTTGAATGTATTAGACTACAATAATAAAACAGGAAATGTTGAAGGTTCAACTCCTTATGCTTTGGTGTTATTTAACGAAAGAATTCTTAAACCTCGAGGATTAAGGACAGCAAATTTTCCAGAGTTGTATTTTGCTCATTCTAATGAGGTTTTGAATTTAGAAGGAACTTATGAAGATGCTGCTTTAATATTAAGAAGTGAAGAAGATCCTAATTCATATTTAGCAAAAGATGTAATGAGCCAAGTTAAAGCAAGAAATAAAGAACAAGAATTTCCGACAAGAATTAATCTTTATGATTTTAGTTTAGGAAAAGATGCGAATGCACCAAAGGGATTAGTCTTTAAATTGAATGAAGATGCTCAAATTATTCACGCTCCAGTTTATTCTGGAAGTAATAAAAGATTTTCTACATTTGATGAAAACGGAGATCCGGCCTTAGATGAAAGTGGAGATAAAACTCTTCATACAAGAGGTTCTGGACTTTTGAGGGCGTATGTTGCCGGGGATCTTGACTTGATTGCGAGCAGCGAGGACTTGGCTAATGCCTACCCGTATGGTAGGGTGGTCGTTATCGCCAAAGGCGACGCAAAATTTTTTGAGGCGTATTTATCAAAACTCAAAGAAGAAAAAGATAATCTAATCAGAGAAATTGAAAAAAGATATCCAGAAGCACAAAGAGTCTTGAGAGGAAGATAATTTAAACAAACTTTTCTTTGTAATGCTCCTGGCCGAAGTTTGAAAAAACTTCTCAGCCGGGCCACACGTTGATTAATTACGATTTGTTTACGTTTTAGCGTGAACAAATTATAAAATACAACTTTGACATTAAGTATCTGTAATTTTTGTTTGGAGAGAAATATGAGAAAGTGGTGCAAAACTATTATTGGTCTTGTGAATTGATTAATTGACTATAACTTTTGAGGGCGTATGTTAACAGGGATCTTGACTTGAACGCAAGCAACGAGAACTTGGCTAATTCCAACCCGAATGGTAGAATGACTTGGCTGGCCGGGACATATTCAATGAAAACTCACAACAATCTTTATTCAAAAATAATTTCTTATGAAAATTTATTTATTGCTTACAGGAAAGCAAGAAAAAACAAAACTAAAAAAGAGTATGTGATTGAATTTGAAATTAACTTAGAAGAAAATCTAATGAGATTACATGAAGAATTAAAAAATGAAATTTATTTTCCTAAGCCATTAGTCACTTTCATTTTGAGAGATCCCAAAACACGTAAAATTTCTAAGTCTGACTTTAGAGATAGAATTGTTCATCATGCAATTGTAAATATTCTTGAGCCAATTTACGAAAAGATTTTCATTTATGATTCCTGCGCAAATAGAAAAGGCAAAGGCAACTCATTTACCTTAAAGCGATTTGATTTATACCAAAGAAAAGTTTCAAACAATTTACACTGCAAGGCATTTTGTCTGAAAGCCGACGTCAAACATTATTTTTTAGAGGTTAATCACAAAATTCTGTTAAGAATTTTAAAAAGAAAAATAAAAGATGAAAAAGTTACAAGACTGGTGGGGAAAATTTTAGAAAATGGGGGGGGGGGCGAACAGGAATTGGAATGCCACTTGGCAATTTAACAAGCCAATTTTTTGCTAATGTTTATTTGAATGAATTTGATTATTTTGTCAAACATAAACTAAAAATAAAATATTACCTAAGATATGTTGACGATTTTGTCTTGCTTCATACTTCAAAAACTCAATTAGAGGAATGGAAAGAACAAATAGATAACTTTCTAAGAAAAGAATTAAAATTAGAATTGCATAAAGATAAATCAAAAATAATTTGTCTTTCAAGGGGAGTAGATTTTGTTGGCTTTAGAAATTTTTATCATTTTAAATTATTAAGAAAAAGGAACGTAAGAAATATAGAATCAAAAATTAGGAAGTATAAAGAAGAGAGAATCACAAAAGAAAAAATGTGCGAGATTTTTCAAGGTTGGAATGCTTATGCAAAATGGGGAAATAGTTATTTATTAAGAAGGGATATTGTTAGAAAAATCAATCAAATAAATTCTTTATAACCATTTCACTTTCCACAAATTTCTCCCCATAAATTTTTAATTTTCAAAAATCCACATCCTCCCCACTCTTTTTTCCTAAATTTTCTTTCGCTGCATCAACAATTAATTTAGCAACTTTTTTTGGAGAATATCCTTCAAAGTCAGTCATCTTCGTCGCTGTTAATGTCGGATTTACAGAATAAAATCTTATATTTTTATTTATGTTCTCATATTCTTTTGCTATTCCCTGAGTGAATCCTCTAACTCCAAATTTGCTTGCAGAATAAGGCGCTGTCTTCGGCCACTTAACTCTTTTTCCCGCCATGCTCGCAATATTAATTACAATCCCGTCGTTCTTTGCTTGAAAATACGGCAGAACAATTTTCGTCGCGTTCATCAAACCAATTAAATTTATTTCTATTTGATTCCTTATTTCATTAAAACTTTGTTCGACTAAACTTTTTTCAATTAATATCCCGGCATTATTTACAAGAATGTCTATATCTCCAAACTTATCCACAACATTTTCAACACATTTTTTTATTGATTCCACATCGCCAACATTCAATTTAACAATCATGCTTTCAGTTAATTTTTTGCATTCAGAATAAACTTTCTCAGCTTTTTTCTTTTGAGAATTATAGGTTACCACAACATTCGCGCCTTCTTTCGCAAAAGCCAAAGCCGTTTCAGCGCCTATTCCGTCGCTGCTTCCTGTCACTAAAACAATTCTCTTTTTCAATTCCATGGTTACATAGATGTACATATGTTTAATTATCTTTTGGAGAATGAATATTAAGGTTTTTTATGAATAACAAAATGGTATATTGAACAATTATGTTGAAAGTTTTTTGCATTATCTTCCATCGTCGCGAAACGTCGTTCTGAAAGCCGGCGTGAAGTCATTAATTATTAGAGCAGTAAACGTATATTTTATTAAATATGAATTCTTCTAAATTTCATGCCATCAAAACTTTCCCCATACACAAAAAAACGAAACCTAAAAAAATCAGGCGAGCCAAAAGCAAAAATTCCTAAAAATAAATCTAAAAAATTAATTTATTGTATTCAAGAACATCATGCTTCACATCTTCATTGGGATTTGCGTTTAGAAAAAGATGGCGTTTTGAAATCTTGGGCAATTCCTAAATCTCCTCCAACAAAAAAAGGAATTAAGCGCCTTGCAATTCAGGTTGAAGATCATCCATTAAACTATGCAAAATTTCAAGGAGAAATAAAAGAAGGTTATGGGAAAGGAACAGTAAAAATCTACGATTCTGGATTTTATGAATTAAAATATTGGGGTCCAAAAAAGATAGAAATAAATATTAAAGGAAAAAAACTCAAGGGAAATTTTGTTTTAATAAAAACAAATTACGGTTCTAAGCCAGAAAAAAGTTGGTTGTTTATGAAACTATAGAAACATTTATAAATTATACATATGTATAATTAATGTATAACTAAGATGGCAACAGAAGTTACAATAAAAAAATGGGGAAACTCTATGGGAGTTTTATTACCGAAGGAACTTGTAGAAAAAGAGAGATTAAAAGAAAATCAAAAAATAAATATTAATATTGTTAAAGAAGTAAATTTGTCTGACATATTTGGTATGATAAAAAATAGAAAAATGTCTGGACAAAAGATGAAGGACTTAGCAAGAGAAGGATGGAATTAACATATTTTTTTGATACATATGCTCTTTTTGAAATAGTTCATGGAAATAAAAATTATATCCCCTATAATAATGTAGCACTAATAACAACAAAACTTAATCTAATGGAGCTTCACTACAGGTTACTTGACTTATATGGAAAAGATTATGCTGAAAAAGCATATAATAAATTTCTCCAATTTGTTATTGAAATCAGCGATGACATAATAAAAAAAGCAAATCAATTTAAATTACTAAATAAAAAAAGAAGGCTTTCATATGTTGATTGTATTGGTTACATAATTGCTAAGATGAATAATGTAAGATTTCTCACAGGTGATAAAGAATTTGAAAACTTTGAAAATGTTGAGTTTGTGAAGTAGGAGTTGGTTGTTTATGAAAGTATGAAAAGTTACTGCTCACTCTTCGCAAATAAATATTATGGTAATCCCAATTTAACATTGAGTCTCAAAGATGTCTAAACTTTTTTACTTTTAACAATCTTCCTTGCGAAGAAATTTAAGCCGAGCAAAATTTCGAAGCCAAGATAATTTGCGAGCGAAGCGAGCAGATTTTAAACAATCCACCAACTAATCCCACTCGCCATTCCCCCAACAATCAAACCCACAACAATTCTTTTCCAATCATATTTTAAATAAAATAGCGACGCTAAAAGTAAAAATACGAGAATACTTGCAAAAATAGTGAAATTTGTATAATTATAATACAAGCTCACAAAAATCAAAAGAGGAACTACAAGTGCTGCATGAATTTCAAACTTCCATTTCCAAAAAACCATAAACAAAAATAAAATCACTATCAAACTTAAACCAAGATGATTGAAATTATTTCTCAAATTCGCATCCATTGATGTTCTAATTAAAACAATAATATAAAACGGCAGACTCCCAAGCGCAATAACATCTCTAACAGTTTCTTGAAATAAAGATTTCTTTTCCTCTTTTTTCATGATTTGTTAAAGAAAATTAAATATATAAAATATACGTTCGCATCTTCGATGCTCACCCATAACGTGGCTCAAAACTGACTCCGTCAAGTTTTTTCGCTGAAAAGTATTAAGCCAAAAAATAGTAACATAATTTATTTATGATTATTGCATTAATATTTTTTCAACGAAGAAGTCGTGTCCAAAGGCCGACTTCTGAGCAATTAATCTGCGAACAAAGTGAGCAGGTATTCTATAAAAATTTATTCTTCCCCACTAGTCCATTCTTCTAAATCAGGAATATCAGCGTCGATATTTTTCGCTTTACAATAACCTCTTGCCAATAAATAAAAAATCAACCCCAAACTTTTAGGCGATTTATTATTACCAATCACAACTTGGTCAACATTTCTTGAAAAATTATTCGTATCACAAATCATCAAAACTTTTTTATGAACTTTTAACGTGTCTGCAAGTGCATTTTTATCAAGCCAAGCATCTGTAATTATTGTCAACTCATTCTCAAAAAAATCAGGCAAATCAGTATTTGTCAAAATTCCTGCAGGATATTTTTTTCTAAAATTTCTTATTCCAGTAGCTTTAGAAAACATTTCAGCTGCTTTCCAGCCCGCCAGTCTTTTACAAACTAAAACAATATCTTTCGCGTCGAACTTGCTCAAATACTCAATACCTTCTTTTAATTTATCGTCGATAATATCTGTATTAAAGATCGCCAACCCATCGGCACGTCTTCGATAAACATATTGTCTCATATCAGGTGTCACAACTTTTGTTCCAAGATAAATTCCAGACTTGACATAATCATCCAAAGGCAACAACGGCTCCTTTTTCTTTCCCTTAACTTGTTCTTTCAACTCTTCAGTAGTCGGACCTTCACCAGCAATTTTCTTTTTCAACTCCTCAGCTTTTTTAAGCAGATCTTTTTTCTTTTCCTCCAAGGACTTTTCAACTTTTTTATCAGTTGATTCTGTTTCGGCTTTTTTCACTGGCTTTTTTTTATTAACTTTTTCTTTAGGAGCTTTAATCCTTTCCTTATTTTCATCTTCAATATTTTCATTTTTAGGCGTCTCAACTAATTCATCATCAGAATTTTCTTCATTACCTACTTCGCGAGGCGTATGCGTAATCGCTTCTTCTACCATTTTAATTTTTTATAACAAGCTCACGGGTGTCAATAACAAAACTCAAAAAGTTTCGTCCAAGGTCTCAAGCCTTTTCACTTGAGGCATCCGAATTGTTTCAGTCGGTACGTGATAATATAAAATTTAGTAAGAAGAGGGGTTTTTAAAGATTTGGTTGCAGAAAAATAGTCGCTAACGCGAATTTGATTTTAGATAATGAAAAACATAAATTGATTATTATTATTATGGCTCCAACAATTCCAATTATCCTTAAGAATGATTTATGAAATTGATGATATTAATAAAGAAATAATCGTTGTATCTGTAGGCACACATAAAATATATTAATTAGATTTTATCTTCCAAGTCTTCACACCTTTTTTCTTAGCTCCCTCATTCTCTTCAATATCTTGCATAATCTCGCTATCCTGTATTATTTCAAAAGTTGACTTTAGGCTATTAACTTCTCTCTTCAAATTCTCAAATTCTTCTTTTGTTGCAAACATTTGTTTTTCCATAAGAAATATACATCAATTCTATATTTATAACTTTCTATCACAGTGATTTTTGTATCTCCCTCAACTTCCAAAATCTCAATCAATCTTCAGATGAAAAAGTTGTAGTTTTAAATCGCAGACTAATTTAAAGATTTTTCTATATCAATGAGTCTTTCTATTTTACTTTCCCTCTCCTTCCCAACAACTCCCACTTTAATATAATCAGCTTGAAAACCAAAAGCTAAATCAGCGAGAATGTTTTCTTCAGTTTCTCCGCTTCTATGAGAAAAAATAATTTTTATATTATTTTTCCTCGCTAATTCAACAACTCGTTTTACTTCAAGTAATGAACCGCATTGATTCGGCTTGACAATTATAGCATTAATAGATTTCATTTTTATCGCCTTATCCAAACGCTTGGAATTCGTAACAGTTAAATCATCGCCGACAATTAAACTATCAGGACATTTCTTCAACAACTTCGCAAAACTTTCAAAATCATTTTCTTCAAAAGCATCTTCAATATATAACAAACCATAGTTCTTAATTAAATTAGAAACATAACCCAGTTGCTCGTCAATATCTCTGTCTAATTTAGGGTTTTCATATTTGTACTTTTTACGTTTGTAAAAACTCGAAGCCGCAATATCCAAACCAATATCAATTTTGAATTCTTTTTTCAATCTTAACAAAATATCCAAAACTTCTTTTTCATTCAGCGATGTCTGCCATGCATTCTCGTCATTTCTCTTAGAATTAAAATTTTCATCAAACCCCTTCAGCAATTTCTCAGCTTCCTTGTGAACTTTCTTAATTAGCTCATAATCCTTAGAAATAACCAAAAACTCCTGAAAATCAGGCATCCGATTATTTGTTAATTCAGAATGTTTTCCCCCACCAATAACATTTCCAATTTGCGCAGGAAGTTTTTTCGCCTTTTCATTTATCAATTCCCAAACTTCTTTTTTTGATTCTTTAGCAACTGCTTTCAAAACCGCGCACTCCAATGCCAGCAGAGTATTTCCTCCGACATGCCTGTCAAGAACCTCTTCAACCTTTTTCAAATCATCAAATTCTACAAAATCGTCTTCGCTGAAATAATCTGATAAATTCTTCAATGACTTAATATCTTCATCAATACTTTTTTTATAACACCTAACTTCAAACTTTCCAGTTGATTTTCCATTAGGAGCAGAAGCCGAGAAGTTTCCAACATTTGTTTTAATAGCAACTTGAATTGTTTTGTCTTTTCGCGAATCAAGAATTGCAGAAGCTGAAATCGAGTTTATTTTCATGAAAATAAAAAGTGGAGAGTGTTTTTATAATTATCCAATAATATTAGCAAGCTCGTGCATAAAAGTAGGGTTAACCCAAAATCAATAATATCAGATGTAATAATTATTAGTTAATCTCAGCAAAACTTATATACTCTTTTTATCTTTAAAATTTATGGAAACTAAAATGAATGTTGAAAACAGAGAAGTTGTTGAACGATTAGCCAGACTCCAAAAAGATATGGATTTTCTAAAAGAACACATAGAAGATATTACTTTAACAGATGATGATTTAGAATCAATTGAAGAAGCTCGTAAAGATTTGAAAGAAGGAAGAACAAGGAGGTTGTAACTCCATGTATTTTGTTGACATATCGCAAAATACTCAGAGATTTCTTGATAAATTAGACTCACATATTAGTCAAAGAATTGAAACAACATTAAAAAGATTAGAAACAAATCCGGTTCCAAGCGACGCGAAATTTATTGGAAGAGATAAAGGAGAAAAAGTTTTTCGTTATCGGGTTGGTGATTATAGAGCATTATACACCTTAAACGAAAAAGAAAAAATTATTCTCATAACAAAAATAGACAAAAGACCGCGAGTTTATGATTGAGTTGTTATAGTAACTTGAATTGTTTTGTCTTTCCTAGGATCTAGAATGATCAAAGCAGCCACGTCTTTTATTCGCACCATGGTTTTCTCAAGGACGTCAGGGTTTTTATTGTTTGTTATTTTTCTTCTAAGCCTAATAGGTTAGATAATTTTTTAAAGCGATTTTTTATATATATTTTATGAAAGAAAATACTTCAAAGCTTGTTGGTATTGTGGGAAACATAATATTCATAATTGGAGTTATCCAACTAATCTTCTATAACAAATATCAAATTTTATCTAGGGGATTTACACTACTTTTTTTATTTAGTGGATTAGTTATGATGATGCTTGGGTTGAGAGATATGAAGCATAAGAATAAAGAAACCCAAGAGTATATTAGGAAAACTATGAACACTTCATTTAAATTTTATGCTATTGCTTTTGCAATTTTAATTGGAGGGGTATTAATTTTAATTCCGTTAACTTCAATAGTTTTATTTCCTTTATTTGGAGAAAGCTCAGCAATTATTTCATTCTTTATTTGGATAGCTCTTTGGGTTTTCTATTCATTATTATTTACAATGTGTGGATTATAAAATCTTCATACGATGCAATAAAAATTATGGACTGGAAAGACTGGTTGGTAACTTTTTTTGGAATTTTAATCGCATTAATAATATAGTATATTTCAAGAAATTAATTTCTATCACAAGACAGTATATAAGAAATGAGTTATTTTCCCCCAAAACCTTTAAATTCCCCTCCTCTCTCAAAATTTCATGTTATCCTCTAAACAAAAAAGAACCCTAGAACAGCAAGGCTATCGCCTAATCGGAAATCATTCAGCTGTAAAAACTTGCGGCTGGACAAAAAATATGATTCGCGGAAAAGGCGGATGCTACAAATTAAAATTCTACGGAATAATGTCAAATCAATGCATGCAAATGACTACTTCAATTTCGTGTGCGAATCGTTGTACGTTTTGCTGGCGCGATTACAAAGCTCCAGTTTCAAAAGAATGGAAAGAAGAATGGAATGTCGATGATCCGCAATTCATATTAGAAAATTCAAAAAAAGCTCACCACAAATTGCTCAAAGGCTTCGGCGGAAATAAAAATCCCAATCCAAACACTGAACCATACGAAAAATCAAAAACGATAAAACACGTCGCTCTTTCTTTAACTGGAGAACCAATAATTTATCCTAAAATGAATGAACTTATAGACAAATTCAATAAAGACGGAATTTCAACATTTCTTGTTACAAATGCCCAGTATCCTGAACAAATTAGAGATTTAAAACCTGTTACACAGTTATACATTTCTCTCGACGCGCCAAATTCAGAATTATTAAAAAAACTCGACAAGCCAATCTTCGAAGATTATTGGCAGCGCTTAAATGAAAGTTTAGAAAGTTTATCAAAAAAGAAACACCGAACCTGCATAAGATTAACTTTGATAAAAAACTTCAACATCTTGTCTCCAGATGCCTACGCCAAATTAATAAAAAAAGGAAACCCGGATTTTATAGAAGTAAAAGCTTACATGTCAATCGGAGCGTCGCTAAAAAATTTCAAATTCGAAAACATGCCGAACTCAAAAGAAGTTATGGATTTTTCAAAACAATTAATAAAGTTCTTGCCAGACTATGAAATTGTTTCAGAACATTATGAATCAAGAGTTGTTATGTTAGCTAAGAAAAAATTCTATTTTTCCGACGCGGATGGAAAATCGAAGTGGCACACCTGGATCGATTTTGGTAAATACAATGAAATGGTGAACTCATCGCCAAACACCGTTCCCGAGACGATGAAATATTTAAAGAAAACACCGCCAATGTTTGTGTTAAAGAATTAGCTTCGCTCCAAAGTCGCTCAGTTATTTATTGGCTCAAGTCCGCCTTCGGACAGGACTTTTCGCCAAGAAAGAAAATTAAGAGGGAAAATTTTTAACATACTTTATCTCCAAAAAATAGGTGATATATTAGCTAACTAATTTATGATAACTTTCAGATTAAAAATTATACGTTCAATATTTTAGTTAGTGAAGAATCCAAACGAAGTGGGATTCTGAACGGCAATGATAAGCGAGCGAGTTTACGAGTGAGCGTATATGTTTTGACAAATTTTAATCTAATAAAAACTTCTCTTCCCCTCATCCTTCGCCGTCTCCGGAATTTCTAAATCTGTCGGAAACCATTTGCAGTATTTTTTCGTCTTCGTTAAATATATTGATTTAGGCATATGCTCTTCACAATATTTCTTATATTCTTGTGAGATTTCTTCAAAACCTCTTTTAGCTAAAACTTTTCCATCTCCTTTTCTGAAATCCTTAAAACAATCTGGATTTTCCAAAGCTCCTCTTCCAATCATATAACCTTTAATATTTTTCTTAACAGGAATGTTTTTCGTTATTCTTAAAAAATCTTCATATGATTTTATTCCGCCGTTAATTATAAGTGGAAGTTTAAACTTGCAAATTTCATTAAGCAAAGAAAAATCATAAGGCGTGTAGGACGATTCTCGCGCGTGTTTAAAATGAATCGTCACGTTTGTAAAATTAGGGTTCTTTATTTTTTCAAGTTGTTCTAAAGTAGAAAGAATCTTTTTTTGTTTTACTTCGTCGGCGTTTAGTCCGAGCCGAAGTTTTATTCCGACTTTGTAAATATCTTGTTTTAATAATTCTTGAATTAAACTTGCAACTTTCGTCGGCCTTTTAACAAGAGCGCTCCCTTGTCCAAGTTTAATTATTTCTGGCGACGGACAAGACGCATTAAGCTGAATTCCATAAAGAAAATTCTTCGCTTCATCACTTTTCATTTCTCTTTTCAATCTATCTAAAAACTCGGCGCATTCCCTTTCCTTAACAGTCGCAACTTGAAGCCATTGTCTGACTCCTTTAATTTCAAACGTGTCAACTTCTTTCCAAGCCTTGCTTCTTCTTATAAGATAATCCATTGAAAGCATTCCGGTGTAACAATCCGTCGCGCCAACACAAAGTTTTCTTAAAGGCCAGCAAGAAACATTTTCCATTGAAGCTAAATGCAGTTCCATGAAATTAAATTAAGAATTAACTATTTATTTCTTTCTTAAATTAGACTCACATTTTTTATAATTGCTCAGAGCCTTGCTTCGCTTAGGCTCTTCGCTAAACGAAAATTAATACAAGAAACTCCTTAATTATATTTCTTCAACAATCAATTATATTTTTATCAATAAATATTTTAGTTCATGTTAAATTAATTCGTTAGTGGAGAAATCTGTCGAAGACGAGCGATTTCACGTTTGGGGTTCTTCGGAATTCAAATAATTGGGGTGGAGTGAGGTCGCGAGGAGATTTCGAAACGGCAATGATGAGCGAGGCGAAAGCCGAGCGTATATTAATTATTTCTTATTTTCAAATAAACTCCAGATGATATAAATAACTAAAATGGTAATGATAGTTATAGTTATTCCAAATCCACTATACATCCATTCAAAAGTTGTTGGACATTCACCACCAACAAACCTACATTTAATAGTAGAACTAAGTAAAAAATTTATAATCACTCCTCCAATGATGCTACCAATACTTTTCCAAAGCGTCAGTTTAAAGTTCATATCTTCTAAAAGAAATTAACATATTTAAACTTTCACTCTCTCTCATCATCGCTTCCAGAATCAGCATCTTCTTCAACTTCGTCGTCGGGAGTTGCTAATTCCATAATCTCTCCTTCCTTTTCGATTTCTTCTTCTTCAGTTGTTTCAATTTTAGCTTTTTCTTCGTCAGTAAGCTTTCTTTCCTTTACTCTTTTAAGAGCTTCTTCTTTTTTCATAGGAAATGGTTTGTTAACAGTTATTGGTAAAATTCCAGAACGAAGTTCAACTTCTGCAATTCGAATTGGATCAAACTTAATTTCTTCAAGCTGTTCAGTGCTAAGTTTAATAAGCAGCGGCGCATTCATTGAAATTTGCAAAGCTCTTGCTCCAATTATCCTCGCAATTTCATACTTCGAAAATAAATCTTCAAGTTCTGGTGCCATTTTATTTTAAGTGCTTTTCAATAATAGGAAATAACTGTTTATAATTTTTTTCTGCCAAGTCTAAAACCTGTGAAAACTCTTCAATACTAAGTTCTTTTTCTAAACCTTTTTGCATTGAATGAATAGTATCTTTATTTGAAATTGAGAGCGTTACTCTTGTCTCACTAGCATCTTCTTCCTCTCGATTTGGATCAACTATAAAACTCTCCCCAATTTTATGAATTGTGCTCGACAACGGAACATCTTTATTCAAAGGCAGTTTATCTTTTGTCCATTCGCCATAAACAACTTTCTCTTCTTTTTCATTATATTTTGGAATTCGCGTATTACTCAGGGCAACTAAAGCCCCAATTGCTGATGCATCAAGCAAATTACCGTCGTCGTTTATTGAATAAATATCAACAAAAACTGTCCAAACTTTCTCACCTTCTTTTATGCAAAGTTTCTTTAAATTAATGAACTTGCTTTCTCTAATTCCTCTGTCAGTAACTCTTCCTAATTCAATTGCTTCAATTTTTGGAGGTCCAAGTTCAAATCTTTCAGAACTTAACGGCAGTAATTCTACAGTAACCATTAAATTTCCTTCATCAAGAGAATCAGGATATGGTTCGCCGACATCCATTTTAACTCCGACGATAACTTCTGTTTTTCCGAGTTTAACTCGCGCAGAACCTTCGGCTTTCTTTGAAACACCAGTCTCAATTTCTAAATCTCTGAATTCATCTAGTTTTCTTCCATCAAATCTCTTTCCTTCAGAAAGATATTGCCTGATTCTTTGTTTAGTTATTTCAAAAGTTTCCATTTTATGCTAATACCCCCTCTAGATCTTTAACTAATTTAATTACTTTTAATTTATCTTCAAATCTTAAATCCATTCTTATTTGTAATTCAGATAAATGGCTAGATGTAAAGTAAGCATGAAGGTCTTTGACTGTTGTATCGGAAGGCACTTCAAAGCTAATAGTAGTATCATTTCTTTCATGATTAAAAGATATTAGTGGTTTTGTATGGTATCTAGCATCTATTTTTTCTTTTACATCTTCTAAATTAACTTTGCCAATTCCATCATAGACCAAGTCTGCTGTTGTATATTCTCTATTCATTTTAATTCTCGTTCGAGTTCAATCCTCCCTTCAATGCTTCTTTCTGAACTTCATAAATTTTTTTAGTTGCTTCTCTCGCAAGTTCAATAGCTTCTTTTAATTGCTTGATTGAAATTTTTCCGTCAAGCTGGACATGAGTTAATTTTCCGTCGCCAGTAAATGTGAAAGGCATGTCAGTCGCGCCCTCACCCTCTTCCCAATCTTCTTCGTTTTTGTCAACATCAACAACTAATTGTTTGTCTAACTTTCCTATTGAAACACTTGAAACAATATTTTTCATTGGTATTCCAGCATGAGCCAGAGCAAGTGCAGCAGCATTTATTCCGGCGCATCTCGTTGAAGCATCTGCTTGAAGAATTTGAATATGAACATCAACAACATTAGAAGGATAATCATCAATCATGACAACTGGTTTCAAAGCCCATTCTGTAATCTTAGAAATTTCCTGGCTTCGTCTTGACACTCCAGGACGAATTCTTTCAGTTACAGAAAAACTCATCATATTATAAGTGCATCTTAATTCTCCGCTTTGAGGATTTTGTGAATGTTGCGGATGCATTTCTTTTGGCCCATAAACAGCCGCTATCGCAATTGTATCTCCAAACGAAAACATCGCACTACCGTCGGCATTCGGAACAACACCGACTTTCGCAGACATCGGTCTAAGTTCGTCTATCTTTCTTCCACTCGCTCGTTTAAAATTTTCTTTTGTCATTTTTATGCTGTTCTTACTCCTGCTTGAACTTCTTCAATTTTACTTTTATGAATTACACTTCTATTTTCATTGACATAATCTGCAATATCTCTAATTGTTTTTATTCTTGTATAATCATCGTCGGAGATTACTACACCATATTTTTCTTCAATTGCTAAAACAACTTCAGTA
This sequence comes from Candidatus Woesearchaeota archaeon, assembly GCA_964466575.1. GTDB lineage: Archaea > Nanobdellota > Nanobdellia > Pacearchaeales > GW2011-AR1 > PFCY01. Next base: position 3,240 of record CAYXNP010000020.1, on the reverse strand, counting down.
TAATCTAAAGAATCCATACCATAAGAATCTAACAATGAATTTTCATCTATATTCTTTAATTCTATCTTTAATAATCCAGCTATTATTTCTTTTATTTCTGTTTCAAGTGTCATTTCCCTTCCCCCTCGAACCATTCTTTTACTTTGTCTGTCAAGCCGTGAACAAATGATTTATCTGTCACAAACTCAATCGCTCTTCTAGCCAAAATTTCATCTTCAATTTTATCGCCTTTAATCCAGATGTATCCGTTTTGGCCGACAGTTATGTTGCAGTTTGTTTCAGTTTTAATCATTGTTACCATAGAACCTTCTCGCCCTATGACACGCGGAACTTTATTAGGATTTACTTTCATAATCATTCCATCTTCTAATCTGCCTAGTCCTCTGGATTTTATTGTTAAATCAATACTTTTCCTTTTTACACTCCAAACTTTTACAGCAACAACGTCTCCAATATCCATAACCTCTGCCAAATCATTTTTATTAACAAACATCGGAACTTCCATCAACGGCAAAAACGCATTGTCTGCAACACCTACATCAATCACCCATCCATTAAAAGTAATATTCGTAACCTTCCCAATAATAACATTTCCTCTTCGCGGAATATAACCTCCTGACAACTGAATAACTTTAATCAATCCTTTTGAATCTTCAGACAAGCCATATCTCAACGCAACAATATCCTTGCCTCGTTTTTCTGTTCCTTCGCCAGGAAGAAATTTATCTCCAGATACAATAACCTCACCGGGTATTACAACTTTTCGCTCTGATTCTTCTTCACTCATTTTATTTCCTCACTTGTTGCGCTTCCATGCGTTGCTGAATTTAATTTATCAAAAAAGTCCATAACCAAACCAGCAGGAACATTAACCACAACTTCCAAATTCCCGCTATTTAACCAATCTTCTTTTTCCTTATACTGATTTACAGCGCCATAAGCTTTTCCTGTATGAACAGCAGGAATTACAACCTTAAATTTCTTTGTTTCTAATTTAATTGGGATAATCTTGCTTAACTCTTCTATAATCTCATTAATCTGTTTATCTACAGGAACATCTTTAATATTTACACCAGCTTCATCTAAAGCAGTCTTAATCCTTTCAGCAGTAATTGGATTTCCGGATTGAGCATCAATAGCATTTCTGCTTAAAAAATCAACAACCTGTTTTATTTTTTGTTCTTTTTTCTCACTTCGATGTTCTTGCGTTGTCTGAACCTCGCCCTCTTTAACAATCTTCGACGCTATTTCATTTAAGTCAGTAGTTCCAAAAGACTGTTTCATATCTTTATCTGATGCACGAAACCCTTTTCCAGAATCACTATAAATAGCATCGCCCTCCATAAAAGCACTAACATCCATAGACTCGCCTTTCTTGAATTTCAAAGCTTCGTTCATGTCAACTATAATTTCAAAATGCTTTCCTGCTTTCTTAATTCGTGCTACTGTTGTTGTCATTTTAATTTTATTTCACAAATTCCTTCAATTCGTCTCCGATGAATCGTTTCAATTTTCCTTTTTTAGTTTCAATGATTGCTAATTCAAACCCTTCATTTTTGAAATCTTTTCCTTGAGTTTCTTTGAGAATATCCAATGCCAATTTAACGCCCTGTTTCAATGTCAAATCTTTTTTCCATTTTTCTTTTAATTTTTCTTTGATTTTCCCGTCATTTTCACCAATAGCATTTGCATAATAAGAAAAGTAATTTCCCGTAACATCGCTTGTGAATAATTCTGGCTTTTTATTATTTAATCCAGCCAGCATAATTGAAACCCCAAAGGGTCTTGCGCCGCCGTATTGTGTAAATTGCTGTTTAATATTTGATAAATCTTTAATTACAGATTCTGGTTCAATAGGTGAATCATAAGTTACTCTGTGTTGTTGTGCCAAAAGCTGGGCTCTTTCAATTAATACTCTTCCGTCAGAAGTAATTCCAGCAATACTGGCAATTATATGAGAATCAATTTCATGAACTCTGCTGGCAGATTCCTGGACAATAAGAATATCATTAATTCTTTTATCAGCAATAATAAAAACACCATCAGAACAAACCATTCCAATGCTCGACACTCCTAAACGAACAGTTTTCTCAGCGTACTCTACTTGAAGCAAATGACCCTCAGGCGAGAACATCGTTGCTGTACGATCATAACCCATTGCTTGATGCTGAACATCTATTGGCATTTCCATTTAAATTTTTTTCTTTCATAATTTATCAGAATATGATAATTTGAAACGTATTTATTTCCTTTCCTACAAAATAATTAGAAATATAGCGTTTTTAAATTTTTTGGTTGTTCACTTAGTGAATGTATTCTTCACACGTTTTGATTTCAAGAAGTAAAGCGTCCAGATTACTGCAAGAATAATATATGCAACAATATCTACAATAATGAATGTTCCTATGTCCATAACACCATTATATCCCCCCGAAGATAATATTTCACTAACATAATCCTTATTGAAAAGAAACAGAATCATAGTTAAAGTATTTATACAAATAACAAAAGGAGCAAGGATTTTAGTTACCCTTAATTTTTTAAAGAAAACAATAAAAAATCCTATTCACAAGACCACGTTAACCAAAGATGCTATTGAAAGAAACATATAATCCTCAAACGACGAAAATGAAAAATACATTAAACCGATTACATCAAAAATAAAAATGATTCCAAATAGTGCTAACCATCCATCGATTCCCATTAATTTACTCTGCTTCTTTTTGAGAGATATTTTCTTCTTTTCCCTTTCTCTCTTAACCAATATTCCCATTATTGCGAATGTTCCCAAAGAAATAATAAAAATGAAGATAATCAACAAGAATAATGCCCCCGAGGTATAAAACGTTCCATGTAAGAAAAGAGTTACAAGCGATAATATAAAAACAACTAGCGAAATCTTCTTAACAAATAAGTAATTTGTCATTTTTTGAGAAAGATTCTCTCTACTTGATTTTTTCCCATGTTGATTACGATAAATATTAATACCTCCTGAAATAATTAATACTCCAACAATGATTCCAGAAATAAGAACTTCTTTTTGATACTCTGAATCTGAACTAGTATTGTAAAGATATACAAACATTAGTATCAGGAGAATTCCAAAAACAATTGGCAACACACCTTTTTTCATATTCACAATAACAAAATCTCCTTTTTATTTCTTTTTATTATCAAAATCCCAAATAGTATCTCCGCACAGGAATTCTAACTAATTTATCACTTTAAAATTTCGAGAAA
>CAYXNP010000019.1:0-22074 GCA_964466575.1 Candidatus Woesearchaeota archaeon | reverse complement strand
AATTTTGAGTTAGCACGTGGACGCCCCTGACTTTAGTCTGTGGGTAGTTCACACTCTTTAAAATAATTTTTTTTATGGCTAAAAAACATATTCTTTTAAGATACAGTTTGATTGAGGAAAGAGACATGGGCAGAGTTAAACCGATGAGAGGATTTATAGATACTTTCCGAGCCGGCGGAACTGATGTGAATGATACAGTAAGAAATTTAACTCAAAGGGTATTTGATTATTTATTGAGTTCGCCCTATGATAATTTAATAGCTGATCCAATACAATTTGAATCAGTGGATGGAGTAACTATGGCTGAACAAAAAGTTCTTTTTCTTTCTGGTGGTTTCAGGCAGTTGAATGATTCAAGGTATGACGGGTTTTCTGTGGATGATTTTTACAGCGCAATGGGATTAGCAGGGGTTTTGGTTAGTTGAAATACAATTACTTTGCGAAGCAAAGTTATAATTGCGCTTCACATCGGACTTTGTCACGATGTTATGCTGAACGAAAGATTAATCCATAAGATTTCTAAACATATTTGTTTCTGGAAAAGAGGTGATAATATATTTATTGTAAAAGTACATTATATAATTAATCGACATAATTAATTTAAACTCTTTTAGTTGTTGAATATTATGGTGTTGGTTAATAAAGAGATGTATAGATTAGAAGGATTAAATGGCACGTTCAGCGTTTCTGGAGGTACTGGACATTATAATAGGACTGATGAAAGAGATACAAAAAATATTGATGAATGGTTGGAACGGAATTCTTTTGAAAGAATTGCAGGCGGAAAGTATTTAGTTTTCGATGGGGAAAGGTTTTGCACTATAGTATTAGAAGCAAGAGATTTTAATCCTGTTCATCCAATGCCTTCCGGAACACCATTTACTTATAATGTAGAATTGTTTGCTAAAATATCTCCTGGACATTTAGGGGTTCCTAATGATTTAGCATATCTTTTGAAGGTAGAAGGGTTTACTAAAGTTGAAATTTAAATTTATTTCATCCTCTTTATCCTTTTGAAAATTTCATTTTCTTGTTTTCTTGTGTGCGAACGCCCAAATCTAACACAAATGTAGTTTATTGAACGCCAATGTTTTTTTGGAAACAAGATTTCCAGGTCTTTTTCAATTTTATGTGGATGTTTGTTTTTTGTCCAGCCGAGTTTTTGTGAGATTCTTCCGACATGAGTGTCAACTCCGATTGCGCTTTTTTTTAGTGCTTCTGCGAGATAAACGTTTCCGACTTTTCTTCCGACGCCTGGAAGAGTTAAAAGCTCGTCGAGAGTATTTGGAACCTTTGAGTTGAAATCTTTAATTAATATTTTTGATGTCGATAGAACGTGGCGTGATTTTGTTTTGTAGTAATTTACAGGACGAATTATTTTTTGGATTGAAGAAAGGGGCGCGTTTGCAAGTTTGTTTAATGAAGGATATTTTTTGTAAAGAATTTTTGATATTGCGATTGTTGTTTCGTCTTTTGTTTGTGCTGACATGATTGTAGAAATTAAAACTTGCCATGATTTATGTTTTGGCCATTCGGCTGCAAGACGCATATTTTTTGGAGCGAGTTTGCCGAGGGCGTGGAGTTGGGAGATTGCTACTTCTTTTTTCATATTATTATTAAAATACCAAACTTTTTAATCCTTCTTCTTCTTTATAATTCATGGCGAATTATGAAGCAAAGGTTGTTGAGGAAAAATGGCGGAGATATTGGGAGAAGGAAAAAATTTATGCGTTTGATTCTAACGCCAAGTCGTCTAAGAAAATTTATTCGATTGATACGCCGCCGCCGACTGTTTCTGGGAAAATGCATATCGGGCATGCGTTTTCTTACAGCCAGCAGGATTTTATTGCCCGTTACAGGCGAATGAAGCAAGGCGTGTTTTATCCGTTTGGAACTGATGATAATGGTTTGCCGACAGAGAAACTTGTTGAAAAAATTAATAATGTTAAAAGCAAGGAAATGTCGCGAAGTGATTTTATTGCTCTTTGTTTAAAGACTTTGAAAAAGATAACGCCTGATTTTATTCAGGATTGGAAGAATCTCGGTGTGAGTGCGGATTATGATATTTGTTATTCAACTATTGATGATAATTCAAGAAAGATTTCGCAGAAGTCATTTATTGATTTGTATAAAACAGGGGAAGTTTACAAAGCTGAATTTCCGACGATTTGGTGTCCTGAATGTCAGACTCCGGTTGCCCAGGCAGAACTTGAAGATAAAGAATTTGATAGTGTTTTTTCAACTTTGAAGTTTAGCTGCAGTGGAAAAGATTTGTTGATAGCGACTACAAGACCAGAGTTGTTGCAAGCTTGTGTTGGGGTTTTTGTAAATCCGAAAGATAAACGTTATCAAAATATTATTGGGAAGAAAGCAAAAGTTCCAATTTTTAATCACGAGGTTCCAATTTTGGAGGATGAGTCTGCTGATTTAGAAAAAGGAACAGGCGTTTTGATGGTTTGTTCTTACGGAGATAAGTTTGATGTTGATGCAATTCAAAGACATAAATTAAAACCCCGAATTATTTTTAATAAAGATGGAACTACGAAAGAAGGGGCTTATAAAAATTTGAGCATTAAAGAAGCGAGAAAGAAAATTTTGCAGGACCTTCGTGATAAGAATTTGATTACTGATAGAAAAGAAATTTCACATGTTGTTAATGTTCATGATAAGTGTGGTTGTGGGATTGAATTTCTTCCGACAGAGCAATGGTTTATTAAAGTTCTTGATAAAAAGAGAAAATTGATTGAGCAAGGAAAGAAAGTGAATTGGCATCCTAAATATATGTTTAAGCGTTATGAGAATTGGATTAAAGGATTGGAGTGGGATTGGAGTATTTCTCGAGAGAGGCATTTTGGAGTTAGTATTCCTGTTTGGTATTGTAGGAAATGCGGGGAGGTAATTTTGGCAGATGAAAAAGAGCTGCCTGTTGATCCATTGAATGTTAAGAAAAAATGTCCGAAGTGCAAGGAAGAAGCGATTCCAGAAAAAAAAGTTTTGGATACTTGGGCAACGTCGAGTTTGACGCCGCAGTTGGCTTCGTCGCTGATTAAAAATAAAATTGAGATTCCTTTTTCGTTGAGGCCTCAGGCGCATGATATAATTCGGACTTGGGCGTTTTATACAATTGTTAAATCTTTATTGCATGAAAAAGAAATTCCTTGGAGTGATATCGCTATTTCTGGATTTGTCACATTAAAAGGAGAGAAAATGTCTAAGTCGAAGGGAAATGTGATTGCTCCGCAGGATGTTCTTGAAAATTATGGAGCAGACGCGTTGAGGTTTTGGGCTGCTGGTTCTAAGCTTGGCGAGGATTTGGATTATCAAGAAAAGGATTTAGTTACAGGAACGAAAATGGTTACAAAATTATGGAATGCTTCGAATTTTGTTTTTATGAATTTGCCGAAGAAGATTATTAAGCCAAATAAACTTGAAAAAGTTGATGAACTATTTTTACAAAAATTAAATGATGTGATTAAGAAAACGACCTTAGGTTTTGAAGAATATGAGTATAGCAAGGCGAAGTCAGAAGTCGAGAGGTTTTTCTGGAATGTTTTTTGTGATTATTATTTGGAGATTGTCAAGTGGAGAGTTTATAATGGAAGTAAACTGGAAAAAGAATCTGCTTATTTTACTTTGTATAATATTTTGCTAAATATTTTGAAAATGATTTCTCCGATAATGCCGTTTATTACAGAAGAGATTTTTAAGGAACATTATAAAAAAGAAAATTCGAGAAGTATTCATTTATGCGAGTGGCCTAATGAATTTAAGGTTTCTAAAGAAAAATCTGATGAAAAGATTTTTGAAAAGTTAATTGAGATTATTGGAAAGATTCGTCAGGAAAAAACGAAAGCTCAGAAGTCGATGAAGGCTGAGATAAAATTAAGTTTGTCGAAAAAGGAAATGGTTTTGTTGAAACCTGTTTTGGAGGATTTGAAACATGTTGTTAATGCGAGGGAAATTAGGGAAGGGAAGTTTGGAGTGGAGTTTGTAGGATAATAATTTATTTAAATGATAAAGATGTTTAATTTATATGGGAAAAGAAATTGTTCTTGAAGAGGAACTTGCACGTTTAATTGACGTTGATTTTCCAAGTTTTACTGAGGAAGAATTTTTCATGGGTAATTTTGGAATGACTCCTGCCCAATATGAATGTATTAAAACCCCTGGAGTTAGAAGATTTTATACTGAAAGATAATGGAATGCTTATAGGAAAAGAGTTTTGAGCAGACCTTTGCCTTGATTATCTTTACTACATAAATTTATTTAAATGTTGATTATCTGTTTTGTTTATGTCTATAGATGATCATCTTACTATTGAAAATTGTAAAGTTTCTAGTAAAGGACATCATCCGGATTTGTCAACTCCTGAAGAAAATGATGTTTCTTTTGATAGGACTTTGTTGAGTGGAGTTGGAATGAGAGAAAAATTTGAGATAAGATATAGATTGGGAATGGCTCATTTATGTGAAAGATTTCCCTTGGTTTACAAAACGCTGAGAAAACTTGGTTTGCCAAAACCCTATGATTCTTTTTTTAGTTGATTATTCTACTTAATTTTATAAACCCCAATTTTAATATTTCTTAATGGTAAAACAATCTTATGAAAATAAAGGATTTAGGGATTTAAAAGAAATTAACTTACCTTTAGATATACCCGGAAAATATGGGGTTTTGAGAGAGTATGAAGGAAGAAAGGTTGGTGTAAAGGATGGAAGTGAACAAATTATTCTCAGAGGATTTATTAGATTAAATAAGGATGAGGAAATATATTATCTTATTCTTGATAAAGGAACTGAAAAAGAAAGAACAAGGAAGATGAGAACTAGTTTACTTGAAAGATTTTTTATTCCCTTTAGAAATGTTTCTTCCACTTAATTTTATAAAATCTCTGTTGGACTTTCTTTAATTTTCAAAACAAATTTTTTATTATTTATTTGCCCACCCTAATACTAAAAAGTTTGTTTTATTGATATAAAAATTATTTTTCAGCATCTCCACACAATAGTTTGATTAGGCAGATTACTTTTTCTTTGTTTTCTTTCCCGCCCACCACACCCAATACACATCCTCGATTATTCGCTACGCTCATAATCTCGAAGGCGTCTATCGAAAAAGTAATCTGCAAAAAATATTCCTATGCGGAGATACTGATTTTTACCAGAGATTTTAAAAACATCTTATTTCTTATTTAATCATGGCGCCGATAACTAAAGATGAACTTGAAGAAATGATTGAAGAATTGAGCAAATATAAAGGCCGTGCTACTGAGTTGATTTCTGTTTATATTCCGGCTGGACAAAATATTCATACTGTTAGCGGACAGTTAGAAGCAGAAAAAGGAACTGCGAAGAATATTAAATCGACTTCTACGCGGAAGAATGTTACGGATGCGTTGGAGAAACTTACGCGGCATTTGAAGGATTTTAAGAAGACGCCTGAAACTGGATTGGCGATTTTTAGCGGAAATGTTTCAAAAGTTGAAGGGCAGACTGATTTGCAGCTTTGGGATTTAGAGCCGCCGATGCCATTAAAAGTTAGAATGTATCGATGTGATAAAGAATTTGTTCTTGAGCCGTTGAGAGAGATGATGGAAATTCAGGAAGTTTTTGGTTTAGTTGTTATGGATAGAAAAGAGGCGACGATTGGAATTCTTGAAGGCAAGCATGTTGAGATGCTGCAGCATATGACGTCGGGAATTCCGTCGAAGGTTAGGGCGGGGGGACAATCGAGTCAGAGATTTCATAGAATCACCGAAGGTTTGACAAAGGATTTTTACAAAAGAATTGCAGAAGAGGTTAAGAAGATTTTTTTTGATAATAAAAAGTTGAAGGGAATTATTGTTGGAGGGCCTGTGCCGACAAAGGACGAATGGATTGATGGCCAGTATTTAACGACGAAGTTAAGAGAGAAAATTATTGGGGTTATTGATGTTGGCGATACTGATGAATCTGGATTGAAAGAGCTTGTTGGAAAGTCACAGGAGATTTTATCTCAGCAAGATATTATTTATGAGAAAAAATTGCTGGAGAAGTTTTTTGATACTCTCGGAGGAAAGGAATCAATGGTAGTTTATGATTATAAAAATGTGAAAGATGCTTTAGAAAAAGGGGCTGTTGCTACTTTGATTTTAAGCAAGAAACTTGACAAGGAAAAAACTAAGGAGCTTCAAAAATTGGCAGATAATATTTCGTCGAAGATTGAGATTGTTTCAACTGATACAGAAGAAGGCGAGCAGTTTTGGAATATGACTAAAGGTATTGGCGCTATTTTGAGGTTTGAGATTTAGGAAGTTTAAAGATAACTATTAACTTCATTCTCGATGTATCTTTGATTTTCTCTGCAAAATCTTTGAGCTTCTTCTTCTATTAATTTTTCTAGCCAACTGCCTTTTGCTTTGTAAATTCCGTGGCAAACTTCGTGAAAAAATCCAATTTCTCTTTCTTCAGAGTTTGGGTTAAAAAATAGTGTGAATTTGCAAATAGAATTTGGATATAAATTAGGCATAAGAAGAAAACCTTTTTTATAATATTTTACTTTTTTAATATGGTATTTTAGAAAATCTTTTGTTAATCTTCTTGTCATTGGTACCCTTTCTATTCTTGATTGTAATTCTTCCACGTGGATTGTATCCAGAGCATTGTATCTCCAAGTCCAAGGACTTTCAAGATATTTTTTCCACCAACTTAAGCTCATTACTGAATCTTTCATAATTCTTCATTTCACAAATGTTTTAAAGTATTGTTGTTCTTAAAATTCATATAAATTGATTGCTTCGCAAGTGATGGCAGGGTGAACTGGATTTAACATTGTAATGAGGATAATTGATAAATCTGGTTAATCCTATTTTATATCACGAACGACCTTGAAGTGAGTGCTAATATTTATTTAAAAATTTAATTCTCCATAAACTTTAAAACCCCGCTCGCTTTTTTCTTTACAATGAAAAAAGATGTTGAAGTTTCGAGCACGACAATGGATGAAATCGATTCTGAAAAAGAAAAGGATTCGTTGAAAAAGATTGAGGCTGTTTTGTTTATTTCGGGCAGGTTTTTGACAATTCAGGAATTGATAACTTATACTGATTTGAATCCGATTATTTTGAGAGAGCTGCTTGATAAGCTGAAAGAGAAATATGTTGAAACAGATTCTGCATTGGAGCTTGTTCAGAAAGGTGAGCTGTGGAAAATGGATGTGCGTCCTGAATATAGCGATATAATTAATAGGTTGGCGACGGGACGTTCTGAATTTACAAGTGCAGAGAAAGAAACGCTTGCGATTATTGCGTATAAGCAGCCGATTAAGCAGAGTGTTGTGATTAAGATTCGCGGGAATAAAGGATATGACCATATTAAGAAATTTGTTGAACTTGATTTGATTAAAAAGAAAAAGGTTGGGCATACGAATGAACTTACTTTGAGCGAGGAATTTTATGATTATTTTAAAGTTGAGAAAAGTTCCGGGAAGATTATAAATGAAGTTGAGGGTGGTGAAATTAATGAGTCTGAATCTGAACCCCCCTCTATTGAATGATGTTTTGTTGTTGTTAAGTAAACCATGAATCTTAACATACTTTACTAAATTTGCTTGTTCCAAAGTTACAAGTTATTGATGCTCAGAAATCGGCCTTCGGACACGATTTCTTCGTTAAAATTAAGTTAAGCGAAAAACTTGACGAAGTCAGTTTTGAGCGATATATAACACGAGCTTGCGAGTGCTAATGTTTACTTAGAAGGTGGACTTAACACTTGCCACTATTGTAAAAACTGCACTGCAAATATCTTTAAAAAAATAAAATCGATTGGGTTTTATGGTGCAAATACTTCCGTATGTTTATTTAGGATATATGTTTATTTCGATTTACTTTGTGACGTTTTATCTTTTGTTGTTTATTAGAAATAGGAAAGGTATGTTTGAATCGCCGAAGATTACGAAGAAGTATACGATTTCGGTTTTGGTGCCGGCGTATAATGAACAAGATACTATTGAGAATACTATTAAGGCTGTTTTTGATTCGAAATATCCTATTGATGAGTTGATTGTTTTGGATGATGGTTCAAAGGACGATACAGGAAAGATTGTTAAAAGTTTGTTGAAGAAATATCCGAAGCTGGTTTATATTAATAAGGAGAATTCTGGAAAGGCGGATTCTTTGAATCAGGGAATTAAATTGGCGAAGTCTGAATTAATTGCTGTTGTTGATGCTGATAGTTATCCTGAAAAAGAGGCGTTTGGCAGGTTGGTTGGTTTTTTTGATGACGAGAAAGTTGGAGTTGCGACGCCGTATATTATTCCAAGGAATCGGGAAAAATTTTGGGAGAAGCTGCAATATATAGAGTACAGCGTTATTGCTTTTACAAGAAAACTTTTGGGTTATGTTGATGCGATTTATGTTACGCCAGGGCCATTGGCGCTTTATAGAAAAAGTGCTTTGGAACATGTTGGCGGTTTTGATAAGAATAATATGACTGAAGATATTGAAGTTACATGGCATTTGACTAAAGAAGGTTATAAGAGAAAAATGAGTCTTGGCGCTGTCGCAACAACTACTGTTCCCAGTAAATTAAAACCCTGGCTTACTCAAAGAAGAAGATGGAATCTTGGAGGTTTGCAATGCATTTCAAAATATAAAAGATATTTTCTTAGAAAAGGAATGCTTGGTTTTTTCATTTTGCCTTTTTTCATTTTGAATTTATTTTTGGGTTTGGTTGGTTTAAGCATTTTTTTATATTTATCCATATCTCGGATTATTACTAATTATTTTTATGTTAGAAGTTCGTTTATAGTGGGGTCAGCAGTGATTTCATCAGGTAATTTTCATTATACTCCTAGTTTTTTGAATTATTTGGGGATTGTTTTATTTGTATTTGGGTTGATTTATACTGTGCTTATATTGTTTATTATGAAACAGAATGTTATGCTTAAGAAGCATAATTTTTTTATATTCCTGATTTATTCTACAATTTACCTTATGTTTTATCCGTTTATTTTGGTGACTTCGTTATATCATTATTTTAAAGGGGTTCAGAGGTGGAGATAATGGAAAAGAGTCAAAAAATAGTTTTTTTGCAGGCATTGATTGTGACTTTTCTAATTTTTAATCTGGGAATTTTTCTTGGTTTTAAATTGGAAGAGAACAGGGTTAACAAAGTTAATACTTTTTATTTGGAATCTGAAATGGATTTATTAGATCAAAGAATACAGAGAGAGATTTTTGATATAACAACTATTAATTGTGATAAAGCTATTGAAGCAAATATTGATTTTGCTGATAAGATTTTTGCAGAGGCAAAGATTATTTCAAGGTATGAGTCTGCCAGCAGGTTGAGCAATGAATTAGAATTTCAACATAAGCGTTTTGATTTGTTAAGGACGCTGTTTTGGATTAATAGTATAAGAATAAAGAGAGATTGTAATGCAGATTATGATAATTTGGTTTATCTTTATAAATTAAATGATTTGAGTTTGGAAGATAAAGCAAAACAGAGTGTGTTTTCAAATGTTCTTACTGATGTTAAAGAAAAGTATGGAAGCAAGATTATGCTGATTCCAATCGCAGCAGATACAGGCATACCTTCTATTGAACTGCTTTTAGATGCATACAATGTTACTGAGCTGCCGGTGATTTTAATTAATGAAGAAATTCAGTTGAATGATTTGGATGAAGTTAAAGAATTAGAAAAATATCTTGAATGATACTAGTTTTTCATTACAGCAATCTTAAAAAACAGCTGTTTTGTTGATTTAATATGAATGAATGTTTTTTTTGCGGGGTTTCTGGAGAGAAAGTGAGATTGTTTCAAGCAATTGGGGATGAAGGAATTGTTCTTGTTTGTGAAAATTGTGCTTTTGATGAGAATATTCCTATTATTAGAAAGCCGACTACATTTCAATTGAAGAATTCTGAAAAGCCAGAGAGAGGGATTACAGATGAATTGGCAAGGGCGAGAGATCCTAAAGAAATTGAAAGGAAAAGAGAATTAGCGAGAAAGGATGAAGAAAAGAAGCTGCAGAATTTGACGTTGAAGGATATTGTTGATAAAAATTATCAGAAGAAAATTCAGAAATTTTCTGGAAAGCCGAGGGTTAAGCTTATAGATAATTTTAATTGGATTTTAATGCGCAGCCGACGTTCGAGAAAGTTGAGTCAGCAACAGCTTGCAGAAGCGATTTCAGAATCAGAGATTGCAATAAAAATGGCAGAGCAAGGGACGATGCCAGAGGATGATTTTAGGCTTATAAATAAACTCGAGAATTTTCTTAGTATTAGGATAAGACAGGATTTAAATGAAGATTTAGTTGAAGGCGAAAGAGATAAACTTTTAAGAGAAAAGAAAAGACAACCAATTAGAATTATTGATTTTAAGAAAGACATGGTAGAGAATTTGAAGATTGCTGATTTAAAAAGTATGAGAGAGCATTTTTCTGGTGATAAGAATTTGGAGATGTTGAGACAAGCTGAAGAAGAAGCGATGGAGGAAGAGATGGGGAAGGAGGAGAAATAATAGCACTCGTTCCTAAGTCGCTCGTGTTATATATGGCTTAGAGATTTTGCTCCGCTTAAATCTCTTCGCTGAGGGAATTTGTGAATGTTGAAATTCTGAAGATGAATTTGGTTTTAGATAATGGTTTTTGGATTATCAACATATGATAGTTTTGCGACTTTGAAGCAAAAGAATTTCTAAAAGTGTATAATTAGCACTCGCTAAAGCTCGTGTTATATATCGCTCAGAGATTTTGCTCCGCTTAAATCTCTTTGCTGGGAGAAGTTGTGAAGGCGAGAATTTTGAATATATTTTAGACTTAATGTTGAATCTAGATAAACATTTATTGATGGGCGAGCCCTGAAGAGGTAGCGTAAATTATATATAATTGGTAAGTTGGCTATACAAAAATTGATGAAGAGTACTCTGTTACCTTAATTGGTCTTTTTCTTGCCAAGTGAGAGATTTTTTATAATCTTTTTTCCTTAGGAATCTATGATAAAAGAGTGGATGAACCAAATTATTTGTGGAGACGCACTTAATTTAATCAAGGAACTTCCAAGTGATAGTATAGATTTAATTCTCACAGACCCCCCATACGGAATTAAAAAAGATGGAATAAAAAATAGTTCAGATTTAGAAACATTTTATTCAGTTCTTCCAGAATGTTATAGAGTTTTGAAAGGAAATGGGTTTTTTATAACCTTTTTTAGTACAAAACTTCTTCCAGAAATTTTTAAGAAAAATCCTTTTATTTATCATTGGCAATTTATTTTAAATTGTCCTCTTGGAAGTGTCCGTTCTCCAATTGGGTTTAGTAAATATATGTCTTGTTTAGTTTTCAAAAAAGGAAATCCTAAAATTATAAAATGGAATAAAGATATATTTAACGACTCTCCAACTAAGATGGTCGAGCCAGATGAGGGATTTATTAATCATCCATCTCCTAAACCAAAACAATTTATTTCAGAATTACTAAAGATGTTTTCCAAAGAGAATGATTTAATATTAGACCCTTTCATAGGTTCAGGAAGTACTGCTCTTGCTTGTTTTTTAACCAACAGAAATTTTATCGGTTTTGAGATAGAAAAAGAATATTGTAATTTAGCAATAAATCGGTTAGAAAAATTAAGGTACAGAAACATTTAAAAGTAATCGGTACCTTAAAGATTTCAGAATGAAAATAATAAAAGCGATGTCAAAAAAGGTTGGTAAAAAAGAATATTCAAAATATCTTCTTAATTTGCCTAAAGAAGTTGTTGAAGAATCTAAACTTTTAGGAAAAGAATTAAAGGCAAAAGCAGAGAAAGAAAAGATTATTATTGAGAAAGAATAAGCATATATTTATATTTATCTAAACCTAAGGACTAATATGTTCATAGTTACATACAAAGAAGATTTACCTGATGATATAGAAGTACACTTTAAGGAAAATTCAAGGAAGCAATTTAATTCAGATAATTACAGAGAAGTTAAGGTTGTAAAAAAAGTTTATTCTAAAGAGAGAAATAATTATTATTTTTCTGGTGCAATTTATTTTAAAAGAAAAATAAAAGATTTTGACTACAAAATAAAAAATTTAACTGATGTTGATGTTAGTCCTAAAGATACTTTTATTGGATATGAATTAGATTTTATAATTATGAAGGAACCAAAAATAATCATCTTCTTTAATAGGGATGAAACACTATTTTTAGGTTCTGCTATCCTTTCTGATGTTTTATTTAATAAAAAAGATTCTTTCAAACCAGTATCTTTTGATTGTACTGCAATTTTTAAGAATAAACAAAAAGAAAGAATAACAGATATTCGTTTTAATGGAGTTAGAGGAAATGGGAAAATAACTGCAAAGGGCAGTGGGGAACAGATATAGACCACGATAGAAGATTTATAGATATAGATGATAGATATGGGATTGGTTTTGTTTGGAATAATATTAGGATTACGATTTATCAAAGTGGTTCTGTAATATTTAGGACAAATGTAAAAAACTTTAATGAATAAATGAAGATAAGAAAAGATATTCTTCAAAAGTTCCTAAAATATAGCGATTATTCTAAATGATTTATTGTCTTGACAAATTTTGATTCTTTAAATTTTAAATGCCAAAGGAGAATTGAAGCAAGAATTAAAGAGTAACTATCCTTTCCGTGTTTTGTATTTATTTGTATTTCTTTATTTTGATAAATAACTTCCGAATCTTCAATATTATAGGAATATTGGGTTTTATTATCATTATTTTCTATATTTAGTTTAAGTTTTATTATTTCATTAGATTTATTAAAATTGTAACAAGAAGAAATAATCTCACTTATAGAATAAAAATCACTTTGCAACCTTCTTATTATTGATTTTTCTCTAAAAGGGTAATATAACCTTGTTTCTGTTTTTAACACTACAATCTTATGTTTATTTCCAGGAGTGTCAATCTCTTTTTCACTTATAGAGAAACCTAAATGACTATTTGACATCTCAAAACTTATTCCATCATTTTTTGCTTCAATACCATTTTCAGTTTTTAAGTTTGTTAAAACTTTATCTTCAATTAATTCTAAACAATCTTTTTTACTTTTTTCAACAAAATATATCTTTTCTAATGAAATAAACACTTCTGGGTTTTTCCATTTAAGAATAAAATAATCTTTTGTGAGTCCAAAACTTTTCCAAATTTTACTTAAAAATCCAAGATTGTCATAAACATTCCAAACAACTCCCAAAATTGAAAATATTTCAACCATTTTTATTTAATATTTCTTTTAGTTCCTTAAATGAAATTTTATTAGTTAAATCTGTTGCTATCTTCAGTACTTCTAAATATTCTTCCATAGTATAATTTGTTTCCGTTTGTTCAATACTAAAAGATTTCGTTTTATCAAAAATATTCTTTCCTTCTCCTTGTTTTTTGAGGGTAATTTCTCCCCACCTTCTTTTTTGTACTTTCATGGTATAATTTATGGTATAACCAATAATTATACCTTTATAAAATTTTAGTTTAATATTATGGTACCGAAAAATATATAAGGGGGTGGTACCTAAATATATTATGGTACAGAATATAAAAACAAAATGTCCTTACTGCAAAAGTGAGAGCATAGTTAAACGAGGAACTTTCCAAACAGAAGCACACGGAAAACAACAAAGATATTTCTGTAAGAACTGCAATAAGAAGTTTATTGAAAGAAATGGTTTTTACAGAATGAGAAATAATGAAAGGAAGATTACTCTTTCTATTGATTTATTTTATCGTGGAGTTTCAACAAGAAAAGTCCAAGAACATCTTAAAGCATTTTATCCTCATAATGCTTCTCATAAATCTATTTACAAATGGGTTATAAAATATTCAAAAATAATTTCTCAATTCACAGATAAACTTAAACTTCATGTTGGAAAAGAAATACAACTTGACGAAATGGAATATTCAAGAAGAAAATATCCAAACAGAAAAGGAGTAGATAAAAATTGGTTTATTGACTGCATAGATAGTAAAACTCGTTTTATGGTTTCTTCTGAATTTGTAAGAGGAAGAGAACAAGAAGAAATAAAACTGGTTCTTAAAAAAGCAAAAGAGAAAACCGAAGAACAAGTCAAAATTGTTACAACCGACGGATTAACTGCTTATCCCTATGCTATTCAAAGAACATTTACTCTGATTGAAAAATCTAACACTAAAAAATATGGGGTTACACACAATAGAGTTAATGCTTCAAAGGGTGAGGGATTTAATATTATGATTGAAAGATTACATAATAATATTAGACAAAGAACAAAAACTTTTCGTGGATTTCACGGCTCTATTGAATCTGCAAATGCTATTATGAAAGGTTTAGAGATTTATTATAATTTTATAACCAAACATCAAACTCTTAAAAGATGCCCTTACGAGTTGGCTATTCCTGAACTTAAAGGAAAATTAAACAATCCGAATAGGTGGCTTTCACTTATTGAGTTATCAAATACAAATAATTAAAAGATGGGAAAGAGTAATATTAACATGGAAGAAGTGAAGAAATTTGTCTTAGGACAATATTTTACAAAAGAGGAAATAGTTAAGAGAGTCATAGATTTATTGCAGAGTTATAAACAATATTCTAAAGAGATTTCAATTTTGGAACCCTCAGCAGGAACGGGAAATTTTGTTAAGGAGTTAGAAAAAAGAGGATTTAATAGAATAAGCGAGTGTGAAATTGATAAAGATTTAACTAACAATCCCGAAGATTTTTTTAATTTTGAAGAAAAAAACAAGTTTGATTTAGTTATTGGGAACCCCCCATTTACAAAATACAATGTTAAGAATAGTTACTTTTATCCTTCAAAATATCCAAATATTTCTTTTTTAGAAAATAATCTGAATAAAAAAGAAAAAATGCAAGTAGAAAAAGCATTTATTTTAAAGTCCATAAAACATCTAAGGAATAAAGAATCAAGTATTGCTTTTGTTTTACCAATATCCTTTTTTATCGGAAATAAAAATAAAGAAACAAAACAAATAATCTTAGATAATTTTTTTACCATAATAATTTATCAAAATGATAAAAACTGGTTTGAAGAACCAATTCCTTGCTGTTTTGCCATATTTACTAATCTTAATAATTATAAAGATAAAATAATTTTACTATATGAAGATGGAAAATGTGTTAATGAGATTTTGGATAAAGAGAAATTACTCACAGAAGAATTAATACCTAAATCTTTTCTTTACAAAAAAAATAATGGGAACGGAAACGGGAAACACACGCTTTCAAAATATCTTTCAGAAAAAATAGCAAAATATCAAAGAGATTATAAGAATAACAATATTTCTGGGGCAAATATTTTAACCAAAACAAAAATTCCTGAAGGAAAAGAAATTAGAGATTATTCTTTAGCCGTTGTTCGTGTTGGGAATTCAAGTATAGGGAAAACAGGTTTAATTAATATTAAAGAGGATATTTTAAATGATATGTTCTACGTTTTTGAATTTAAAGATGAATATAATCTAAATAAAGAGTTAAAAGAAAAAATAGTTTCTGAAATTACGAATAATCAAGAGTATTTTAGAAATATCTCTGTTCGTGTTGGAAGTAAGTCTATGAAGAAAACAGATTTATTGGACTTCAAAATTAACCTTTAATTATTCCCTTTAAGATTGTTTTCATATCCCAATCGTGGTCTTTAGAAGTTATTATAAAAGATTTTGCAATATTAAATAAATCTTCTTTAGATAAATCAATAATAACTTTCTCATTACTTTTTGCTTTTCTTCCAATTAATGATTTACCTTCTTTATCTTTTATTGATTTTATCCAAATACAAAAATAAACCATTCCTTGATAGCCCACTGCTTTTTGTTTATGTTTTATCTGTATTTCGGTAAAAAACTTATCATTCATTCTTTTGATGAATAATGGAGCATTTTCTTCATAATATTCAAAATTCTCTGAAATAGATTTGTTAAGTGATTTTCTTTTAACAGAATATTGATTCTCAATATCCACTTTTTCTTTATTGAAGTCTAGTAATTCTTCAATTTCTCTTTTAGAGATAACCTTATTTTTCATAGCCATTTCAAATAAATCTGCAAGTTCATACATCACATAAGTCTTGTTATCTTTATGTTCTTTAATAATTAATATTTGATTATGTTTTTCAAATATTTCTTTTAATTTTTTCTTAAAATCTTTTCTTTGTATATCTTCTGTTTGTTCAAAGAAATTAACCAAATCTCTTATTAATTCACTTGGCTTAAAATCTCTAAAATAATCTTCAATTAACCCTTTCTTTTTCTGTTTATTTCTTTTCATACTTTTGAATTTATCCCAAAGAGTATCAAAAGGTATAAAATAAGAAATCTGCCATTCAATATAATCTTCATTAGAAAGATTATCTTCAGTTTTTAGTGGTTCTCCAAATTCATTCTTTCTTCTTTTTACTCTTGCTCTACCTGTTGAAGTAGTTAAAGGTAATTCATACTTCAGAGTTGTCATTTTATTAATCCAATCTCCTTTAATTTTTGAAGTCGTTCTTGATGTTCTTCTTCTGTTACAGGTTTAGTGTTTTCTTTAATCTTTTGATTTCTACTTTCTTCATTTTGTTTAGAAATCATACCTTGCTTATGTCTTGCTTTGTTCAATTTTGCAACACTCGGAGTAGCCATAAAACAAGATAATTCTAAAACTTAAAAACTTATCTAAAAAGACCAATTAAGGTAACAAAGAAGATGAAGAGGAAGTTTTATAAACCAATTTTATGATTTCTTATTATGGAAATGAAAGTTTTAAGAAATGAAAAGGATGAAATTGAAGTTGAACTTGGAAGCATCACAATTGCAGAGATACTTAGAGTTTATTTAAACAAAGATTCTGGTGTGACTTTTGCAGCTTGGAAACGTGAGCATCCTACGAAAAGCCCGATTCTTTTAGTTAAGACAAAAGGCAAGACAGCGAAGAAAGCAATTGGAGATGCTGTTAATTCTATCACAAAGGATTTGGATAAGATTGAAGATGACTTTAAAAAGTTGAAGTGAAGTAATTATATTATACAAATATTTTTATACTCAATTTATGATAATCTTTTATGACTGAATTTAGGTATATGTCTTTTGTTGACCCTGAAGGATTTCCAGTAGTAGAAATAGTTGATGGAAATAATGTTGTATGGGTTCCACGAACTTTAGGAGTTCATGTTGATTCTGAGAATAGGGTTGTTGCCAATGAATTAGAAAAACAGGTAAAAGAATTTGGTTTAGAAGATAAAGAGGCTTTTGTTGAATTTGACGACGGAACTAAAAGATATCTTGTTTTACAAGAACCATTATATGGAGAAGCTCGAGAAGAAGGTGTAAGGTTCTTTTCTGAAAGGGTGGGTTTTAGATTAACTAAAGTAATGTATGATGATGGAACTCCTGATGGATGGGCTATTACTGCTGGATTTTATGTTATTCCTAAACAAAGAGAAGATTTATTGAAGTTGGGAGAAACCGGTTCTGGTTTGAGATTATTTAATGAACATTTTGGATTTTTTCCTGAAGAAGGAATGAAAGTTCTTGGAACATATGTTGGTGAAGAGTATCATCGAACCGTTGCTGAACATCTTCCTTCTATTATGAATGTTGGTTAACCAAATTTTTATCACAATTTTTATTAATCCAAGAATCTTTATTAACAAATGAATCTTGATTATTTAATGGTTGAAGATAAGAAATTTTTTGAATCTGAGAAAAACGAGTTAGTGAGATATTGGAAATGGCGATTGCAATTTAAAGATAAAAAAATTATTGATGCTTTTTTGAAAGTTCCGCGCGAGGAATTTGTTTTGGATATGTTGAGGCCAAAAGCTTATTGGGATGTTCCTTTGGAGATTGGGCATGGACAAACTATTTCACAACCTACGACTGTTGCAATAATGTTGGATGTGTTGGAGTTGGAAAATAAAAAAGGATTTAAAATTTTGGAAATTGGCACAGGAAGTGGTTATAATGCTGCGCTGCTTGGAACTATTTGCAGTAAAGGCCGAGTTTATAGTGTTGAGATTGTTCCCGAGCTTGTTGAATTTGCTAGAAGAAATTTGGAGAAACTTGCTCTTTCGAATGTTGAAATTATTCAAGGTGATGGAAGTTTAGGTTATGAAAAAGAAGCGCCGTATGACAGAATTGTTGTGACTGCTTGTGCGCCGGAAATTCCTAAGCCATTAATTGGACAATTGAAAAACCGAGGAATAATTTTAATGCCTGTTGGAAGTTCTAAAAATTCATATCAAAATATGATTAAGGGTGTTAAGAACAATGGACAACTTAATGAAGAAGATTTGGGTGCGTATAGATTTGTGCCTTTGGTGGGTAAAGACAATAATCCTTATTAATTCTTATTCTTTATTTGTGTTATGAGACAGGAAAAAATTTCTACAGGAAGTTTTGATTTGAATAAATGGCTTTTTGGAGGTTATGAAACTGATATTATAACTATGATTGCAGGACCGCCTGGGAGCGGGAAAACGAATTTTGTAATTATTGCTTCAGTGAGTTTAGCGAAGAAGAATCAGAAAGTTTTGTTTGTTGATACTGAGGGAGGTTTTAGTATAGATAGAGTTCGGCAATTGTTGAGTGAGAATGAAATTCAGGAAGATGTTTTGAATAATATTATTTTGATGAAGCCGACGAGTTTTGACGAGCAAAGAAAGGTTTTTGAGAAATTGCTTTTGACTCTTAAGAAAGAACATGTTTCGTTGATTGTTATAGACGGGATGGCGATGCTTTATCGTTTGGAGCTTGGAGATGCGGCGCAGTTGGATGAGAATGTGGAAGAGGACGAAAAAGACGAGAAAGAAAAGGAAAAAGATAATCGGATTAAAAAAGTAAATAGTGAAATGGCGAAGCAGATGAGGATACTTGCTGAGATTTCAAGGAAGCAGAATATTCCTATTCTTATTACGAATCAAGTTTACAAATCGTTTCTTAGCGAGGATGATTTACGGAAAGGTGTTAAACCAGAAATGAATATTGTCGGAGGAGATTTGCTGAAATATTGGAGCAAGTGTATTATTCAATTAGATAATGAAAGAGGAAAAAGAAAAGCAGTTTTAGTTAAGCACAGAAGTTTGCCTGTAAAAGAATTGACGTTTGAGATAACGAATAAGGGAGTGAGGAAGAGAGGGTGGATATGATTATTTAAGGATAATAATCTTTTTATTCTGGTTTTTGATTTGAGTTTTATGGTGGATGAAAGAAAAGAAAGAAGTTATGTTGATTATCAAACTCTTGTTAAACTATATGATTTTGTTCTTGTTGATAACTGTGCATTGAATGCTTTGCCTCCAAGACAAGAGAAGTTTAATCGGGAAATAAATATTAGACTTGAAAAAGATAAATTTGATTTTATGTATGCTTTAATTGGTTCTATTCATGAAGGCAGGGGCATTTATTTTACTCCAGGAATTTTTAGAGAAATTGAAGAAGCAAATAAAGATCCATATATTAATAGGGTCTGTTATAAGAATAAAAAGAAGGGAAAAACCAGACAAAGGTATGATTTAGCTAGAGCTATTCAGGCAGAAGATGATAAGCAAAGACATCTTGCTGAAGAGGTTAAGAAATATAATAGGGTTTTAATGTTAGATGAAGAGGAACTTTTTTTGTATGCTAAATTAATGGATGATTATTATTTTATTAAAAATCGAAAAGATTTGAGTGAGGCAGATTTACAATTTTTGCTTTGTGGAGAAGTTCTTTCTCGAACAAGAGGCAGAACAGCACTTGTTTCAAATGATTTTGATATTCTTTTTAGTTGGTTGGATGTTATGAAACATTCTGGTTTAACTCCAGATAGGTTTGGTTTTTTTATTAGAAAATATTTTCCCCATTTTGAAGGAGTTTTTGTTTGAGATGTTAAATAATTAGGAAATTGGTTGTTTATAATGAAAGAAGAAAGAAATGTTGGAATTTTCGAGATAACTATTTTCAATATGAATCTAGGTTAACTTTATTTATTTACGAACGAAGTGAGCGAAATTTTATATTCCTTAATGACAATAAATTAATATAAAGTTAGATTCTTTTTACAAATCATGGAAGATTTTATAAAATTTGAAACAATAAAAAAGGTTAGTGAAACTAAGTTTAAGTTCAAAGATTTGAAAAATATAACTTCTCTTGATTCTAATTCACCGCCTTCGGTATTTGTCGGAAGCAAGTTGAAATATCCAAATGTTAATGTTGGAATTCTTTCGCCATTGGAACGTGAGGAAAATGCTTGGATGTATGATGCTGAGAAACATTGGGCGAATGAGAATTTTCAAGTTGGTGATGTTGTTCAATTAAGAAGTGGTTTGATGAATTCAAGATTTTTATCTTCGGTGAAAGACGCGAGGAAAGAAAACAGGTTTTTGCAGATGGCAAAAGAAATCGCGATGTCTTCAAAACAGGTTGATATTGAAATTGAATTGAAAAATAAATTGAGAATTAAACAACGGGATAGAGTTATTACGCCGCATGGGATGCACTCTCAATTGAAGAAAGCGAAGATTGTTTCTAATGTTCATATTCCGCAAAAAATTGATAAAGTTGTTAATGACGAATTGAAGGCGAATGAAGCAATGAGATATTTGTATAAGAATGATTTTGATGAATATGTTTTGAATAAGATTTTGAGTATTGGCGTTCTTGGTTTGAAAAAAAATAAACGGCTGGTTCCGACGCGATGGAGTATTACTGCGACAGATGATACTTTAGGGAATCAGTTGCTGGAAAATATTCGCGATTATAAATGGATTGAAGATTATGAGTTGTTTGTTGGAGGATTTATGGGTAATTATTATTTGATATTTTTGTTGCCGAATGTTTGGAGTTATGAATTATTTGAAATTTATTTTCCCGGCAGTTCATGGAATCCTTCGGATATGATAAAAGCGTCGACAGACGACGAGAGTTTTTATGGAAGAAAAAAATATGCTTCAAACACTGTTGGCGGTTATTATGCTGCGCGTTTGTCAATTTTAAAATTTTTAGAAGAAATAAAAAGACAAGCTTCTGTTTTAGCAATTCGTTTAGAGACGCCGTCGTATTGGGCGGCTCTCGGTGTTTGGGTTGTGCGTGAATCTGCAAGAAAAACTATGAATTCAAAAGGTTTTAAATTTGAAAGTAAAGAGGAATTGTTTAATAGTGCGAAGCAGATTGGAATAAAGAAATTTAAATTTGATTGTTCAACGATTTTTGAGAAGAGTAAGTTGTTGAAGAATTTGAAGACGCAGAAAAGTTTGAGGGAGTTTGGGTTTTGAATTAATATGGAAAATAGCGAAAAACAAGTTTTAAATAATGTTTATTCTTTCATAATTTATGATAAAGAAAGATAATGAACTTGAGAAATTGAAGCCAAAGATAATTAAGATTTTGAAAGATAATGGAGTGAAGAAAGCGGGAATTTTTGGTAGTTATGCTAAAGGTGAGCAAAAGAAAAATAGTGATATTGATATATTAATAGATCTTCCTAAGGGAATGAGTTTGTTTGATGTTGTTGGTGTTGAATTGAAACTTGAAGATGCTTTGAATAAAAAAATTGATTTATTAACTTATGGGGCGATTCATAAATTATTGAAAGATAGAATATTAAATGAGGAAATAAGAATAATATGAGCAAAAAAGATCCGCTTGTTTTTATCGGACATATTGCCGAGAGTATTGAAAAAATAGAAAATTTCTCTAAGGGTTTGTCTAAAGAAGATTTTTTCAAAGATGAGATGAGGCAAAGCGCCATTGTGAGACAAATTGAGATAATTGGAGAAGCGTCTAAGAATATTACAGGATCTTTTAGAAACAAATATCCAAATGTTCCTTGGAAGGCAATTATTGGAACAAGGGATAAAATCATTCATCATTATTTTGGTGTTGATTTGGAAGCTGTTTGGAGGATATTAGAAAAAGATATACCAGAACTAAAAAAAGAAATTTCAAAGATAATTAAAGTTTGAGGGAGTTTGGGTTTTAGAAATTTGCTCGCTTCGCGACTTAGAGAAAAGGGTGAACTAGATTCAATGTTGTGATAAATAATAAATTTGGATTATCATAAAATTTATAAGCTTGCCTGCTGAAAGAAAACTCCACACTTAAGTGATGAGTGAATTT
>CAYXNP010000018.1:14565-22201 GCA_964466575.1 Candidatus Woesearchaeota archaeon | reverse complement strand
TTTGCGGGGAGCAACGCCCCATCTTAAAAGATGGGGATATCTTTTAATTTATCAACTTATTCTCCTTTGACTAATCGTACAGGAATTTTGAAAAAATTAAGTGTTTCTATTTCGCCTGAATTTGAAGAAACTGGTAGCTGGACTCGATTACCTGATTCTGTGATAAATCGTTCTTCTAAAATTCACTAGAAACTTTTATAAACCCCTCTCTTCTTTGGATTTTTACTGCGAGTCGATACTCGGCGTTAGCAGAAGTTAATTGCTTCTGTTAAATAATGTTTGAAGATGATTTCAAAAACAAAATTACAAACACGTTTAGAAAGAAAGAAAAATCCTGTTTTAGTTGAGACTCTTCGAGAATGTAAGAAAAGTGGAAATGATAAATGGATGAAAATTGGACAAGTTCTTTCTGGTTCGACGAGCAAACGGCCTTCTGTTAATTTGAGTGAATTGGAAAAGGTGAAGGGAGAAGTGATTGTTGTCCCGGGAAAAATTTTAAGTCAAGGGGAATTAAATAAAAAAGTTAAAGTTGTTGCTTTTGGTTTTTCTAAAAGTGCTAAAGAAAAGTTAAATAAAGTTAAAATTGAGTTTAAAACAATACTTGAAGAAATTAAATCAAATCCTAATGCTGATAAAGTGGAGATTTTAAAATAAAATGGTAAAGTTAATTGATGGAACAAATGCAACAATGGGAAGGCTTGCGAGTTATGTTGCTAAGCAGGCTTTGAAAGGAGAAGAAATTGCTATTATGAATTGTGAAAAAGTTATAATTACTGGAAGCAAAAAAAATATAGGCGTAGAATTTTACGAATCGCGGCAGAAACTTGGAAGTGGACAAAGGGGACAAAAAATATCTAGATTGCCAGAACGAATTGTTAAGCATGCAATTCGGGGAATGTTGCCGAATTATAGAAAGGGTCGAGGAAAAGAAGCGTTTAAGAGAATAAAGTGTTATAAGGGAATTCCAAAAGAATTTGAAGATAAGAAAATGATAAAGGCTGGAAAAGAAAAAGGAGATAAGTTTGTTTATGTAGGGAGTATTTCAAAATGAAAACAACATTTGATTTTTTAGCTGATGAAGTTTATTTACCCGGATATATGACTTTATCTAATCCAGATTATGGGAAAAATTGGGCAACTTTTAATTTTAATGTGAGAGAACCACCTGTTGCAAGAGGGAATATTGTTCATTATTTTACTCCAAGAGGATTGCATATTTGTGTTTCTCAAGCAGGCATGGCCCTAGTAGAAAATATGGTTAAAGAAGGTTTAGTGGAAGATATTAGTATTCCTGAATTTAGAAATACTGTATTAGAAGGGAGATTAAAAATAACTGAGTTATATCAAAAGTTTAGAAAAGAAGTTGGCTTATCAAAACCACTTCCAGGAAGAATTGATGTTGTAAGATTTAGACAAGGAAGAATTCCTGTTTTAAAATTAAATTTTGATTTTGGAAATAGGGCTGTTAATGGAAATTTAGTTTCTGTTATTGCTCCAAAACCAACACACCAATTAAATGCTGATTTAATGAGAAATCCAATATAAAATGGTAGGGCAAAAAATAATAATGTCTGGAAAAAGAAAAACATCTGTTGCTAGAGCTGTTTTAACTGAAGGTACTGGAAAAATTAGCATTAATAAGCGAGATTATAATATACTCCATGAATTTGATAAATTAAAAATTGAAGAGCCGTTAAGAATTGCTGAAAAAGTTCTTGGAGAGGGTAAATTTAAGTTTGACGTTGCTATTAGTGTTAAGGGTGGAGGAGAAAAAAGTCAGATTGAGGCTTCTAGGCTTGCATTAGCTAAAGTAATAATTCAGGCATCTTCTTCAAAGGAATTAAGAGATGCCTATCTTGAATATGATAGGAATTTGTTAATTGCAGATGTTCGTAGAAAAGAAGCTAACAAACCTGGCGATTCTAAGGCGAGAGCGATGAGGCAGAGTTCTAAACGTTAAGAATCTTAATTTTGTTGAGATTTCAACACATTTTTCAATTTATTCTGAACATGATTAAATAAAGTTGAAGAGATTAAAGGTTGATGTGAACCCTCATGGACTTGGCCATCAAATTTAATCTTACCTATATATGTAAAATTGGTAAGGATTTTCTTTAAGCCGTTAACCGAAAAACTATGCTTTTCTGCTAGTTTTCTAAGGCTCACTTTCTCATTAAGAAATTCATTGAAGATGTCTTCTACTTCTCGCCAATTTTGACTTGGAGTAAGTTTACCGCCCACTAAATTATAACCAAAAGGGGGTCGTGCAACCAACTCTCCTCTTTCTGCTTTTTTTTGCATTCCTAGCTTTTGATTCTCTGAACGTTGTTTTTTGTATTTCTTAATTATCTCTTCTTCATTCAACCCTTTTTCCATTTTTTAATTTAGGTTTTTAGTTTAATAAATGTTTCACAAATCTCTCTACCTCTTTTAATGTTTTTAGTTCCATAAATTCTTGACGTAATTTTGCTGCGCCTTCAACATTTTTAATGAAATTTGCTCCCAAATATTTTGTTTTTTTCATATTTATTGTTCCATATTTTTTAGAGGATTTTAAGTACTCTTCAAATTGCCTTAGGTTTTGTTTAAAATCTAATTTTTTTTCTTTTCCGGTTTGTAAATAGTATAAAATATTTCTGAAAATTAATGGATTTCCGATTGCTGCTCTTCCAATCATCGCCATATCAGTAATTTCCAACATTTTTTCTGCATCTCTTGGGTTGAAAATATCCCCATTTCCAATAAGAGGAATACCAATATTTTTACTTACACTTTTTATTTGTTTCCAGTCTGCAGGAATTTTGTAAGATTGTGTTGCTAAACGTGCATGAATTGTCAAAGCATCTGCGCCCGCTTTTTCTATCTCTTTGGTTAATTTTAAAACATTATTTTTGTTAAAGCCCAAACGTATTTTTACTGTCGTCGGTAAACCTGCATTTTTTAGTGTTTTTATCATTTGTCCTACAATTTTTGGTTCAGTAAGTAAAAAACTTCCTGATTTTACATAAATTGTTCTATCAGAAGGGCAACCACAATTTAAATCAACCAAATCAAAATCTTTTTGGTAATTCTTTTTCAGTACAGGAAGTATTTTTTCTATTTGTTTTACAGTACTTGCAGTAATTTGAATTCCTAATGGCTTATCCTTTTTTATCGTTTTTATCTTTTTACTTACTTCTTTTTTATGATAAATTTCTAGGGCGTGTGTCATTTCAGTGTAAGCTAATGCTGCGCCATTTTTTCTACAAATTAAACGATATAGTAAATCTGTTACATCTACCATTGGAGCAAGAATCAGTGGATTTTTTAATTTAATATTTCCTATTTTTATCTTTTTCATATAATAAATAAGTTTTTGATGTTTTTATGGGTTTTGATAATGAAAAGATTTAAATAGCACGATTTTGTCAATTTCCTATCTGTTAGGTAAGTAGTCTTATTCTTTCAGGAGAAATAAATGTTTGTTAGTAAAGGCAATAAAGTAATTGTTGAATATGAAGGGAAATTAGAATCTGGAGAAATCTTTGATTCATCTAAGCATGGGGACCATTCTCATCCTTTAGAGTTTGTAGTTGGTGAAGGAAAGGTTATTCCTGGTTTTGAGGAGGCTGTTTTAGGAATGAAAAAAAATGAGGAAAAAGAAGTAACTATTACACCTGATAAAGCTTATGGTAAACACAATCCTGAATTAATAAAAGAAATTCCTAAGAATGTTTTACCCCCTGAACAAACACCTAAGAAAGGCATGATTTTAATGATGAGTACGCCTGATGGGAAAACATTTCCTGTGAAAATAGTAAAAGTTAATGATGAAACTGTTTCATTAGATTTAAATCATCCTTTAGCTGGGAAAAAGCTTATTTTTAAAGTAAAATTGATAGGAGTTAAAGCTTAATTTTCAAATAAGTGTAAGGAGGACAAAATGAAAGTATATGTAGGAAATTTACCTTTTTCAACAACTGATGAACAACTTAGGGAAATGTTTGCATCATTTGGAGAAACAAGCGAAGTTACTATAATCAAAGACAAGTTTTCGGGAAGATCAAAGGGTTTTGGTTTTGTGACTTTTGACAATGATGGGGCTGCAAAGAAAGCTGTTTCAGAAATGAATGGTAAGGAAGTTGAAGGTAGAGAATTGAAAGTTAGTGAGGCTAAGCCAATGGATCCAGATAGGCCAAGACCTCAACGAAGATTTAATAATCGAGACAGATTTTAGTAATAAATCTGTGGTTTTATTTTTTTATTTTTTATAATTTTTAATACTGAAAGTTTAAAAGTGGTTTTATTTTTTTATTTTTAATGGAAAAAACAATTAATTTTTTAATGGATGAAGAACATGAAAGGTTAGGGTTTCTTCTTGATAAATTTGAAAAAACCCTAGAAAAAGATGTGGAAATTGCAAAAAAAATATTTAATCACTTTAAATGGAGTTTAGAAAAACATTTTTTTGTCGAAGAAAATGCTATTTTTTATGTGTATGAATCTGTTATTGGGGAAGAAGTTAGTGTTATTTTTGATTTAATGAAAGAACATGGAGAAATTATTGAATTAATTAAAAAGATAGAAATAAATTTGGATAAAGGTAATGAGATAAATGTTCAAATTTTAAGAGAAAAATTAGAAGCACATTCTAAATTTGAGGATGATATTTTTTATCCACGCTTAGATGAGGAACTTGAAGCAGAAAAAAAACAAGAAATTATAGAAAAAATTAATGTATTAGTTAGGAGTTAAAATTTCATGCCCATCCCTTTTCCTTTAATTTTCTTTTTACTTTGTTAAACAATTCATCTGTTATTATTGCATCATGATCCCCTTCACTTTCTACCTTTGCGAACTTTACTTTTCCAAGGTATGTTGTATTTTGAAGTAATTTTTTTATTCCAGAAGTAGTCATATTATACTTTTTTGCTAGTTGTGTTAAACTTATATCGCTATCTAGAAAGTTTTGATATATTTGGTTAACCTCTTTAGTTTTTTCTTTATCTGAAATTAATTTTTTATTTACAATTATATATCCTTTTGGGGCTTTTGTGATAAACCCTCCTTCTTTTGCTTTTCTCTCCATACCAAATTTTGTTCTATCTCCGATAATGTTTCTTTCAAATTCTGCAAAAGCTGAGATAATATGAAACATTAATTTTCCGGAAGCAGAAGTTGTTTCTATTTTGTCCTGTAATGAAACAAAATCAATTCCCCATTCTTTTAATTTATCTATTGTTAAAATTAGGTCTTTTAGAGATCTTGAAAAACGGTCAAGTTTGTAAATGAAAATTGTTGAAAATTTCTTTGATTCTGCGTCTTTTAGTAGTTGGACCATTTCTGGCCGTTGTTGGATGTTTTTTGCTGATTTACCCTCATCTCTGTAAATCTTGAAAACATTGAATCCGAGGGCATTTGCGTAGTTTTGTAATGTATCTTGTTGAGCATCTAATGAAAAACCATGGGTTGCCTGTTCCAATGTTGAAACACGAATATAAATTGCTGCTAGGGGTTTGGATATTTGATTTTCAGACATTTTTTCTCTTTTTATTGTATACTTAGGGGTTATTTTAGTTAGTTTATGTGTATTTAGGGTGCCCTAAGTATATAAATATTTGGTTCTTTATTGAATAAATTAGAAAATAAGAGAATTGTTGTGCACGCCTTGTCTGTGTTTAAGATATATTGTGAACTCTTTATGTGTAGAACGAATTAAGGAAAGCGTTCTGGAAATAAGTTATGCAATTTGTCTGCTTTAGAACCAGTCAGGGGTATACCAAAACCACTCATAACTTCTGTGCTCTTAGGTTGGCTTTGTGAACCAGAAGCTTCAGATCGAATTCTTTCTGCGTTTAACTCATCAATTCGAATGTCTTTGAGGCAAAAGGCAATGTCCCTTCTAATAATTCCAGACATCTTTTCGTAGTGAACAGGAACTTTTCTATCATTAGAATTTATTTCACCTGCAGAAGTGTAATGGTTTCCTTGATCATCTTCGTAAACTCTTCCATATATACCTCCAAAATTCAAATCATGTGCAAAAGTATTTGTCATTTGAGCTTAATCATTTAGAGCCTATTTAATCATTTCTATTTTTCAAAATATAAAAAATGACGCTAAGTTTTTAGTTAATTCTTTAGTGGGAAGATTGATTGTTCACTTAGGCTAGCTTAGTTATAGGTATAATCTTGAATTTTTAAGAAAAATGAAAAAGAAAGAAAAAAATTATTTAAAACGGAGATAAAAGAACCCCATTTGCACTTAATAAACCAAGGACTCCAATGATAATTAAGTATAACCCTACAGCTACTCTTAAGAATTTTGGAAATGCTAACACTAAAATGCCCACGAGTATTGTAAGAAGTGAAGCTATATTTAAGATAATTGAAACAACCATATTATCAGATATATTTAAGGTTTTTAATAATTATTGTAATAAAATGACATGAAATTTTTCAAAAAATCTTTTTTGTTGAGGGGTTGTGCACTTAGGTTAGCTTTGTTCACATATACAGTTTATTATATCTGTTAAGGGCTATAAATTAATTTGTCCTGAAACAACTCAAAAAGAAATATTTATTTTAATTTCTGGCTTCATTTAGTAATTGACTGTGACTGCAATTTCTCCAATTTTTGAATTAATTGAACTATGCTCTAAAAATTAAAATGACACGAAATTTTCCAAAAAATATTTTTTGTTGGGGAAGAGTTGTGCACTTAGGTTAGCTTGGTTATTTTTAAATTAGTTAAATGTGTTGGAAAGGCTCCAACATATAATTTTAAATAGCTGTTTAAAATTTTTATCGACGGTAAAATAAAGGTGTTGTTGTTAAAACTTAGAATTTTGGATAGCCAATGCTGGTTGTCTAAGGGTGTTTAGAGATGTTTAGACAGGCTGTTTAAAGTGAATTTTTTATTTAAACATAAGGTATTTCATATAAAATTAAAGAATACAACACATTTTTTAATAATTTTAATCATATTTATCGACAATAAAATAAATACTTTGTCGACGCAGAGAAAGATTTTTAAAGTATATTTTATTATAAAAATGTATGTTTGAATGGTTGTTTGGTAATAAAAAAGAGATAGAACGTGTCGAAGAAGATACTAAGCATGGTTTTGAATTAGTAAAAAAAGATGTCCAAAGTGTAACTGGTTGGATTAAACACCTTGATTCTGAAAGACAATTACAAAAAAATGAGTTTGATCTAATAAAAGATGATTTATCGATGGTAAGAGAAGAAATTGAAGGATTGAAAAATATGGTTTCTATGTTGGGAAATTTGCGTCCAAGTGGGGGATTTAAGACACCTAGACGGATGTCTAATAAACAAACAGCTGTCCAAGGTGTTGAGATTGGTGTGGAGACAGCTGTCCAAACACCTAATTTAGACCAATTCTCAACAACCGAAAGAGCATTAATTTGGATATTATTAAACACAGATATGAAATTAAGTTATGAAGATATTGGTGCAATGTTAGGAAAAGAAAAATCAACTGTGAGGAGTCAAATAAATGGAATAAAACAGAAAAGTAATATCCTCGAAGAATTAATTGAAAAAAATGGGAAAAAAAGAGTTTATATCTCTGATCAAATAAAGGAAAAGCTGTTAAAAAAGTCGAAAGTGAGGGTTAGAGTAATAAAAAAGGA
>CAYXNP010000018.1:3882-14465 GCA_964466575.1 Candidatus Woesearchaeota archaeon | reverse complement strand
TAAAAATGATTAAAATAGTCGAAAGTGAGGGTTAGAGTAATAAAAAAGGATAAAAATGATTAAAATAGTCGAAAGTGAGGGTTAGAGTAATAAAAAAGGATAAAATAGCGATTTTTATATGTTAAAAATCAAAAAGTGAGAGTTAAAATTTAATGAATTTCAAAGAAAAATGAATAAAATAGGGTAAAGTGAGTAAAATTTTGAAGAATTAGAAATTTAAAATACCAAATTTAAGATTGTGTGGTTAAAATTTAGAGGAAAGTAGAAAAAAAGAGTTATAATTGTAACTTATTCGATGTACATAAAAACTTAGCTTTTGCTTAATTAAATATCTCTTAGACTCAAAATTGTAGAAAGTGTGGCTATTTTTTTAAGGTTTTTTGATATAGAAAGGTGGATTGTTTTATTATTAACCTTCTTCTTATCGATGGGAATCCCCTTTTTTATTAACCTCCCGACATAATCCCTTATTGAACTTTCTGTAAGATCTAACTTATCTGATACCGCCCTATAATCTGTATATCCCTTTTCCTCTTCTAACTGATATATTGTTGAGAAAACCGTAATTTCTTGATCTGTAAGCCTCTTAAATTTTAATCTTAATTCTTTCTTAATATTATCTAAAGTGCTAATTATTTCAGACGCATTATCAATATCTGATTTTGGTTGTTTTATAGATGTAGTGAGTAATTGAGGTTTAGTAGTCTTTACTAAAGTGTTTTGGGTATAATTTTCTGTCTGTCTGTCTGTCTGTCTGTCTGTCTGTCTGTCTGTTGGAACCCCTTGATTTCCTGTGGAAAATGTATAATTATTAGGTTTTACTGGCTTAAAATAGGTATTTTGTGTTGGAATAGATCTTTGATTCGTGGAGTTTATTTGTCTTTGTGTTGGAATATATTTTGTAGTGTATAATTTCCTTTTTTCATCAATTTCTGGTGTTTTTTTATTAATAAAATCTATTTTAATTGAAAGTTCTTTCAAAACATCACATAGTCTTACAACTTCGTTTTTTAGTTCAATATTAAATGATTTTAAGGAATGAATCTCATTTTGAAGAGTTTTTATTGTTTCAATTTCTTCTCTCAAAAAAACTATTTCCTCTTTAACTTTTTGAAATGCGTCTTTAATCATTTCTTCATTTTTAACCATATGAATTTGAAGTTTTTGTAAATATAAATATTTATATGGGCTAGCTCCTGTTTATTTTTTGATGATCTTTATAGATATTATATGCTTGTTCTGTTAATTTCCACCTACTTCGCCTTTTGTATTGTTTACCCTTTGAATTTTTTTTAATTTCAGTAAGAATATTTTTATCTTTGAGTTTTAATAAGATATTTTTAATAAATTCCTCATCACGAGCAATTTCCCTGGCTATATGTGATGTGAATAATGGTTGGGGAGATTTAGAATATAATACGACGAGGATTTGTTCGGATATTTTTTCCCTTTTTTGTTGTGAAATTTTCATAAAAAGAATTGGTTATTCGGTTATAAAAAGGTTGTTATAAATTTGTTTTAAATTAGAATTTTTTTTGTAAGGGAATTGTTTTAAATTTTAGTCTGGCTCTTCGATTTGATTAGGATTTGGATTAATATTTACTTGGGGGGGTTGTATATGGAATGGTAAAGATAATTTTTCTTCTAATAAAAGTGAATCTATATGTATTTTTCTGAATATGTAATCAATAACTTTTTTTCTTAATTCTACGTCTTTAATTTTTTTGGTTTTTTCTATATCTTTTAGAGTGTTTTCGTCATCTTTACTTATTGTAAAAAAAACATTTCCTTTAAATTCAATTTTAGCTACTACATCAAAAGTATATGAATTTGTAAACTCAATTGAAAAAACAACTTCATTGGAATCTAATTGATTTTCTTCTTTTTTTACATCCCCTAAATTAAAATTAGAATTGAGGTTTATTGAACGTTCTTCTGGTTCTTTCAACTTTTCACCTAAAATTTTTGTTAATCTAAATCCAATTATCTTCATTTTATTAAAATAAATATAATGTTTTTAAAGATTTGTATGAAAATGTGATTGTTTTTTGTTTAGTTAAAAAAATATAAGAAAATAAATTAAATTAAATTAGGGAATAAATTAAATTAAATCTTCTTCTGAAACAATAACAAAATCACCAATTGCTATAATTGAGGAATAGGGGATAAGTAATTCTCCTGCTTTTGTGTTCTCAAGGTTAAGGTTTCTTGTGTAAGGGGTGGGATCTTTAACAATAATATTAATTAATTCACCTGACTTTGTTTCGAATGTAACATCCTTAACAAAACCAAGTCTTTTTCCTTCTTTTGTTACAACCATTTTACTAAGAATAGCAGTAAATGGGTTTTTGTTTTCTTGAGGCATATTAAATTGAATTGGAAGTAATTTATAAATTTATCTATAAATTAATTGTATGATAAATAAATACATCTTATTATTTAATTTGCTTATAAAAATAAAAATGATTGCCCCTCCCTTTGATTTCGTCTGGAAATGTTTTTAAAGGAAATAGGTTTTTTGGAGTTTTTGATTTATTTTTATGAATTTGTATTATATATTATATATATTAAACATAATATATATAATAAAGATAATATATCTTTGTTAATTAAGAATAGTCTATATATAATATTTATTATCTAAACTATGAAAGATTATAATTATCTTTAAGGTAATTTTAATAATAGTATAGTAAGAAGTTTAAAAAAGTTTAAAATTTTTAAATATTAGTAAATTAATAAAAAATCTAATAAAAAATAAAAAATAGGTAAACTAGATGGTAGTAAAAATTCAAAATTTTTATAAAAATAAATAAATATTTTTCTCATGAGGAATTAATAAAATCTATTTTCCATAAGAAATTAATAAAATCTATTTTCCATAAGAAATTAAGGCAACTAACTTTTAAGTAGTTATAATGTTATTTAAACCTAAAAGTTTTTTTTACGTCTATATTATTTAAGAAAAAGATTTTCCATAAGAAATTAAGGTGGGGCAGTCTAAATAAAAAATAGGTAAATTAGATGGTAGTAAAAATTCAAAAAATATTTGATTCATTCGACGAGAATTACATTTTTAAAAATAAAAATATTTTACAAACAGGTTATACTCCTGAAGACATTTCTCACAGGGATGAACAAATTAATCAAATTGCCTCAATTCTTGCCCCTATTTTGCGTGGAGAAAGACCAAGCAACCTTTTTCTTTATGGTATGACTGGAACTGGCAAAACCCTTTCAATAAAATACGTAAAAGATGAATTATTAAAAAGAGCAAAAAAAGAATCGGACGTTAAGTTAAAAATAATTTATATTAATTGTAAAATTGGGAGAATTGCTGAGACTGAATATAGGATTTTGGCTAAAATAATTACCCAATTACATGGGAGTGTTCCTGAAACTGGTTTGCCAACAGATACAGTTTATAGAAGGTTTGTGGATTTAATTGATACTGAGAAACAATTAATTGTTCTTGTTTTGGATGAAATTGATGAATTAGTTAAAAAGATTTCTGATGGTTTTTTGTATAATTTGACAAGATTAAATTCAGAATTATCAAAATCAAAGATTTGTGTTGTAGGAATTAGTAATAATACTAATTTTTTGAATGATGTTAATCCGAGAGTTAAGAGTTCTTTAAGCGAGGAAGAAATTGTTTTTCCCCCTTATAATGCAATTCAATTAAAAGATATATTAGAAAAGCGGTGTAAAGAGGCATTTAAAGAGAATGTATTAGAGGGAACCATTGTTTCAAAATGCGCTGCCTTTGCTGCTAAGGTTGATGGAGATGCGAGAAGGGCTTTGGACCTGATAAGGGTTGCGGGAGAGTTAGCAGAAAGAGATGGTTCAAAGAAAGTTAAGGAGGCCCATATTGATGAAGCAAATAATAAAATAGAACGAGATAAAATTTTAGATGTAATTAGTGGGGGTCCAAGGCAGTTTAAGATTGTTTTACATTCGATTATTCAATTATCTGAAAAATCTGAGAAGCAAAGAAAATTAGATGGGGGTAATAATGAATCATTTTTTACTGGAGATGTTTATAATTATTATTGTGATTTTTGTGAAAAAAATAATTTTGATCGTCTTACGCAACGAAGGGTCGGAGATATTATCCAGGAAATGGATATGTTAGGAGTTATTAATGTAAGGGTTATCTCAAAAGGAAGGCATGGTAGAATGAGAGAAATTAAATTAATTATTATAAAAAACATACTTGAGAAAGCAAAAGAAATTATAAACAAATCGTTGACTTATAGTTAGTTTTTTAAAATGGATACGAAAGAAATTTTAAAATTTTGTATTGAAAAAGGTTTTTTATTAGATAAAGATGTCCTTGAATTATTTAGCGGAACAAACGATATAGATGCTGAGACAAGTAAGTTAATTATTGAAGGGATTGGACAATTTACTCAAAAAAGAGTTATCACTCGAAGTGTTTTTGATGATAATAAAGATAAATTGGATCAAATTTTATTGAATCTTCCTGAAGAAAATCAGAGGCAGGCTGAAAAATTAAAAATTAAACTTGGGTTGAGTATAGAAATTTCCAGGGAAATAATAAAAAAAGATGTTGATGTTGAAAAAATTAATAAGGTAGAAAAAGAAATGGTGTATGAAACAACTTCTGTTGATGAAAATAGAAACACCGGCGTTAAAATAATGTCGATGGACCAAATTTCAAGTAAGAAACTAGAAGTAAGTGATTTTGTTAGGTATTTTAGGAACAGGTTTTTTGAAATGAGTAATATTCTTAGGGAAAGGGCTGAATTAGAAAATCTAATTTCCATAAATAAAATTTCAGGAAATAGCAATGGAATTTCCCTTATTGGAATAGTTTCAAGTAAAAGGATTACAAAAAATAAAAATATGTTAATTGAATTAGAGGATTTGACTGGAAAGATTGTTGTTTTAATTAATGTAAATAAACCGGATTTATTTAAAAAAGCAGAGGAGATTGCATTGGATTCTGTTATTGCTGTTAAGGGTTCTGGAAGCAGGGAAATTGTTTTTGTGAATGATCTTTTTTTCCCTGATTCAAGATTACAAGAGAGAAAAAAATCACCTGAAGAAGAATATGCTTTGTTTATAGGGGATTTACATTTTGGGAGTAAACGATTTTTAGAGAAAAGTTTTTTGAGGTTTATTGATTATTTGAATGGAGAAGTTGAAAATACTCCTGAAGTTGAAAAAATAAAATATTTGTTTTTAGTCGGAGATGTTGTTACAGGAGTGGGAAATTACCCTAATCAGGAGGTTGATTTAAAAATAGTTGATTTGGAGGAACAATTTATTGGGCTTGCAGAATTATTAAAAAAAATTAGAAAAGATATTAAGATCATTATTTCTCCAGGTAATCATGATGGGGTTAGATTGATGGAGCCTCAACCTTATTTGGATGAGAAGTATGCTTGGCCTCTTTATGATTTAAATAATCTTATTTTGACTGGAAATCCTTGTCAAGTAAATATTGGCGCTAAAAAAAGCAAGGGTGTTGATTTTCCGGGCTTTAATGTTTTGACTTATCATGGTTTTTCTTTTACTTTTTATGCAAATAATATTTCTATGCTTATGTTAAAAAAAGCAATGAATTCTCCAGAAGATATTATGAAATATCTTTTGCAAAACAGGCATCTTGCTCCAACTCATTCTTCTGTGCAGTATTCTCCTTTAGAAAAAGATCCTTTGTTAATTAGGACTGTTCCGGATATTTTTGTTTCAGGGCATACGCATAAAAGTGCTGTTTCTTATTATAATAATATATTAATTATTTCTATTTCTTGTTGGGAAGCTATGACTCCTTATCAGGAGAAGTTTGGAAATGAACCAGATCATTGTAAGGTACCGATGTTTAATTTAAAGACAAGGGAGGTAAAGATTTTAGATTTTGAGTAAGATGAAAACTAAAAATGTGGATATTGTTGAAGAGATCAGGAGATTTGTTGAGATTGAATCTAAGAAACCGGAAAATTGGTGGGGTGAAGAATTTTATAGTTTACATCTTGTGGGGGTTAATAAGTATTCTAAATTACTCGCTGAAAAGTTAGGTGCAGATATGGAGGTTGTTGAATTGGCTGCGTGGCTGCATGATATTGGCTCTATAATTCATGGAAGAGAAGACCATCATTTAACTGGAGCGAAAATTGCAGAAGAAAAATTAAGGGAATTAGGTTATCCTGAAGAAAAAATAATCCAGGTAAAACAATGTATCTTGGCTCATAGAGGTTCTAAAAATATTGCGCCAGAGACAATAGAAGCAAAAATAATTGCAGATGCCGACGCCCTTTCAATTTTTGATTATATTCACGGACCATTTTTAGCTGCGTTTGTTTATGAAAAATTAAATCAAATACAGGCAAGAAAATCTGTTAAGCAAAAATATATTAATTCATGGAATAAACTTTCTTTTCAAGAATCCAAAGAAATAATTAAACCAAAATACGAAGCGGTTATGCTGCTTTTAGGAGACATAAAAAATTAAAATGAACACCCAAAAATATTTTCAGGAGTTTGAAAAACAAATCCAGATAAATTATAAAATTGCAAATGAGGCTAGAAGTAAGGGTTTAGATCCTTCAATGAAAGTTGAGATTCCTCTTGCGAGGAGTTTGGCTGAAAAGGTTGTTGGTTTGATAGCGACGATTTATCCTCAGATGAATGACTCCGGAATTGCTGAAAGGATTATTGAACTTGAACGGGATTATGGAAAATTAGATACAACTGTTTCTTTTAAGATTGCGGAAGAAGTTGCCAAGCAAAAATTTTGCAAATTCTCGTCGTTGTTGGAGGCAATTGATGCAGGAATTAGAATTGGTTTTTCATATTCTACATTAGGGGTAGTTTCTTCACCAATAGAAGGGTTTACTAAATTAGAATTAGGAAAAACAAAAGACGGCAAGGAATATTTTAAAGCATATTTTTCCGGGCCTATTCGAAGTGCAGGAACAACCGCTTCTTGTGTTGTTTTGATGTTAATTGATTATCTCAGAGAAATGTTTGGTTATGCGAAATACGACCCCACAGAAGAAGAGGTTAAACGTTATGTTTCAGAAAATAATGATTATAATGAGAGGATTTCAAATTTACAGTATATGCCTACAGAAGAAGAAATTATTTTTCTTGCAAAAAACCTTCCAATTCAAATTGCTGGTGAGCCAACAGAAAAATTAGAAGTTTCAAATTATAAAAACCTTGAACGTGTTGAAACAAATTTTCTTCGTGGAGGAATGTGTTTGATTTTTTCAGAGGGTTTAGCGCAAAAAGCAGCAAAGGGTTTTCGTTTATTGAATGGTGCAAAAAAAAACGGGATTAAATCAACTGGCTTTGATTTTATTGAAGAGTATATTAAATTACATGAAAAAAGAGACAAGGGAAAAACAGATGATTCACCGACGTATATTAAAGATTTAGTTGCTGGCAGGCCTGTTTTTGGGCATCCTTCTATGCCAGGAAGTTTTAGATTTAGATATGGCCGAGGAAGGACTTCTGGATTTAGTGCAGCGTCGCTGCATCCTGCGACTATGGGGGTAACAGATGACTTTATTGCAATAGGAACTCAATTAAAGATTGAAAAACCCACAAAGGGCTGTGCTATTACTTCATGTGATAAAATTGACGGACCAATTGTCAAATTAAATAACGGGAGCGTTAAACAATTAAGAAGTGTTGAGGAAGCAAGGAAATTTTATCCAGATGTTGAAGAAATAATTTATTTAGGGGATATTTTATTTCCATTTAGTGATTTAGCAAATAGAAATGCCAAGCTTGTTAAGTCAGGTTATGTGGAAGAGTGGTGGGGGTTAGAGCTTCGTGAAAAAAGGTTGGATGAAGAGAAAAAAATTGATTGTTATAATGTGAATATTGAAAAGGCAATTGAGTTAAGTGAAAAATTTGAAATTCCTTTGCATCCAAAACATATTTTTTATTGGAGCCAGGTTTCTATTGAAGAATTTTTAGGATTAATTGAGTGGATGAAACATGCAAGAGCTGATAATAAAATAATTTTGCCTTATAGGAAAAACGACGACGAGAAATTTCAAAAAGGGAAGAGGGCGTTAGAATTGCTTGGGATTGAACATGAGGTAACAATTGAACACGTTGTAATTAATGAGATTAATAGCAAGGCGCTTTTTGTAAATCTTGGAATTGATATGGGTGTTTTGGATATTGAAAATTATTCTTTGAAAAATGTTATTGAAGGTTTGGTTATTAACAAAGATATGACTGTGTTTGAAATTATTAATTCTCTTTCTAAATTTAAAATTAAAGATAAGGCAGGTGATTTTATTGGAACGAGGATGGGAAGGCCTGAAAAAGCGAAGTTGAGAAAACTTGTTGGGAGCCCGCATGTTTTGTTTCCTATTGGG
Source organism: Candidatus Woesearchaeota archaeon (assembly GCA_964466575.1). Classification (GTDB taxonomy): domain Archaea; phylum Nanobdellota; class Nanobdellia; order Pacearchaeales; family GW2011-AR1; genus PFCY01. The sequence continues at coordinate 6,099 of CAYXNP010000018.1, read as the reverse complement.
AGCGAGGGAGGACGATTAAGAAGTCTTCAAGCTGCTTGCGAAGCGGGAAGTGTTAAAAGCAGTTTTCCGATTTATTTTTGCAATGAATGCAAGAAAGAAACTATTTATTCACTTTGTGAAATTTGCGAGAAAAAAACAGAGATGATGTTTTATTGTCCTGAATGCAAGCAGAAATATTTTAATAAATGTCCTGAACATGACAAGGGTTTGAAATATTCTTTTCAGCAATTAGATGTTAATCATTATTTTAATTCGGCGATTGATAAATTAAGACTGACAAAAGAAGAAGTTCCTGTTTTGATTAAGGGAGTTCGCGGCACGAGTTCAGCAGACCATACTATGGAAAATTTATCCAAGGGAATTTTGAGGGCGATTTTTAATTTGCAGGTTAATAAAGATGGGACAATTAGGTTTGATGCAACTGAATTGCCTATTACCCATTTCAAGCCAAAGGAAATTTATGTTAGCGTCGAGAAATTGAGGGAAATGGGTTATATTGAAGATATTAATGGAAAAGAACTTGTTGATGAAAATCAAATTTTGGAGTTGATGCCGCATGATATTTTACTTCCGTCGTCGAATGAAACTCCTGATGAAAGAGCTGATAATGTTTTTGTAAATGTTGCTAATTTCATGGATAGTTTGTTAGAGAGATTTTATGGAATGAAATCTTTTTATAATATTAAAAATAGGGAAGATTTAATTGGAAAATTAGGTGTATGTATGGCGCCTCATAATTGTGCGGGCGTGATTTGCAGGTTTATTGGTTTTTCAAATACTCTTGGAGGTTTCGCGTCGCCGTATATGCATGCTGCAATCAGGCGCGATTGTGACGGTGACGAGATGGCGATAATGTTATTGTTAGATGTTTTGATAAATTTTTCTTTAAAATTTCTTCCAAGTCATCGAGGAGGAACGCAAGATGCACCGTTAGTTTTGAATGGAAAAATAGATGCTGGAGAAGTTGATGACCAGATTTTAGATTTTGAAATGGTTAATGAATATCCTCTTGAACTTTATAAATTGGCTGAGAAGAGAGTTCATTCTTCTGAAGTTGAGGTTTACAATGTTAAAAGAGCGCTTAAAGAAGGCAGAGACCCTTTTACTGGAATTGGATTTACTCATGACACTGATAATTTTAATGACGGTGTTTTATGTTCTTCTTACAAGACTTTTGCAACAATGCAGGAAAAAGTTCAGCATCAGATGGAACTTGTTGAGAAGATTCGGGCTGCTGATACTTCTGATACAGCGAAGTTAATTATTGAAAGACATTTTATTCGAGATATGAGGGGTAATCTGAGGAAGTTTTCAATGCAAGGATTTAGATGTGTTGCTTGCAATGAATCAATTCGAAGACCGCCGTTGACAGGTGTTTGCCCCAAATGCAACGGCAAAATAATTTTTACGATTCATGAAGGAGGAATTAAAAAATATTTAGAGCCGGCGATTGAACTTGCGGAAAAATATAATTTGTCACCGTATATTAAACAATGTTTAGAGTTAACAAAAAGATATATTGATTCTGTTTTTGGGAAAGAGCTGGAGAAACAGGAGGCGTTGGGGAAGTGGTTTTGAGTGGGGGAGAAAGGAGAAGTTGGGAAGTTAAGTTCTTTGGAGTTAGTAGTGAGATACATTTAAATAAAACAATTTTCTCTTGATATTATGAAAAAATTATTCTTGCTAGGATTTTTAATTTTTTTAATTATGCCCTTTACATCTGCTAGTTTACCTGTTACGATAAGTACCGATTCCCCGTCTTTAAATCTAAATTATGGTGAATCTCAAAGTGTTCAGTTTACTATTAATAATGAACAAAATTTATGTTCGCTGAATTGTATTTGGCAGATTTATGATATGACTCATTGGAAAAAAGGAGATTTTGGTTCTGATAGGGCTGAACCTAATACTCCTTTTTATAGAACTTTTACTTTAACGGCTCCAACACAGGGGTCTGGTACTATTGAATATTTATTTAGTACTAGTTGTAATGAAATAACAGGTGGAGGAAATCCAGCATCATGTAGTGGCATAAATCAGGGTACCGCGAATTATACTATCTTTCTTAATTATGGTCCAATTCCTGAAGTAAAAACTTGTTATCCAAATTGGAATTGTGGGAGTTGGTCAAATTGTGTAAATGGAGAGAAAACAAGGGGTTGTAATGATGGTTGTGGAAATGTCAAAACTGAAAGTGAAAAATGTTGTATTCCAGAT
>CAYXNP010000018.1:0-3782 GCA_964466575.1 Candidatus Woesearchaeota archaeon | reverse complement strand
TGGAGTTGTAATCAATGGTCTAATACAAATCAGGAATGTGGGACGAGAACTTGTACTAATAGAAATGATAAATGTAACACTGATTTAGGAAAACCCCAAACTTCAAAATCTTGTCCTGTTGAACTGTGTTTTCCAGATTGGAGTTGTAATCAATGGTCTAATACAAATCAGGAATGTGGGACGAGAACTTGTATAGATATAAACAGATGTGGTACTAATACAGGAAAACCTATAACCTCAAAATCTTGTCCTACACCTATAGCACAAAAAACAAATATTGTAGAACCAAAAATAAATGTTCAAAAAATACAGATAGATAATTATCCGATTGTATTTGTTCATGGATTTACTGGTGATGATGGTTCTTTTGAAAAAATTGAGAATAAATTAAAACAAAGTTATGGAGATAATATACAAACATGGAAAGCATCAACTTATGATTTAAGTAATAAAGAAATTTGTGGTTATGGTATAGCAGACCACGCTGAAAAATTAAATGAAGAGATTTTGAATAGGTTTGGAAATCAAAAGATAAACCTTGTTGCACATAGTATGGGTGGTTTAATATCAAAATATTATATTGAACATTATAACCAAAACCAGAATGTGAATAAATTAATTATGTTAGGAACTCCAACTAATGGTGCATCTATATCTGCTACAATAGGTTCTATAGGAGAACCAATAGCCGGTTGTGTTCAGGAACAATCAGTAGATGAGATGGTTTACGGAAGCCCCATGATTAAAGAATTAAATAATTATAATTATTATCCTGTTAGGATATATTCAATTTATTCTTCAGGTAATGATGGATTAATTCTTTCTAATGACGCAAAAATATTTAATGGGAATAATATAGAAATAACTCCATGTGTAGCTTTATTCAAATTAACTCATTTATTATTAACTGACCCAAGTTTATGTCCCCAAGCATATAATGAGGTAATTAATGCATTAAGTGATAATAGCCAACCAACTAATTATAATTCAAACTATGGAAATAGTAATCAACAACAAAATCCTATCATTACAGGAAATGTTGTTGCTTCTCAAGAAAAAGTTTGCATCAAAAGATTTTTAGGGTTTTTGTGGTGTACTCAATGGTCTTAATTTTTTAAAATAAATGAAAAACAATCTTTTTTAAATCTCTTTGGAATAACAAGAACATTTTTATCCTCATTAGTTATCGATGTTTATGGTTAAACTTAAAGTAAATTTTTCACGAAGTGATGACCCATTAAAGCAGATTGAAGAATGCTTGGAGATTCTTGGACAAATAGATATTTTGGTTCAAGATAAAAAAGAGATTGAAATTGATTTTTCTGATGTTGAATGGATTTTGCCTTGTTCAGCGTTATTATTTGCAGGTAAGGTTGATGAAATGAAAAAAGAGAATGTAGAAGTTAATCTTATTTCTCCAAAAAAGAAAACTGTCGAGGAATACCTTTTAGGTATAGGATTTCCTTTTGGGACTAAAAAACAGGGAGATACTTATCATCCAATAAATCATTTTGGAAAAGATAGCTCCATAAATAAAGGAGTGAACGAACTTTTAGATAATATGAATAATAAAATTCCAGAACAATTTGGGGTCAGCGTTTCTTATTTATTGGGTGAGCTTACTGATAATATTGAACAACATTCCCAATTTACTCATGCTTCTATTATGGCACAATACTTTTCTCAGAAGAAATATATTGATATTGGGATTTTGGATAATGGATTAACTATTCCCGGGGTTTTTGAAAATAATAAAATTTCTTTTTCAGAAGATTCTGATGCAATCTTAAAGGCAATTAGTGGAACGACGACGAAAAAAGAAGATGGAACAAGAGGTTTTGGTTTACATTCTACTAAGCAGATAGTAAGGGATTTATGTAATGGTGAGCTACATCTAATTTCGAGAAAGGGTGCATTAATATTTGAGCCAAATTTGCTTGCCAAGAAATATAATTTTATTCAAAATCCCTTGAAGGGAACTCTAATTTATATCCGAATAAAGACTCCTTCAAAACATTTAAATATCTATCCTTACTTGGAATAATATGAAAAAGACTAAGTTGCTAATGTCTGAATATTTTGGCAATAAAATCTTTACTCGAAGTACTATTTCTTCATTTTTCGAAAAATTAAAAAAATTGGAAGAAGATAAAATTGTGCTTGATTTCGATAAGATAGATTTTATTTCAAGATCTTGTACAGATGAATATTTGAAGTTGAAAGAGAAATTGAAAAAGAATTTAATAGAGGAAAATATGTCTGAAGAAGTATGTGCTATGTTCGAAATTGTTAAATTCCAACACCAATGTTTAGGAATCACTTATTCTGTAGATTCTTCTGCAAAAAATAATTGTGTTATATCTGCATAATATCTTATATTAATCTTAAATTCCCAAATAAAACAAAATCGTCGGCAATAATAAACACCCCATAAACTGAGTTCTTTTTACATTAAATGAAGAGCAGTAAATTCCTGTCAGCGTCGAGATAATTAAAACTAAAAATCCAGAAAATCCGGAGAAAATTAAAGTAACTAATGAGATTATAATTAAGACAATTATTGAAAGCAAGGAATAATTTATTTTGTCAATTTTTTCAGCAAATAATTTTGAGAGATTTTTAGTTATGAAAAAAGCCAGGATTCCGGAAAGCAAGGAAACAAATAAAATCAAAATCAAGATTTGTGTTGATAAATTTCCAAGAATTTTTTGGATTGAAACTGCGCTTCCTGTTCTTGCTTTTTGAATTGCATATAAAGACAGGAATGAAATACCCATGACTAATGTGTTTGTTATTCCAATTAAAACAATAAATCCTTTTTTATCTGATTTTGAAATTTGATTTCCGATTATTGCTGCCTGTCCGCCCCCTAAACCTGGAAGAAAACCGCATAATGGCGAAGCAATTGCAGAACCAATTACAGGAAATTTTAGAGGAATTTTAAAATCATCGTCTATTTTTTGAGAAGGAATTTTTGTTTTTTGTTTGATGCTTAATAATAACATTGAACTTCCGAATAATCCTGTAAGCAAGGGGAGAAGGGGTTCTTTTAATTCAAGATTTAAAACACCTAATCCTAGTAGTCCTGTTAAAATAAAAACAAATAATGCTGAAAATTTATTTTTTTCAAGAAAAATTAAAGTTAAAGAAAAGAAAATAAGAATAAATGCCATGAATTTTGCAAGAAAAGGATAAACCTTGGGAACAATAAAAATTAATGGAACAGCGATAATAACTAAAATAAAAACTGCAATTAAACTTCCATAATTAGATAACATTACAGCTTCATAACCTTTGCCCTCTTTTAGCAGCTCGTGTCCTGGAAGAGTTGATAATCCTGTATCTGCGTCGTCAGGAGCTCCTAAAAAAATTGAAGGAATGAAGTCAACAAATGTATGTGTTATTGACATAGCAACAATAAAAACAATAAGATAAATTGGAAGAATTGGAGAGAGTAAAGAAGTTGAGAGTGAAACAAGAATTGCTCCGACGAGATTTATATGAATTCCCGGCGAGAGGCCCGTAATTGTGCCTGCGAAAATTCCTGCGAAGAGAAAGAGGGTTAATTGGATTAGCATAAATAAAGAAAGATTTAATAATTAAATTTATTGCGGTGGTGTTTTATAGTTAAAATTTAGATATAATTCATTTAGAGAAACATTTTTATATCCTCTTTTCATTATCTATTTATGAAAAAAGAAGGTGTAATTTTTATTTTATTTGTAAGTTTAATAATATTATTTTCTTTTTTAATTATTGCCCAAGAACAAACAGCACCAGAT
>CAYXNP010000017.1:10558-23668 GCA_964466575.1 Candidatus Woesearchaeota archaeon | reverse complement strand
AATTCACTCATCACTTAAGTGTGGAGTTTTCTTTCAGCAGGCAAGCTTATAAACTTCTTCGTCATGTTCGCATCCTGGAAAATTCAATTTAACCATTTCATAAATTTTTCTAAGTTCAATTCTATCTCTCATACCTCAAAACCAAACCAAAGGTTTATAATTCTTTCTCCAACCACAGAATTTAATAAGATATCACCTCTTTTTTGTAGAACAAACATGTCAAGGATTATTACATTAACTTAATTTCCCGCGAAGAATTGTGACGAATGTCAGATTCGTAGCCATAATAACTTCACGAAAAGTTTGGGTTCAGTATACTTCCATTCGGGCGTGGTGGGCGAGAGTTTACGACTTGAGCTAACATTTACACAATAACAAGTCGTGGGCTCGAGAGAGGGGATGGTGGCGGGATTCTGAACCCAAACGCGACGCAAATCAATTATCAAATCAAAACCAAAGCAAAGGGAACGCCACTAATTTTCTTAATTCCTTTTTTAGAAATAATTCCCAATTCAAGAGCAACTGCGACACTGCGTTCACCTACAATATTAAACGTAGCATCCTCGTGCGCATAAAACACAATAATCTCCTTCGCCTTCTCTTTATCTACTTCTTCTCCTTTAAAGAAACTCTCCTTAACATCTAATTGTGCTTTATCTTCATTAAATATTTTCCCAATTAATTCTTTATCACAAATAGCAACTACATCCCTATAAGATTTATGTATTTTAATAAACATCAAAATAGAATTATTAAGGCATTTAAAAAATTAACTAAAAAATAAAATAAAAATAAAAATTACTTTTGAATTCCACCCATCCTACATACAGTTGTTCCACAATGAGGGCACTTTCCTTTAGCTATCTTTGTGCCTTTCTTTGTTTTTGACTCTTTAGGGTTTTGAATCTCTACTTTCTTTTTGCATTTAACGCAATATCCTGTTGTTGCCATATTTAACCTCCTTGTATTATTTATTATGAAATTCATTGAATTTCTTAAAACAAATAAGTTTTTGTGTTTTTTAAAGGTTTTGAGTGTGTAGAATAACTAAAATTCCAAACATCAAACTTAAAAACCCCCTTAACAATTCATAATAATGCAAAATAAATTCAAAAATAAAAATAAAAAGAACAAGCAATTTGATACAGATTCACTAGAACCAAAACCTGTTTTCAGAGTAAAACTCCCAAGAGGAAAAGAAATCATTGGCATTATTGAACAAAGAGTCGGCGGGAACAGAATGATGATTGCATGTTTAGATAAGGTCTCTAGAAACTGCCGTGTTCCAGGACGTTTACGAAGAAAATTATGGCTAAGGCCAGGCGACATTGTAATAGTCGAACCTTGGGAACTCGATAACGAAAAAGGCGATGTCCTATTTAAGTACAATCCAACCGAAATTGATTTCTTAAAGAAAAGAGGATTGCTAAAAAACGAAGGAAATGAATTTTAATGGAACTCGCAAGCTCGCTCGATTGATATTGTTGATAATAAAAACAATACTAACACTCATTACATTTCAAGAATTTTTATGGATTAACTTTCGTTCAGCGAAAAGTTTCCAGCGAAGCTATTAAAAGGAAGGAGTGTGAGAGGAAACCTTGGTTTCCTTCATGAGCCAATTAATAATGCGAACTTGTGAGCGCTATATCCCAAATTTTAAATACTAAACTCTATTCTTAAAATCATGAAAACTCTAATCATAGAAAAACTTCAGCGAATCCTAAAAAACAAAACTCATTTAGAGAAAACCCTGAAAATCAAAATTTCTAATCGCGGAAAAGAAATAACTATAGATGGCAAAGCTGAAGATGAATATATCGCAGAACAAGTCATTGATGCACTAAACTTCGGGTTTCCTTTTAGCGTTGCAATTCAAATAAAAGATGAAGATTTCATGTTCGAAATCATAAACATAAAAGACCATACAAAAAGAAAAGACCTCGAACGAATAAGAGCAAGAATAATTGGAAAAGAAGGCAAAACCCTGCAAATACTAAATAAAATATCCGGGTGCTTCTTCGAACTAAAAGATAATGAAGTTGGAATCATTGGAGACCCGGAATATATTAAAGCAGGTCAAGAAGGTCTCATATCTTTAATCAAAGGTTCAAAGCAATCAAACGTATACGCATATTTAGAAAAACACCAGCCAAAACCAATAGAAGATTTAGGGTTGAAGAAATGATTAAGGAATTATTCTATATTTTCTCACAAGTCCAAGTTCAATAGATGAAGATACTCTATCTGGATGTTCTTTGCGTTTATCTGGATTACTATGTTTAGGAGAATAACCATGATATTTATTAGTATGGTGAGTCGGAGATAAACTTATATTCATTGGATCCAATTCACAAACATAACCAGCATATTTATCGTCGCAATCATCGTGCCTTTCAAAAAAATTTCCATCAACATCTAATACGACTAAATCTCCAATTCTAACTTCTTTTAACAAACGTTCCATAACTGATTCATTATTAGCCATCATTTTAAGAAATAAACTCAATTTAAAAGAATTATTATGATAGAAAATATAATTACCTCTTTCAAAAGATTTAATTGATATATGATAAATTATCTTCAAAGATTTTCTACATTATCTATTTCTCAACGAAGAAATTCAAACGAAGTGGAATTTCTGAGTCATTAATAAGCGAACAAAGTGAGCCAAATTCAAACCAATATTTTTAAATACCATTTTCTTTTACATTTTATAAGACCCGGTAGCTCAGTTGGTAGAGCACATGGCTGTTAACCATGGGGTCGTAGGTTCGAGTCCTGCCCGGGTCGTTTTAAAAAATTAGTTCGCTTCCAATAGAATTTTCCGTCGGGAAATCTGATAATAAAATATTTTAGAGTTTTCTGCATTAAAGATTATTCTCGCGAGCCTGCGAGCGAGGTATTTTATTTCTTAAAACCTAATAACTCCCCCTCCAAGACACTCCGAAGAATTTTTTTTGTAGAATTATAAAAGATATATGTTATTTAAATTTGTTTAGAATTTAATTTCTGGCAAGTAGGTGAACTTGTATTCTTTTGTGTATTGCATTGTTTCATAATCTTTAATTATATCTCCAAATTGTTTTCTTATTTCATTTATTATATTGTGATAATCCTCATTTGTTTTAACTTGAAATTCGGTTTCTAAGTCTGCACCACCGACGAGTTCAGTAGTATAAATTGTATTTGGATGTAAATGTATAAATGAAAATATCTCTTCCTTTTTTTGCGATGTTAAATTCCTTAAATAGAAATGTGTTTTAAAATAAAGATAGCCAAGTTTATTTATATTTAGGAATGGCCTGAATCCAATTATTATTCCGTTATCTGTCATTTTTTTAATTCTGTGTCTGACAATCATCTCTGTTTTGTTTATTTTTCTAGCTATGTCTATAGTTTTCATTCTTCCATTTTGTAATAAGACGCGAAGAATTTTATAATCTATCTCATCTATTTTCTCAACTTTATTATCTTTTAATGAGTTGAATCCCATTAACTGCGGTGAGGATGATTTTTGTTTTTTATCAAGTAAATAATCTCTATGATAATGCCACATTCTGGTGACTATAGAAACTTCATAACTATCAATATACTTTCCAAATTTTAAAGTAAATTCATTCATTATGTCCCTAAATTCATAAACATTTCTTACAAAAATTCCCGTGTTCAAATCCCATTTTCCTTCTACTTTAACAATCCAGCTCGCACGTTTTTTTAGCCATTCAATTATTTCTTCTTCTTTTTCTAAAGTAAGATTTTGAAATTTGAAAAATGTTCTATACCAATCAGATCCAAGCTTCATTGTATTTAGCAAAGTCATGAAATAATTTATGTAACCTTCACCAATAAGTTTGTTTATTCTGTATCTAACTGAATCTCTGCTAAGCTTGACTTTCCTTGCAATTTGCTGGTCTGATTGACGTGAATTCAAATCTAACTCATAAAGTATCTTTCTATCTTTGAGGTTTAAAGCTTCCATATTTACACTATTAGTATATTTCTATTTATAAATTTATTGTTTTTATGTAAAATACTGGAGAAAGTATCATATACATTATAAAACTACTAAATAGTAACAAAAAACAACTCATTATAGAGTTGTTTGGAGTAAGAAAATGAAAATAAGAAAATATCTTGAGGATTTATTTGGAAAAGGAAAAAGTGAATCTCCTTTTCCAGTAAGAGAACCGGTTCTTCCAGTAATTGAAGATTTTACAACTGGAATGAGTTATTTTACTGAATTAAGAACTTTACTTTATGGAGAAAATATATCTGATAGCAATAAACTTTCTGCAGTTCCAACTGATAAATTAGTATTAATTGAAGGTGTTCATCCCGTTTTGGATAGATTAAGAGATTTAGGTTATAGAGATATTGGATGGGTAAATTTGGATGGAAAAGGAGACGGTAATGTAAAGAAAGTCTTTGATGAAGGGTATTATCCTTCCCTCATAAATCGATACCAGGGTGTTGAAGTAAGTCCTGCAGGATTCACTGGACTCCCTCTTATAAAATATGATGTAGATTCTAATCCTGATTGTAGGAATAGATCACATGATTTGTATTCTGTCGTTCTTAAACAAAGTGATGAATCTTTTATAAAAGCTAGAGAAAGATTAGATAAAGAAGAGACAGAGGGTTGGCCAACATGGAATTGCTGGAACATACAACACAGACAAGTTGGATCTATTATCGCAGTCGATGCAGATATTGAGCCAACATATGAAAGTTTAACCGAATGGATGAAAAACTATTCTTACGGAGGTTATCTAAATTCTTTAGGGCTTAATGGAGATTATAGAGTTGGTAGAATTGGTAAACTCAGTGAAATTCCTGAACGATTATTCGGCGAATTCTCTAAAGTTGACGAAAGAGAAGATAGTCCATATATATCCGTTAATCATTATCCAAATACCAATATAGATTTGAGTCTGGGTATTGGATATGAAATTAAAGAATTAGAGAGATTAAGAGAGAAACGTTCTAAGATATAAGAATATAATAATCCTCTCTCCGGAGAGGTTCTTTTCTTTTTTATTTTTAGAATTAAAATCCAATAACTCCCCCCCCCAAACATTCTGAAGAATTTTTTTTGTAAAAAACAATCGCCTGCCCTTCACTAACTCCAGTAATCGCCTTCCTCAAAACAATTTTCTCCCCTTTAACTGTTGCTGGCAATAATTCTCCGACGTGCCTAATTCTAACATTAACTTTCAAAGGTAATTTCTTTTTTAAAATCAAATGTAAACTCTTAACAACAATTTCTTTCCTAAAATTCAACCTATGTCCTTCTGGCGCAAGCACAATTTCATTTCTCTTCAAATTTTTTCTCGCAACATACCACTTTCTAATTTTTTTCTTATCATCACCTTTTTTCTCAAACTCAATTCCATGTCTCGGTCCAATTCTTTCTCCAATTGTATAAAAATAAATTCCATCGTGCTCGCCAATAACATTTCCCCCAACATCCAAAAGCTTCCCCTTCTTCGGCTTAATCTTTTTCTTTAGAAACTTTTTCGTGTCAATCTTTCCAATAAAACAAATTCCAGTCGTGCCTTTCTTATCATAATTCGGAAAATTATTTTTTCGAGCAATTTCTCTAACTTCTACTTTTGTCAATTCACCAATTGGAAAAAGCGTGTGGACCAAATCTTTTTGAGATAATCTGTAAAGAAAATAACTTTGATCTTTTGATTCATCTTTTCCACGAAGAAGTTCAAAGCAAAAAAATGAAGATGAGTGAGAAGGTTCAGTAACTCTCCATTCGGGAGAGGTGGGTGGGGGATGGTGGCGGGAATCTGAACCTTTGAGCGATTTTCCATAACCATCAACTCGCCGAACGCGAACATAATGCCCTGTCGCAATCAACCCACATTTCATTTTCTTAGCAGCTTTCCAAAGCAAAGGAAACTTAACTTTATTATTACAATCAACATCTGGATTCGGCGTAATTCCTTTTCTATAAATTTTAAACATTTCATTCACAACATATTTCTTATATTCTTTCTCGAAATCTAAAGTCACAAAAGAAATATCCAACAGCGACGCTATCTTCATCGCCATTCTTCTTTCTGCCCGCCAGTTGCACTCACCAGTCAAGGGATTTTTTGTATCAGAAAAACATTTCATAAACGCGCCGATAACTTCATAACCTTGCTTTTTCAAAAGCAAAGCTGCAACACTCGAATCAACTCCGCCCGACATTGCCAATAAAACTCTTTGTTTCATATTTTAGGAAAAGAGTGTTCTGTTGAAAAAGTTATTGGTTTTAAAATTAGCACTCGCAAACTCGTGAGATAACTAAATGATAACCTAATTCAAAATTGCATGATAATAATTAATGAATCTGGATAACTAATTCTTTTAACTTTGCATCAGCAAAGCAATTTCCTCCCTCTGTAAAGTAAACATCTTAAGTATCCACATTGTAAAAATTTGCTCGCTCATTCTCCACGAGAATTATTGCTAGAAATTCGTATGGGCAACTACGTTTCCCCTAACAAGTCACCCATTCCTTAAATTTGTGATTTCTTGTTAACAATTTCTTTTAGCGAAAAACTTGACGAAGTCAGTTTTTGAGCTAATCAATAACACGAGCGACGAACAACTTCACGAGAGTAATTTAGATTATCAATGACGAGTGGGGTTGTGAGGTTGGAGCGAGTGCTTTTTATCACAAGCTATTTTCAATAACATTTTTATTAACATAAATCAAAAAAGTTTATAGAAAAATTATTGGATTTTAATTCTAAAGATTATTTTCTTTTCGCAAGTACAAAATAAGAATGATGTACATGTCTCTCATCCCTTATATATCCTGAACCATGAGGCGGATCTGTTGAATGTTCTGATGTAAAACATAATACATCAAATTTCTTCATCATTTTATGAACATCATCTAAAGTATCGTATCTCAAATAAACTCCTTTCTGCAAAAATTCCCTGTCTGAAATCTTTTCTCCATGTCCATAAGTTGAATCTAAAGGAGAAGTAAACTCAATTAAAGCGTATCCTCCTTTTTTTAATAAATTATAAAAATTATCTATCGCTCTGTTTACATTTCTTACATGTGTTAATACATGGTCGCACATTAATGCATCAATTCCATTTGAAAAAGATACTGAAGTTAAATCCGCTTGAATCAACTCAAGATTTTGATGATTAACAAAATGTTTTCTACAAATATCAAGAGCGGAAGATGAAGATTCTACTCCAATAACTTTAAATCCGGATTCAAGAAATTGTTTTATATTTCTGCCATCACCGCAACCAGCATCTAAAATGGTTTTTACACCCGAATATTTTAAAAAATCAATAAGTCTTGTAAAAAAAGGTGTTGGTTCTTCATTCCATACCGACATTCTGGAGGGGTTTCCTTTATGGAATTGTTCATAAACTTGATTCCAATATGAAGGATTATCGCTAACTGTTTCTACCATTAAGATTTCCTCCTAAATAATTATATAATTCAGAAAAATTCTTGACTTGTGGAAATTCATTTTTTATTGTATCTTCTCTACTGAAATAAACAACACCCATTCCAATGTTTTTTGGTTCAACTAAATTATCAGGAATATCGTCTACATAAATAAAATCATGTGGTTCTGCTCCTAAAATCCAACAAACTTTCTCATAAATCTTTCGTTCCGGTTTTCTAACACCAAAAAGACTACTTGTCAAATAATATCTAGTTACTCCATTTAAACCCAAACATAAGTTTCTATAATTTGCCCATTCTTGACTATCATTACTCAACACCCGCAATCTAAATCCAAATTCACGAATCTCATCAACAAACCCAGAAAAGTCCGGGTCTAACTTAACTTCTAATAAAAAATCATGAGAAGGATTGGAAATACCTATTCCTTGGAAAAATTCTTGTGAATTTAACTCTCCTTGGGTAAGCCGGATATATTCTCTATAAATTTTTTCCTCGCCATCTTCATTTTTGCCTATTGGAGAATTTTCAATAAAATAAGGCATAAACTTTTTATGATCAAATCTATCACAAAACATTACTCCCATTGCATCCAAAAGCAAAATCTTTCCTTGGTTCATTTTTTACCATCCTGTTTTTCATAAACAAAAACGTACACTCCCCCAACATCTTCCTTATCCAATGGTCCAATTCTTTTCCTAAAAACTTCTTTCAAACCCCCATAGTCCATTTCTTGTTCAAACATTTTCATGTGTCTTTTCCAATCACCATTCTCCTTTACCGCCGCCTTGAGACTATCCAATTCTAATCCTGCCACTTCCTCATAACCATCTTGAATAGCTTTCCATACAATGTACCCTTGAAAAGTTCTAAGAGATTTTCTTCTCTCTCCCCTATCATTGAATTTCGGAATAATTTCTTGACCTACAATATAAACTCCCTTTTTTCTAAGGTTTCTCGAAAGATTCTTAGCAAACTCAAGACGATTATTAAAATTAGAAGTATGATCATGAGCAAAACATGAAATAATAATATCATAGTATCCCTGTTTCGAATAAGTTACAGCATCCCCCTCAATCAAGTTAACTTTCTTGCCGACGCACCTTTTTATTAAATATTCAAAACACTCTTCATCAATTTCAATACAATCTACTTCTATATTCTCAACTCTAAGAAGTTCTTTTGTGAATAAACCTGTTCCTGAACCAACTTCAAGTACATTTAATTTTCTTTTCTTACTTCTTTTCGTTATTTGGCGTATCATTTCACTAACCATCTCTTTGTAAAATGGATGTGTTTCTTCTGCTGAATCATAATCTTTTGTATTTATGCTCAATGACATTTCTCTAACCATTTTTTATTTCCCCTATATAATTTAACAAACGTAAAAGATTTGAAACATAGCTCCATTCAGGATCATGATATAAAACTAATGATAATTTATTATCTCTTACTTGTGTATGAAGAGACGAGATAATTACTGAATGAGAATCCTTGACAAAATCTGAACTTACTTTTGCCTGTCCAAACAATCCTTCAAAGTATCCAATGACTCCATTTGAATTTTGAGAAGCTTCTCTTAAAAGTAGATTAATCTCTTCTAGTGTTATATTCTGATTTAAGGTAAATGAAACATCTATTAATGATCCTCTAACCGGGACTCTATGATGAATTCCAGTTACTTTACCTTTTAAATGTGGAAAGAGAATAATAATTGAGTTTTCTATACCCGATTCAGTTGTTATTATAGTGTCATAAGACCTTCTTCCTAAAGAATATTTTTCATGAGGAGAATCAATTACCTTTTGGTCACTCAATGGGGGATGAACAGAGATAAAATGTGCATTTTTTATGACATACGTTTTATCAATTATATCAATTATTGAAGCAAGTGCATTACCTGTACAAGTTCCTGCAGAAATTACATGATGTTTTAATGGATCATAATTTTTATGATTAAATCCAAAAATAAATGTTGCATCACAATTTTTATAATTATCTGTGTAAATAATGGTCCTATTCTTTAAAGATAATTTAAAGGGAGATGTATTAATTACTATTGTTTCTGGGTTAGTCTTTTCCCAGTCATGTTTTTTGTTTCTTGAAAAAGGAATTTTATTTTCGTTGACTATCAAAAATCCATTCTTTGATTCTATTTTTCCTGGAAAAGAACCATAAAGAGAATCCTGACTAAGAAGATAAGCCGCATTTTCTGAAGATATCTCTATATCATTAATATTAACTATCTCAATCGATATCTTTTTCATGGAACTTTCGTAAACCTGTCTTAATAGACATCTTCCAATCCTTCCAAAGCCATTTATTCCAACTTTCATATTTTTAGAGAAATAACACCTTAGTTAAATTTTATTATAAATTATTTTAACTAAAAGAAAGATTTATAAATAAATAGTTCATAAAGTAAAACATGGAAAAATTAGAAGATTTGGATAGAAAGATACTCTATAATCTTGATTTTGATTCAAGAATGCCTTTGGCTAAATTAGCTAAAAAAATAAAATCTTCAAAACAAGTAGTTAAATACAGAATCGACAATTTGGTAAAGAGAGGAATAATTAAAGGATTTTATACGGATATTAACGCAACAAAACTAGGTTTAGAAATTTATATGGTTTATTTTAAATTTCATAAAATGTCTTTAGAAACAGAAAAGAAATTTATAAAACATATGTGTTCTCAGGAAAACATAGGAGTTAATATTTCTCTTAACGGAAAATGGGATTATACTATAGATATATGGGCAGAAAGTGTTATGCATTTTAAAAGATATTATCAAAAAATAATGAAAAATTATGAAAAATACGTGAAAAATAAACAAGTTGTAATTGAAACTGATTTTTATTATTTCAAACCTAAACCAATTTTAAATAAAATCTCTGTTGAACAGATAACCATGACTGGAGATATAAAAAAAATAAAAATAGATGAAACAGACAGGAAAATTCTTATAAGTTTATCAAAAAATGCCAGAATTTCACTTGTTGAACTCAGTTCAAAGTTAAATTTAACTCCAAATGCAATTAAAAAAAGAATTAAAAGATTAGAAAAAGAAGATATAATTTTAGGGTATAGAATTTTTATTAATTATCACATATTAGGAATGATTCACTACAGAGTCTTCTTGCATTTAGAAGATACAACTCCAGAGATTGAAGATCAAATATTAAAGTTTTTAAAAAATGATGAAACCTGTATCTCTGTTACAAAAACTATTGGTTATTGTGATTTAGAATTCAGGTCAGTTGTAAAAAATATTGAAGATTTTTACAACTTAATAGAAAGACTAAGAAGAGCATTTCCCCACCAAATAAAAGATTATGAATCAATTATTTATTACAAAATGCATGATGTCTGGAATTACTTCCCTTTTAAAACATGATGAAAATAAAAAATTAAATCTTTTGTTATTTATGTTATCACCTCTTTTTTACAACACATTTGTTTTTGATTAATTACATAAAAAGTTTTACGCATTAATTTTTGTTTAGCGAAAAACTTGACGAAGTCAGTTTTTGAGCTAATCAATAACACGAGCGACTTCGGAGCGAGTGCTTTTTATCACAAGCTATTTTCAATAACATTTTTATATCCATTCTCCTTCTACATTTTATGCAACTAGATGACGCAATAAACTCGCGGCGAAGTATCCGTGATTATACCTCAAAAACTCCAGATTGGAGAACAATCATTGAATGTATAGACGCAATGAGGTTTGCACCAATGGCAGGAAACGACTTCTCATTAAAATTCATTCTCGTATCTGATTTAGATAAGATAAAAAAACTCGCTGAAGCATCACAACAAGATTTCGTCGCTGATGTAAAATTCGTCGTCGTTGTATGCACCCAAAAAAAGACAACAATAAACGCCTACGGAAAAAGAGGAGAATTTTACGCTCGTCAGCAAGCCGGTTCAGCAATTCAAAATTTCCTGTTAAAAATCACAGAAGCAGGTTTAGCAACTTGTTGGATAGGACACTTTGTAGAAAATATTGTAAAACGAACATTAGAAATTCCTCCAGATATTGACGTAGAAGCATTTTTCCCAATTGGCTACGAAAAAGGAAAACCTCACCGAAAAAGAAAACCAAGCATAGACAACATTTTATACTTCGACGTTTACAAAAATAAAAAAATGAAATCGCCAAATCGTGTCGATTAAAAGACCACTCACCCGTTCGTGCTTATTTTTATGATAACTTAAACTAATTTTAATGATTATAAAGAAATAATAATTATATATTTTTAATATCTTTGAAAGTGAAGTAAATTAAAAGTATTAAAGGAGCTCCTATCATTAAAGAAAGAATGATCATTGAAAAAATAAACTCTATACCTCCGACTGAAATTGTTTCATATACTTTATATCCTAAAAACAATAATCCTACAAAAGGAATTATTAAAGATGAATACCAAATAACCTTTGATTTAATAAATAATAACAATCCAACAACCAAAGTAATTATAGCTGGAATAGTGAAATAAATGTCCTTGAATAAAAAAGACCTAATTATCGAGCTAAATGAATCATCAGAATAACCTGCAGCCAAAAGTGCAATAGCAACAGCAAAGGATAACAATATAATTGCTAAAACAAAATATATGCCTTGTGTTATTGTAAATCTATTCATCCTTTAAAGAAATAAATATAGTTTAAATAAATATCTAAAAACAAAAAGCCGAACGCATCACCTCAACGCGTCCGGCTAAAATATAAATTATCTCCAAACTTCTATTCCCAAATCAGAAACTTCTCTTGACGTAGGCAATGCACGTTCTTCAGTTGCTCTTCCAAGGACATATGGTGATTTAACACCGGTCATAATTGTAATAACTCTGACCTTTCCAACAAAATCCTTGCTAATTCTTGCTCCAATAATCACTTGCGCATCAAGACTCAAATTCTCAGAAACAACTCTGCCGATGTGATCAAACTCTTCCAACTTTAAATCGCCTCCGCAAGTTACATGTATTAAAGCTCCTGTAGCACCCTTATAATCCACATCAAGTAGAGGATGAGTCAGTGCTTGTCTAACAGCTTCATTAACACGGTCTTGCGAATCACTTTCACCAATTCCAATTACAGCTACGCCGCCATCTTTCATTATTGCAGATACATCAGCATAGTCAAGATTAATCAAACTTGGCAATGTAATTGTTTCTACAATTCCCTTAATCATTGTTGAAACGAGTTCATTCGCAACAGCAAAAGCTTGTTCAATCGGCAATTGTCCGGCAATATCAACAAGTCTTCCATTATCAAGAACAATACAAGTATCTGTCACTTCTCGAAGTTCTTGCAATCCAAAGTCGGCTTTATCAATTCTTGCTCTCTCGCATTCAAAAGGCATTGTCACAACACCAATAACAACTGCTCCTGATTCTTTAGCCATTTGAGCAATTACTGGTGCAGCTCCTGTTCCTGTTCCGCCGCCCATTCCAGCAATTACAAAACACATATCGGCTCCTGAAATATATTTCTTAATTTCAGAAAGAGCTTCTTTTGCAGCTTCCCTTCCTCTTTGCGGCATTCCCCCGCAACCAAGTCCACGCGTTAACTCTTTTCCGATTAAAAGCTTTTCATCAGCCTTTGTTACACTAAGATGCAACGCGTCGGTATTTGCTGCATAAATCGAAGCGCCATTAATG
>CAYXNP010000017.1:0-10548 GCA_964466575.1 Candidatus Woesearchaeota archaeon | reverse complement strand
TCCTTACCAAGGAGAATTTTCTCATCAGCTTTGGAAACACTAAGATGCAAGGCATCTGTGTTAGCGGCAAATACAGTAGCGCCCTCAATTCCCTTATTGAACAACCAAGTTACTGCATTACAACCCATTCCACCAACACCAACAACTTTAATGTTTGCCTTTCCAGCGCGCAAATCATCAAAACTGATACTGTGGCTTTCTACCTTACTTATCGCTTCTTTTGCAAAATCTAGTACCATCTTTATTTTTACCTCCTTACAGTTATTTCTAAAAGTAAAGTACAACTTTTCACAGAAAAGTTTAAATACTTCATATACTTTCAGCTAATGTCAAGAAAAAAAAATGCACGTGCACAAATAATTTATTCGGTTGGCGCTTGAATAAATTAATATGATAAAAAAATTAACTTTTTCTACTTTAAATATTTTATTATGATTAAAAGCACCCTAATTCAAACCAATTTTTTCAATCTTCCGATGAAAAAATTGTAATTTTCATCGCAGACTAATTCAAAGAGTTACTAATTTGAATCAATCTTTCAATTTTTTCCCATCCTTTTTTCAGATTTTTATTCGCTTCCTCGACAACAATTTTTAAAAAATCTTCATCAACTAACAAATTTTCTCGACGGAATATTGGAAATTCTAATTTTTCTGTGCTTCTCAAATCTAAAATAAATCTTTTATTGAATGCAATAGCGCCGGTGTTTTTCCATCCAGCAAGCTTTGCTTTCTCAAACAAATCTTTCATTGATTGAACATTCCTGCAGGCAACATGAAGTATGCACGGCTCTTGTTTAAAAATGATTGCCGAAGTTGAGCGATTTCGTTTAACATTAAATTCATTGATATCACCTTTTTTAGAAAGGTTAATCGATAAATTTAGATTATCTCTTTTTCCTAACTTCGCGAAGCAAAGCAAATTTTTCTTCAGCTCATTCAAATTTATCAAATCATGCCAGCTCTTCAAAACAACATTCCTTTTATCTCTTTCAACATTTTTTATTAAAGTAATTCTCCCAGAACAACTCGACGTCGTATAATAATCATCTTTGGAATTAATCTTCTCGCACAACTTCAAAATATTTTCATCCCAGCTTTTCTTCGACGATTTATCTAATTTCTTAAGAACTTCATATTTACGTTGAGCGAAAAAATCACGTTTGTATTTTGGCATGAAAAACCTAGAAAATAAATCTTTATATAATTTACACTCATCTATATAATATGAAAAAACCAATTCTTGCAACAAACATCGATAATTTGTTAATTGCCCACGAAGCGTTTGTAGAACCACATAAAGCATGGTTTGATAGAGCAATCAAAAAAACAGGAAACAAATCATTAAGTAAATGGAAAGGAGCAGAACCTTATTGGCCTGGTGTCGATGAAGCAATGAAACAACTCATGCCAAACGCTTCACAAGAAAAAAGAAATGCGCAAGCACGAACATGGTATCAAAAAGATGTAATTACTTATATTCAAAAACACCCCGAAGTTGTTATAAATCCCATAGCAAGTAAATTAAAAAAGTTAAAGGGGAAATACAGATTAGCACTTATAACAACCAATACACAAAATTATATAAATAGAATTTTAGAAGTTGCAAATCTCGACGGCATTTATGATATTATCGTCGCATCACAAACTAATGAAGAACCTCAAAAATCAGAACTTGTTTCAAAAATAATTCAAGAATATGGTATTCCAAGATATTATCTTTCAGGAAAACCAGAACCAAAAATAATTGAACTGCTAAAAGAAAAAGGTGTAAAAATAATTTCATTAGATGATTTGGATTCTCTTTAATCAATAATTTAAAATGAACCTTCAATATCAATATATAAAACTCTTAGAGTTAACAATCTTTGAGCGAGAGTCGTGTCCGAAGGCCGACTCGTAGCGGCATTAATAACATCGCGACAGCGATGCAATTTAACTCTTCTCCAGCACTTTCGCATTTATCCCATTTTCCAAACACAAAGAAACAAATTCTTTTGCGTCGTCTTCTGTCCCAGCAACAGAACCATAATGCATTGGGATTGTTAAACTCGGTCCAATCAACGACGCTGCTTCAGCTGCTTCTTCAGCAGTCATTGTGAATCTCCCGCCAACCGGCAGCAAAGCAATAAAATCTTTTCCCTGGCCGCTATATCCTGTCAACTTTTGCATTTCAGGAATTTTGTCTGTATCGCCCGCATGATAAATTAAAACATTATTTATTCTAATCAAATAACCAACCCACCCCTCTTCCTTAGGATGAAAATGCTTGTCAATATTATAAGAAGGAAAAGTACTTATTTTAATCTCGCCAAAAGTCGCTTCTTGCCAAGGTTCTACAACTTCCATTTTAATAGGAACATTAAATCTCGCAATCTTGCTCTGACAATCAGCAGTCATAACAATTGTCGTCCCTTCTTTTACAATCTTCCCCATATCAGCAACGCTGCAATGATCATAGTGGCTGTGCGTAAGAAAAATGAAATCCGCCTTCTCCAATAACTCTGCATTTTGCAAATTATAAGGGTCAATGTAAATCACCTTTGAATTCTTAATCATAAAACCAGAGTGTCCAAGCCATTTTAATTCTACATTACTATCGCCTATTTTCATAAAAACTGAAAGACGAAAGAGGTTTTAAATATTATTGTGAATTAGGCTCACTCGTAAACTCGCTCGCTTATCTCTGCCGTTCCGAAATCTGCTTACGCTTGATTTCTCCACTAAAAAATGTTTAACACATACTTCAATTCTATAAATATTTATTCAACAAAAAAGAGGTGTTATCCTAAATTAACTCGCGGGTGAAATGAGCGCTTTTCATCCCTCAAACCCCTCCGCAATCTCCAACATAAACCCATCATTTCCTTTATCGCAAATTATCTGCAAACCAACAGGCAAACCATTACCCTGATTTTTATAATCATAATTTTTATCACCTTTTTTTCCATTAATCGATGAATCTGGATTAACATTTTTTGATAACTGAGCGACTTTGGAACGAAGCAAATCTTCGCTTTCAAAAACTTTCCCAACAGGAACACTAACTGCCGGCAAACCTGCAAGACTCACTGGAACAGTCAAAACATCATAAGCATACATTTCCTCGACGCTAATTTTATCGCCAATCTTGTGGGCAAGTTTAGGAACAGTCGGCATAATAATACAATCAAATTTCTTAAACGCCTTCTCAAACTCTTGCTCAAAAAATTTCTTGGCCTTCAACGCCAAATGATAATATCTTCCTTTATACTCTGCCTTTGTAATTTCACTTCCTCCAAGAATACGACGCAAAAACTCAGGCCCGCAACTATCCTCAATCTTCAAACCAAATCTTCTGCCATCAAGTTTCCGGGTTCCAGAAAACGCCTCAACATAAACAATCGGATAATAAGTTTCAATCGCCAAATCTAAATGTTCGATTTTCACTTTCCCTTTACTCCAACCAAACTTTGAACAAACTTCGTCAACTTTTTTATCAACTAATTGTTTAATCTTAGAATCTACATTTAATCCTGATAAATCTAGCACTCCAATCTTAATCGATGAATCTAAATTCACCCTTCCCCCTGACTCGCGAGCCTGCGAGCGAGCATCTATCGAAATAGCATCATTTTCATCCCTTCCAGAAATCACACTCATCATCAATTTAGCGTCTTCAACATTTTTAGCTAAACATCCAACAGTATCTGTACTCATTGCCAAATCAATTAAACCATAACGCGAAACAGAACCGTACGTCGGCTTGACTCCAATAACACCGCAATGCGACGCTGGATTTCTAATTGAACCTCCAGTGTCTGTTCCAATTGCAATATCACAAAAATCAGCAGCAACTGCAGCAGCAGGCCCGCTCGACGAACCTCCAGGAATTCTTCCAATAGCAGCAGGATTATTTGTAGCACCAAACGCAGATGTTTCTCCACTCGAACCAGAAGCAAACTCATCCATATTCAACATTCCAATAATCAAACCATCTTCGTCTTTTATTTTCTTAACAACAGTCGCATCATAAGGCGCTTTATAATTTTCCAAAGTTTTCGACGCGCAAGAAGCATGCAAACCCTTAACACAAATATTCGCTTTAATTCCAATTATTTTTCCAGCAAGTTTTCCTTTTTTAGATTTAGAATCAATTTTCTTTGCCTCAGCAATAAGCTCCTTCTCGTCGCGAAGTTCCAAAAACGCATTTATCTTTTTGTTTTCAGCCTTTATTTTTGAAAGACATTGTTTTAGTTGTTGTTGCGTGTTCATTTTTTTATTCTTCCAAGTTTAGGTTTAATCATAAAAGATATTTTTTCAAGTTCTTCATTAAACTTCTTCCTTAAATTTTGAGAACAATGAATACAAACAAATATTTTCTTGCCTCCAAAAAAAATATCGATTCTTGCTTTCTCCCTAGATAAATAAGAACTTATTTTTTCATGCACATCTATCTTTTTAGTTATATCAACATCAACCAAAACGGACCCTTTTTTAGTTTCTTTTACTAACTGAAAATACCAAGTAACTTTAAATATTCGTTTAAATAAACCATTAAGAACTACGTGAACTTCTCGTTTCTTATCAAAAATATAGTAATTAAAATTTCCGTCATTTCCAATTGAATGTAAAGTTATTTTCTTACTTACCATTAAACATTTCCTCCATTAATTCATTTACATAATTAAAATCCTGATCTCCCGTTAAAACAACATCATAATTATATTTGAAAACGCCTAAGTTCTTTTCAACATCTTCGTTCAGAAAACCCACCTTAATTAAATTACTATAAGAAAATCCTTCTATCATTCCTTCATCTCCAAGAGAATCTCCGAGAAGCAAAACATTTCTTCTGTCTTTTATTTCTTTATAGAAAGGAAAATCATCAAGAGTTGTTTCGTCTTTATTCATTACATGAATTAAAGGTTCTCTTACAGAAACAGCATTTCCATCTTCATCCCATTCATACTGATTCGAAACAATATGAATATTATCATATAAAACTCCCTGATATTCTAAAAACATAGAAATTGAATCACTTCCTAACCCTGTAGATGAAATTATCACTAAGGGAATTTTACATTCGTTTAAATAATTCAAGAAATCTTTAACACCCTCGCGAAACTGGGCCCTTCCGCTTTTCACAATGCTCTCAATATGTTTTCTATTAAGCCCAGACTCTATTAACAAATCAAAATGTTTTCTCCACCACTCATACATTTTTTTTCTTTTCTTTTCCGAATCATAATTAACATCCATTTCTATAGGACGATATTTATCAGCAAGTTCATGAGCTCTTCGAGCGTAATCTTCACTGATATAATCTCCATTTCTTAAAATAGATATTAATGAAGGAATCTTTTCCCCATTAACATAGGCTTTCGTCAAAGTTCTATCAAAATCAGCGACGATATGAAATTTATCAAAGCCATCTTTAGAAATTCTTTTCTTAATCCCTTCTAATATTTTCTCATTAACAACAATAATTTCTTGTGCAGTTTCCAATGTTTCTACCATCCTTTCTTCTCCGCAATAATAAAATCTTTATTTTTCTTAGGCGCATTCTCAAACATAATTTCTTTATCAATTTCTTGAGGATTTCCCTCTCCCTCTTCCCTCTCACTCTTTGAACGCTCAACGCCGACGTCAATATCCTTTATTTCTTTCTCAACTTTTTCCAACTTCGACGCAAAAGAATCCATAATTCCCTTTGCCTGTTTCTTAATCTCCTCCCGTTCTTTATCAGAAATCTTTCTCCAAGTGAATTCGTTTGTCATGATTATCTCAAGAAGAAGATATTTATAAAATTAATCATACGTAACAGAATCCAAATACTTCAACATTCTAAAAATTTCTCTTTCAATATCTAAAATATTATGATGTTTCTTCTTGCTTAATGGAATATTGTATTTTGAATGCAAATAAGAGAATAAAGACTCGGCGCTTGTTCTAATAAGATGCTTTGGAAAAGTTTTGAGTTTTGAACTCATCTCAAAATCTAAAATAACGAAATATGGCTCAAGTTTGTTTTGACAATAATTTTTTATCAATAACAAAACGAGGGCTCGAGTTGCAAATATATAGTTAAGGGGGTTGACTTAACACTGATATGTCCAATAGAGTTAGTAAAAAATTGAATTATCATTTTTGGCTTTGTTGAAAAAGTATGAATTTTTTGAGTTAGGTAAAATGTTGGCAATTCAAAATACGAAATAAGGGTGGGTTGCCTGTCGAAGACAGGCTTTAGTGGGCGATTACTAACTCAAAAAATCCAAATAAAGAAGATTTTCAACAAAGCCATCATTTTTGATAGAATTATCTATTTCGATAATTTATTTTCTATTAGAATAAATTGGTGCAACAACAGGTTGTTCTAATTTCAAATTACGTTCATTCAAATCAGGATTAAGTTCTCTTAAAACATCAACGACATAGCTGAAGTTTACATTATTATTTTCCAAATAAGAATTTTCTCTAACCATCTTTTTTGCTTCGGTTTCAAAAGTAAATCCGGGTGTAATATGTATTCTATGAGTTGATACATAACCGTGCGCCATTTCTTTTTGTCTGTGGTTTTCAGAATACTCATTATATACTGGAAGTCCAAAACAAGCAATAACAGCTAATCCCGCAGCTTTCACTTTCCAACTGCCCCGTCTTTCAGCCCTTCTCAAATTTCTTTGGTGTTCTTTACTTAATTCCATAAAAAATTAAAAATACCTATTATATAAAGTTTTTGTTTTCACTATTTAAAGAGAACATATTAGAACTATTTTAGAATATTACTTCTTCTTAGGTTTCTTTTTCTTTGCTTTTTTCTTATCTCTACATCCACAAGTCTCGCACATTTTATTTTTCCCTCTTTTTATTTTTCTTAATGACTTTCTTTGCTTTCTTCTCTTTCCTAACTTCGCGATGCGTATGCGTAATCGCAATATGAACATCTTTCAATTGTTGTTCATCAATTTCGTCAGGCGCATTAAATGTAACATCTCTTGCCTCTTTATTCTTTGGAAACGCAACCAATTCCCTAAGATTCGGCTCTCCAGTCAAAACCATCAACAACCTATCAATTCCAGGCGCAATACCCCCATGAGGCGGAACACCATACTTAAACGCAGTCAGCATATGTGAAAAATATTTTTTTTGCTTATCATTAAAACCAATCAAATCGAAAATCTTCTCTTGAATTTCAGCGACATGAATCCTAACACTTCCTCCGCCAACCTCAAACCCATTCAAAACTAAATCATGCTGATAACTTTTAGCTTTATGTGCGTCATTCTTATTCAAATATTTCCAATGTTCTTCTTTAGGCATTGTAAACATGTGATGCATTGGTGCATAATGCCCATCTGTTTTCTTCTCTTCAAACAACGGAAAATCAACAACCCATACAAACGCAAGTTCGTCTTTATCATTCTTATTCTTTCTCAAATCAGGTTTGTCAACTCCATACTTCTTCATAACTTCATCATAAGTCAAACGTGGAAATTTCTCAAAAGTCAATTTCTTTTTAGGAAACAAATTCTTAACCAAAGCCAAAACTAACCTCTCTACAACATCTAAAATATCTTTTTGCTCAATAAAACTCATTTCCATATCAAGTTGATAAAATTCTCCAGGACTTCTATCGGCCCGCGCGTCTTCATCTCTAAAACACGGCGCGATTTGAAAATACTTGTCAAAACCAGAAACCATCAAAAGTTGTTTATACTGCTGTGGAGATTGCGGCAAAGCATAAAAAGTTCCAGGATGAATTCTCGACGGAACAATAAAATCCCTCGCACCTTCTGGCGAAGACTTTGTCAAAATCGGCGTCTGAATTTCAACAAAATTTTCCTTGTCCAAAAAATCACGAATAAAATTAATTGCCTCATGCCTTATTTGCAAATTCTGCTGCATCCTTTCACTTCGCAAATCCAAATATCTATACTTCAAACGAATCTCTTCACTAACACTTTCGTCATGAATATCAAACGGCAGCGCAGCACACTTGCTCAAAATCTTAAAAGAAGAAATTCCCAATTCAACTTTCCCGCTTTTCAATTCCTTGTTCTCAGTTCCTTTCGGTCTTGCCTTAACTTCGCCTTCAATTCGAACACAACTTTCCAGCGTAACTTCTTTTGCAAATTTAAAATCATCATTCTTAGCATGAATAACACATTGAAGTTTTCCATATCTATCTCTCAAATCAATAAAAATCAACTTACCATGCTCGCGAACAGTATCAACCCATCCAGCCAAAATAACTTTCTTTCCAATTAACTTCTCATCTATTTCTCCAAGATTATGATTTCTAAACATAAAAAATTGAGTAATAATGGGTTTTTAATATTTTTCATTTCCCTATTTTCCATAACACTTCAAAATAATTTCTGTAAGAATCAGAAACTTTCTCGCTGTAAATTAAAATCGCAAGCGGCTCTTCTCCCCATAAAACTGTCAAAACTTTATTTTCATAAATACAAATTGTCGACGGAAGAACATCTTTTTCCAAAAGATACTTTGCAATAAAAGGTTTCAAATAAGACTCTTTCTTTGTTTTTGGAAGTAAAATTCTAGCCTTAATTTTATGCTGTCTTAATTTTAAATGCCATTGCTCATAATAATCTTTCAATGTTTCTTTCATTCCCCAACCCGTTCCAAAAACCAAAATCTCAGTTTTCGACTGCGTTATCCCTTCAAGAACATTTTTTAGCGCTCTTTTTCCTTTAAAGATTGAAGCGTCCTGCTTTCTTTCAATAGAAATTTCATTCTCAATTCTAGGAAGTAGTTCTTTTACAAGAGATTCTTTTCTAAGAATTTCCTGCTTTTGTTTTTGAATAAAATCCTTTAGTTCACTCGGAGAAGAAACCTCAAAATGTTTAATTCCTTTTATTGTAACATAATCAATAAGTCCTTTTTCTATGAGCTTTTCTAAATTGTCATAAACTATATTTCTATGAAGTTTAGTTTTCTTTATTACTTCTCCGGCTGTCGTCGAGCCAATTCCAATTAATACGGAATATACTTTTGCTTCATTTTTTGTTAGCCCAATTTCCTGGAGTTCTTGAATTTGTATCATATCATCATATATATGATGACAGATATTTAAATATTGTGGGAAGGAGATGAGAGCATGACAAGTAAAAAATCAAAATCATTTGTAGCAGATATATTCAATACAAATTGGTTATTTGAAAATCAAAATATCTGCATAGGAGATGAAATAAAATTTGGAGATGATATCTTATCAGGAATAGTGTATGAAATTGATTCAAAAGCCAAAACATTGACAACTATTGTAGAATTTGATGATGATGAAATTCAGGAAAATAGAATTAACTTGGGAGAAGGCCTTCCCTCATCTCAAACAAGTTACTATAGAAGAGGACGATCATTTGAACATTATCTTGATTTTATAAATAAATCTAAATAATCAAAATGACAAGAATAAAACAAACTACTCAAATAGATGAAAAACTTTGCAGATTACTTGCAAGATCTAGAGGCTCAATAGACAATCTTCTAGATAGAAAAAAGAATGAAAGAAGATTTTGTAGATACGTTTTGATCTCCCCCAGCGATTTTGAGAGAGCTTTTGGAGTTAAAACTTATTGTTATGGAGCGGATAAGGTTAACAATTTCCTATTGGAAGTAATAGAAAACGATGATTTAGCTGCATCTTTGAAGATTTTTGATGAACCTATAAAATTTGCTAAATATTTACTTCCCACGCCATCCAAATCATTATGTCCACATAAATCACGGTTTGACCTCAACAGATACTTTCAGACAAATAAATCAGGAAATTTTAATTCCGGAGATATAATTACCTACGAAGGTTATTCTCACTTAGTTCTTGATCCAAAAGAAGGTCTCCAAGTTGCAATTCAAAGAACGAGTTTTATTGATGGAGAAATCTCTAGATACGCAGATCTTTGGAATTCAGGAAATGAAGAGTTGCACAATGCATTTCAAGTAATGCATATTGAACAAGATGGAACCATGAGCAGAACATTATGTTTCTCTTATAATGGTAAAGAATCAATACCAATAACCAAAGCCATGGCAAATAAACCTTCACTCTTAGTATACAAAGGAAATGGAGTATTAGAAAAATTGCCATGCTATCCAATACCCTATTCTTTTGTTGGGAAAGAAAATGTTCTCACTGATATCTCTATTATTTATGATGTATTGGAAGAATATATCAAACCTTCTTTTACAAAAGCAATTAAAGATGCTATAAAAATCACACAAACAAGATTGAAAAATCGAGAAAAATAATCACTTCACAAACTTCCCAAACAAAAATTTCTTATTAACATTAAACGGCAAGTTCATTAATTCAGTTCACTAATCAGGTTGGTGGGCGAGAGTTTACGACTTGAGCTAACTAATAACATAATAACAAGTCGTGGGCTCGAGAATAGGAGTTGGTGTAGGAATATGAACTTACTAACAAAAACTCATTTCATCAACTTCCTAATAATTTCCAGACAGTATCTCCGCATACGACTAAGAATTAGTCGTATGTTTAATCAAATCATAAAACAATCGTTATCAAAACCCAGTCAAAAAT
>CAYXNP010000016.1:0-24339 GCA_964466575.1 Candidatus Woesearchaeota archaeon | reverse complement strand
TAAATTTCATAGACTGATTAATATCAGCCTTGAGAACTAATTTTCGGATACCACAATGAAATATAATCCATTACTTTTATAAACATCTCTCTTTATTTGTTTTGATGGTTAAAGGAAAAGAAAAATCTTCTCTTGAGGAAATGAAGAAAGAATATGAGAAGTTTAAGATAAAGCATAGTTTGCCTGAATTTGAAAAGTTGAATGAGGATTTTTATATCGAGCGTGCGAGCGATGTAGAGACTGATTTGCTGTTGAGGGAGATTAGGAAATTTATTGCCGACAGATACAGCAACTATATGCGGTTTGTCGAGGTGATTTTGAATCCAGTAAATGCGCCGATGTTTATTTATTCTTTAATTAAGCTGCTTGGTAAAGAGGACAAGAAACATTTAGAAGAAATTTATAAGAAGTTTATGGAAATTGAGGTTAAGCTCATTGAGTTGGATATTTCTTATTCTGAGGAAAAGGAAGCAGAATTTATTAAGAAAGCGTTCGTCGAGTGGCAAGAGATAAAAGTTTTTATTTTGAAAATTGTTGATACCATTCAGAAGAATAAGGGAAATAAGTTTGAAAAGAGTAATGGCGGATACTTTGGATAATTTTATAAATAGAACATTCCTAATTAACTAATGAAAAAGAGAGGATTGTCAGAAGTTGTTACGACGTTGATTTTAGTTTTATTAGTATTAGTTGCAATCGCAATTGTTTGGGTGGTTATTTCTAATTTGATTCGTGATAAAGGAGATGATATTGGATCATCAACTTTTGAAGTTTCAATGGCTGTTAAGACAGTTGAACCTTCTTCAACTTCAGGAAATGTTCTTGTCCGAGTTGAAAGAAATGTTGGTGAGGGTAATTTACAGGGAATTAATATAATTATGTCAGATGGGATAAATTCAGAAACTGTGAGAGTTGATCCAATTGACGAAGGTGAAGAAACAACATATGATATTTCTAAAGGCGGTTTAGGAGCAATAACAAAAGTTTCAATCAGGCCGATTGGTGGTTCAGAAGGTAATGAGAAAGTTGGTGAAGTTGTTGGTGAAAGAGAATTATCATATGAGCAATCTGTAAAAAGTTTAGGGGGATTAATTGCATGGTGGGAATTTGAAAATGATGCGAAAGATAGTAGTGGAAGTGTTCCTCTACACGACGGAACAAATAATGGTGCAACATTTGTTGATGATGGAAAAGTTGGAAAGGCGGCGGATTTTGATGGGAGTAATTATATTTCGGCTGGAGATATAACTGAATATGGATATACTATTTGTTCTTGGGTATATCTTAATACTGGATCTATAACCTTATATTCATTTAGAGGAACTTATGGTGCTCCTTTGTTATTTAATAATGGGGGAAAGTATAGGGTGTATATGAATGACAATAGTTACAGGAGTTCAAATAGTAACGTAGTATATAACCAATGGGTACATTTATGCATTATTCCAAGACAGGATTCAGTAGATAGCCATATTTACACTAATGGTAATTTAGATGATGGAAGTAATAGTAATGCAGCAACTGGACTACCAATAACCGATTTTATTATCGGAGGAGCAACTACTGGAGTTAGATTAAATGGTCAAATAGACGAACTCATGATTTTTAACAAAGCATTAACAGCAGACGAAGTCAAATCTATTTATGAATTGACGAAGTAAAAAGAAAATAAATTGAAAGTAAGAAAGTTTTAAATAATTCTTTAATTTTCTTAGGTTATGGAAGTAACCTTTACAAAACATGCTGAAGAGAGGATGAAAAAAAGAAATATAACTAAAGAAGAAATTATTAATACAATTAGTTACCCTAAAAAAGTGTTAAAGAGAGGGGAATTGTATTATGCGAGAAAAAACATAGGAAGGGCTACTATTGAGGTAGTTTATGAAAAAGATAAATATATAAATGTGGTAACTGTTTATTACTTATGAAAATTACATTTGATAAAGAAGCAGATGCTGTGTATATTGAATTAGGCAGCGGGGAGTTTTTTTCTAATAAAAAAATAGATGACTTTACTATAATAGATTTAGATAAAAATGGAAATATATTGGGAATAGAGCTTCTAAATGTAAGCAAAAGAATTTCAAAAGATTTTCTTTCTGATATTAGTGTTAAGAATCTTGTTTCTGCATAACAAACTTTTCCGGAAGAAATCAAATCAATTTATGAATTGACAAAGTAAACTTTATTTTTAACCCTCAACAACTGTCCCTCTGAAGTTCTTTCCCTTAAGAAAATTATCTAACTCCTTAACATCCTTTCCAATAATATAAGTCGGAATCTTATTTTCCATAATAATCTTCGAAGACTTTTGGTCAAGAACAAAATGCTGTCCTGGCTTAAACGCAATCTTATTTGCCATTTTATAAAAACCTCTCCACGAAATCCTCAAGATAAACTTCGCAGTCTTAAATTTATTTGGGTCTTTATCATACAAACCCTGAACATTTGTCAAATTTACAAACTTGCAGTTAAAATATTTCGCAAGTAGCACTGCATCTGAATCACTCGTCTGATTAGTTTTATAGTTCAAAGAACCAGAAAAAACAATGCCTCTTTTTCTCAATTGCTTTTTAATTTGCCTTATACTTTGCGGTGCGCCATAATCCGGCTCAAAACCAAAAAAGTACGACATGAAACGCGCATTCATTCTCGTCGCAGAAATTCCAGCCAAACCCTGAATATGCTCGCTTAATTTCATTTCTCTCAACGCAGAAATATATTTTCTCGCAATACTCCCGCCCCCGCAAACAACAATAAGATCATAATTTTTCAAATGCTTTTTCAAAACAACCTTTAGCTTTTTCAAATACGCAACATCAACTTTGTCAGGAATTATCAAACTTCCTCCAAGACTAATTACAATCACCTCTTTTTTCATGTTTATTTTTCTAAATCTTTTTTAACCTCTTGAATTTGTTTTTTTAATGTTGGAAGATCGTCTTTAATTATGCTCCAAATTCTTTCCAAGTTCATACCAAAATAAGCATGAATTATAACGTCTCTAAATCCAGCAATTTTTCTCCAAGGGACTTTTGAGTATTTTTCTCTCAATGAATTTGGAATATTTTTAACAGCTTCGCCAATAATCTCTAATCTCCTAATTGTAGCATCAACAATAAGCCTGTCTGATTCAAACTTATCCATACTAATCTTTGTTGAATCTTCTATTAAAGAAATATTCTCAAGAATATCATCAATAAACAGCATTATGTCTCTTTTCATATTACTTTAACTTCATCATTTAAAATTTGATTTCTTATTCTTTTTTTAATAACAGAATATTCCACTAAATCAACTTTTTTCTTCAAAACATCCTCTAACTCCAACTTCAACCCGACAAAATCAAGCAAACTAAATTTTCTATTTTTATCAACCTCAATTAGAATATCAACATCACTTTTCTTCTTATTTTCGCCTCGGGCAAAACTACCAAAAAGCCCGGCTCTGACTATGCCGTGTTTTTTTAAAATTTTCACAATCTTTGATTTTATTTTTTCTATGTCCTTATTTTCCATTATGATTTAAATGAATAATGATTTTTATATGTTGTGATTAATTTAGCCTCCCCATTCCAATTATAAAATCACCAATACAATAAAAATTATGTTAATCAAGATTTATAGATTATCAATGTTACATCCAGTTAAATTTATGTCCCTTAATTTTTCCCTGACGAAGTCTGGAAAAATTCATAAATAATCACGAGCTTGCGAGTGCATTTCTATTTCACAGTAAACAAATCCCTGTTCTTCACATCAAATATTCCCTGTCTAACGCCGCAATCAAGCCAGCCGTGCGCGTAATTTATCGCGGCAAACGCATTAACTAAATCATTCTTCTTTTCAAAATGATGCGCATCACTCACATAATTTTTAACCATCTCAATAATTTCCTTAGCATCTTTTTCTCGTCCCTTGAAAATACTTTTAACTGCTTCAGCTAAAGCTTCTTCTGTAACAGGAAAATATTTCGCGAGTTTTTCTTTATTTATAATAGAAATTTTCTTAAATAAATAATCTTCCAGCATTGAATCTAGTTTATTAGATTCGTATTCAGTTAATTCTCCAATTTTTTTAACAATTTTTTTATTATCTATAGCTCCAATCTGAAATATCAATGCAATTGATTTTTTGTCTAAATTGTTTATTGAATTTGGATTTAATTCAAAAGTAAACTTATATTTTAATGCTTTCTCATTTGAAGTAAATGGGATTATCGTTGTAATATTTGCATTGCCTGATTTTATTATTGCTGGCCTAAATCCATACTGTTCATGTCCCTTTAACTCGGGTATTTTTACCAGCCATATTTCATTTTCTTTCATAGTGATTTCTCAAAATTTTCTAATGCTTCATTACCCAAATTTTCCCACATTTCAAATTCTCTTTTTAACCCCCTATCTTCAGAATTCAAATAAGACTGCAGGGCAATAGTTATAGTTGCTTCACTATTCAAATTCAATTTCTTAGATGCATCATCTATTAATTTTTTAGTCTTAGGTGATACTGATATTTCCATAACAAAACCAGTTACAAGATATATTTAAAACTTTTGTAGAGTAAACTTTCTTTATTGTAGGTAAAAATTGAGAGAAAGTTTTCTTACTACTTTTATCGACGGGAAAAAATTATTATCTAAAAAAGAACAGAGTAATATTTATATAGTGTTTTTTGTTATAAATAACATAAAGAGCTCAAAAGAATGGTGAATGAGAAAATACTATTCGTAGGTGTATTAGTAATTATTCTGTTAAGTGTGATTCCTTTAGTTATAGCTGTAGATGATTTAATTTCTTTGCAAGGAAATGTCAAACAATCCGGAGCGAACTTGGCTTCTGGAAATATTACTGTAACAATTTATGATGCGTTTACTGGAGGAAACATGGTTTACAATTCCACAACCGATTTTAACAGCGCGATTTCAAGTGGAGAGTATGATTTAGTTTTAGGAAACAGCTCAAACACCTTAAGTTTAAACTACGGACAATATTACTATATGGAAATTTATGTAAATAATGAAAAAATAACATATCAAGATGGAGCAACAAGACAAATTTTCCAAAGCAGTGTCGGAAATATTTCGGTAGAAGACATTGACTTCTCAAGCAAAATAGTTTTAACAAATCAATCATCTACTTTTGATGCTGGAAAAAATTTAACAATGGGCGTCGGCGGTTGGTTCAAAGGAATGTTCGATTGGTTCATAAAATCAGACAGCACACAATACTTAACATTCAACGGCACAACATTATCATTAAATGAAGTAAACTTAAACAGCACAATTGATTCACGATTATCCACTGCTAATTTAAATGTAACTGCTAATTACATAAATGTAACTTATATTAATGTTACTGAAATAAGGGGAGGAAGATTATATTTTACTTTTATTAATGTGACATATTTGAATGTTACAACAATATTTGCAGATTTTGTAAATGTGAGTTCTTTAAACGTTACAAACTTGTATGTTGACGGTCAAGCAATAAATGGAACTTTTCTTTACAATCACACCTTACACACATTTAATAATTACAATTCAACTTGGGATAATAGAGCTTTAATTCAGAATTTAAATCTTACAATTACAGATAATAATTTATCTTGGTTATCAACTTATAATTCTTCATATCATGGTTTAATTCAAAACTTGAGTTACCTATCAACTTATAATGAAAGTTATGCTCAATGGGCTTACAACCAAACTTTAGCAGGAGATACTAGATTTGTAAACATCGATGGAGATACAATGACAGGCATGCTTTCAATTAGTTCTGGAGGTTTAAATGTTTCTGGGGGCGATTCAATTTTTGGAGGTGGTTGGACACAAGGAGGTGTAACAATAACAGGTGGAAATATTTTTGCGCAGACAATTTTTGTTTACAACATAACTTCTTTAGGAGTATCAACTTTAAACATCAACGGAAGTTTAATGCCGCAAACAGGATTCACAAACACGTTTGACGTCGGAAATTCATCATTAAACTGGAGAAATGGTTATTTTGGAACAGAGATTTACATCAACGGCGTCGCGGTTAGTTCAAGTATAACAAATAATAATCTTTCTTGGTTATCAACTTTCAATTCAACTTATGAAGCGTGGAACTACAATCAAACAACAGGAACTTTTAATTTATATAATTCAACATGGGATAATCGATTATTGATTATCCAATCAAACGCTTCAATGAAGAATTATGTTGATGCTCAAATCTTAACAGTAACTTCAAATAATTCTTGGAATCAATCTTGGACAGATAATTTATATATAGCAACAGGAAACTTAACGATTTATAATGGATTAATTCAAAATCTTTCTTATCTCTCAACATACAACTCAACTTACGATTCTAAATTAGGAAGTGTATGGAGTTCAAATGCAACAGCAATGTGGAATTTGTCTGCTCTTTATGTTGGAATAGGAACAGCAAACCCAAGATTTTTATTAGATGTTAATGGAACAATTAATGCAACGTCATTTAGAGGAGATGGTTTATTTTTAACTAATGTTCCAACTTACAATTTATCATATCATGGTTTAATTCAAAACCTTTCTTATCTTTCAACTTATAATGCTTCATATCATGGTTTAATTCAAAACCTTTCTTATCTTTCAACTTACAACTCAACTTACGATTCTAAATTAGGAAGTGTATGGAGTTCAAATGCAACTGCAATGTGGAATTCAACAGTTAAACAAGTCGGAATTGGAACGACAACTCCAAGATTTGATTTAGATGTCAATGGAACAATAAATGCAACAAATGGTATGTTTAGAGAATTAAATTTAACAGGACAGTCACTTTTCGGCACCCCTGTTTTAAATTTAATGGGTGTTGGTAGTTATACAGGAAATTTATTAACACTAAATCATTCTGGTTATGGGGGGAATTTATGGGGAATCCGTATTCAAGGGGGGGTGGGAGTTCCAACTGGTTCTTTAGAAATAGGTGAGGGTTTTTTTGATTATTTTGTTATTCAAAATGGAACTGGTAATATCGGAATAGGAGTAAATAACCCTTTAAATAAATTACAGGTTGATGGTTCTGTATTATTTACGGGAAGTTTAAACCTTAGTAGTGGAGATTTAGACGTCGCTGGCGGTGATATAACAACAGCATCATTAAACTTTGGAACAGCAACTACAGCGGGCACATTTGAATTTGAAGATTCAAGCGTTTGTATTGGTGTAGATGGATGTACTGCGGCTACTGCAACTCAAGGAAGACTTTTTGTAGAAGATAGTATAAATGTTGGAGATACAACTCCTGATAATGTTGCATATAATAAATTTGGTTCAGGTACTAAAGGAAGAGCAGATATAAATGCTTCCGACGATGTATATATTTCTGGGTACGTAGAAGTTGATGGTGTAGCTTATCTTGCAGGAGGAACAGTATGGACTCAAGGAGATATTGCAGAAAATATTGCCACACGTGCAACAAGAGATAATAAAATATGTAATAATGATGTTTCATGCTTCAAAGAAACAACAACCGATGATTTGGATTATGGAGATTTAGTTTGTATAGACCCAACTGGAAGTAAATTAATAATGAAATGTAATGGTGCAAATTCAAGATTAGCTGTAGGATTTATTTCAAGTACAGCTGTATTAAATGTCGAACCTGGAATAGTAAATGGTTACCCAATTTCGTTAGCAGGAATTGTAAATGCTAGAGTAACAAACGAAAACGGAAATGTAATGCCAGGAGATTTGCTTGTTTCTTCTTCAAAACCAGGTTATGCAATGAAAAATGATAATCCTCGAGACGGAACTGTTGTCGGAAAAGCATTTGACTTCTGCGACAAAGAAGAATGCAAGATACCTGTGTTCGTAGCGTTGAGTTGAATAAGAAGATTTAAATAAATTGTCTCTTTGTTTACTTGATGAAAGGATACGAAGTTATCAACAACATTATTATAGTAAATAGAGATTTGACAGAGCTTGATATTTTTTTGAGAGATTTTCTTAATATTTTAAAAAAGCATTCTGACTATTTAGTTGTCAGCGGATTTGTAAGTATTGCAACTGGAAGAACTCGTGGAACAGAAGATATTGATATGCTTGTTCCTGTCATGAAGAAAGAAAAATTTGAGAGATTTTTTAATGAATTAAATGAAAAAAGATTTTGGTGTTATCAAGGTGATAATGTTAATGAAGTTTACCTCTATGTGAAAGATATGAAAAATATAAGGTTTGCTAAAAAAGATGAAATGTTTCCCAACATAGAATTTATTTCAATTAATGAAACAAGAAAAGCAAAGTATTTTGAGTTCACCCATCCTCAAAAAATCAAAATCAAAGACTTTGAATTTAAAATTCCCCCAATAGAATTTGAAATATTATATAAGGAAATCATCTTAAAAGGCAAGAAAGATATTGCTGATGCAAGACATTTAAGAATATTCTTCTCTGATATAGTTAATAATAAAAAGTTTGAAGAATATGAAAAGATAATAAGAGAAGAATTAAAAAAATGAAATTAACATTACAAAAAAAACCCGAAACAGATTTGGATTATGTTGAGATTTACGCAATTAAATTGAAAAAAGATAATAGTCTGTTTGAACAGCAAAAAAAGTTAATTGAATCTCAGTTAAAAAGCAGTTCATCAGTTTTTAGGAATTCTTTTGGAAAAGGAAATGAATTTAAATTACGGGTTAGAGAATATCTTAGAAAAATAGGGTTGCTTTGAGTTAATTAATTTCACCACATCTACGCCATTGTATGTAAAGTAAACCATATAACTTAACATCGTAGAAAGATTTAAAAACTTGTATTAAGAAATAACAAAATGGGAATAGAAGAATATGTTAGAAATGCCAAGCAATTTGTTAAAGATAATTCTAGGAAAATTGGATTTACTACATTGACTACAGCGACGTTATTTGGAGGCTCTTTGTTGTACTCTCCTTCTGTAAGAGCTGATGATGTTCTTGCTACAAATGATGTTTCTATTGGAGATATTGATACAGATAGCGACGGATTTAATGACAGAATTGATCCTTCTCCAACTGATCCACTTATCCCTGATTTTGGTTCTGGAAATTTAGTATATGATTTCTCATACATTCAAAATTTAACAACAGGAACAACAAATGCTTTAAGCCCAGCATGGCACTTAGGAGGACAAAGAGTTTCTTATATTGAAGCTGATTCAAGTTTTGCTAATGGAGTTTTATATAGTAAGAATATATTTGATTTAACTCGTCCTCGAAGAGAATTAGAAACTGGCTTAAGTGCAGAATTAAGAAATATATCTACTGGTCCTTTAGGTTTAATAGATTATTTCCACAAACAGAGACCAGTAATAGTTGGAGGATTAGACGGAATTTATAAAGTTGGCGTTGGAGGTTTCTTTCCTTCATCGAGAGCTGTTCCAGCAACAGGACAATCCCTTCCACAAGATGTTAATTTAAGAAATCCAAGCGTCGGAGCAACATTAAGTGTTAATATTGGAAGTGCAACAATTGAAGCTATAGATGAATGGTTATTAGCTGAAACAGATTATCCCACTGCTTCAAATGGACAAATTTATGCATTTAAAATGAACCCTTCAAATGGAAATTGGGATGAAAGCTCACCAATTAAAATTACAAATTTTACAAATAGGACTGCAAGACCAAAAGTCAGCAGGGATTTAGATAAAATCATGTTTCAAGAAATAAGAAGTGACGGACAATCTCAACTTTGGTATTATAATGATTTAAATAATCTACTTAATGGAGTTTCATCCCCTTATGTTTCTGGAGGAGATGGTAGATTAGTAGAAATACTTTCTATTTTTTCAGAAGGTGTTGCATTTCCAGGTGGTTTTGGAGCAAGAGGAAATATTGTTTATTACACAAAAGATTTGAGTGGAGTTTACTCTTTAAATGACCCTTTAAACTTTACGGGAGCTAATTTTGATATACATGTTAGAGGTCCTCAAATAGTGAGAATCCCTCTTCCAGGAAATCAAATAACTCCGGCTGTTTCACATGATGGAATGAGATTAGCATTTGCTGATGATTATTTAAGTGATGGAATTCCTGGAGGAAATTTTAATTTATATGTTACAGGAATTAAGCCATTATCAAAGGTTGTTGATGGAATGCAAGCAGATGGAATAGATGGCTTCACTGCGCCATCTGGTCTAATTTTTGAAGATAACATTCCCCAACATGAGATAAGAACTCCAGGAGGAACTCCTAATATTTTATCAGTTTATTCTCCATTAAAACCCGTCGCGGACGCAACTTCTGCATTATCAGCATTAACAGCTTTAACAAGATATGAACCAGATGGATTAGAAGTTGAAGACCCCTCCTCTTTTGGAGGAACATTAGGAATTTATCAAAGAAAACCTTGGAGTATAGAAGATTTAGTAACAGAAGATGGGGGTTTATTAGATGAAAATGCAATTTCAATAGGGTGGGAAGTTATGGATGCGACAACAGGAAATCCAGTTTATACAACTCTACCTCCTCAGTATATAACTCAACCATTTAATGGGGTTGATAGAGAAATACGATTTATTGCGCCGGGATTTTCAACAGCAAAGAAAAAGAAATTCTTAAAAGGTTTGCCTTTACCAACTGGCTCTGCATCTTATGGTTTGATAGCGCCAAAATTAATCCCAGAACCACCCTCATCAGTCGAAAATTCTAATTTATATTCTCAATTTGAAGACGCAAACACTCCTGTTTATGGTAGTTATGGTAACACTAATGAAGGTTTAAATTTTACAATTCAACCTTATGATTCAAATGCATTACACGAAAATTCAAGAAAAAAACTTGAAGAAAAATTCGACAAACCATATGTTATCGACACAGAAGAATTTTCTATTGATGCAAAATAATTCATACGACTAAAATAATAATAAGAATTATTTCTTGACAAACTCAACATTTTCTAAATTTTCAAATTCCTTATCTCCAGTCAAAAATTTAACTCCAAGCTTTCTTGATTGAATATAAGAAATACAATCAGTCATTGACATCTTTCTCTTTTTATTTTTCACTCTGAATAACATCGCTCTTTCTATAATACTTGCATCAACTTTTACAATGGCAGGAATTAATTCATCTAAATATTCTCTCGCATCTTTTACATCATCCAAAAATAATTTGTAGCAAAACTCTGCAAAAATAAATTTATTGATTATAACGTTCTTTGTTGTATATTTTTCGTATCGGGGATTATTTTTTAAAACTTCAATTAAAGCATAAGTATCATAAAGAAAAGTCTGATTTTCATCAATCATCATAAAGATCCTCGTCAATTTCTCTCATTATATCTTCAGTAGATTTCTTGAACTTATGTTTTCCGAATAATTTCCTCAAATCTGTGCTTTTTGTCTCAATTAATATTTCAATTTCCTCCCCTTCCTTAA
Organism: Candidatus Woesearchaeota archaeon; assembly: GCA_964466575.1. Lineage (GTDB taxonomy): Archaea > Nanobdellota > Nanobdellia > Pacearchaeales > GW2011-AR1 > PFCY01. Next base: position 12,956 of record CAYXNP010000016.1, on the reverse strand, counting down.
AACCAGAATCATCAACAACTTTTTGAGGTACAACTACCCCAAAAGAATTTCCCCATCTTCTCAATTTAGTTTTAACTTCTATCATGTATAAACAATATAATTATACTATATAAACTTTTAGGTTTCAAAGAGTCGTCGTTCCATTTCAAACAAACAATATACTTTTAGGAGTAAAACAATCCTCATCCGTCTCTCACTTTGATTTATATTCTCAATTTGAAGACGCAAATGCTCCAGTTTATGGCAGTTATGGTAACACTAATGAAGGTTTAAATTTTACAATTCAACCATATGATTCAAACGCACTTCATGAAAGTTCAAGAAAAAAGCTCGATGAGAAATTCGACAAACCTTATGTTTTAGATACAGAAGAATTTTCTATATCTGAATAATATTCCGTCGACAACGCTCTTTTTTACGAATGATAATTCTCTTTTTCAATTTCTTTCATTAATTCTTCCGTCGTGAAAACTTTAACTCTATCTTGTTTCTTAAAATGCTTGTCCTCGCTCCAAATCCCATCATTATCAATAGATAATGCAAGAGCAATAAATGAAACATCTTCCATATCAATATTTCCAATTATAATCTTTCCTTCCTCTACTTTATCTAAAAAGTCTTCTTTCTCAATAAAGATAATATTCTCAAACAAACTGCCTATTAGATTTTCATATTCTTTATTATTAATCCCTGATTTTTGAACTATCTCTTCTCTGTATTTCTCTAAATTACTAAGTGAGATTTTTGGGTGATAAAACTCAATTCCTGACTTTAATATCATCTCCCTAGTCGTAGAATCTTTAATTAATGCTGAAATAATGATATTAGAATCAATAACGAGTTTCATATTAACCCTAATTCTTTAGCTATATCTCTTTTTATTTTCTTGCTAATCTCGTCTGCATCTTTTTTGGTTAACTTGCTTTTCTTCCCAATAGTTTCAGCAATATCCATTTTTCTAATGTGTTCTGCCAAAGATTTTCTAATCACGGCACTCCAATTTACTTCCTTATGCCGCTGAAGTTCTTCTTTCAAACTCTCTGAAACAGTTACAGTAATATTTACCATGTGTATTAGTGTGCATACACATATATAAACTTTTCGTCCTTACAATTCAAGCAACTATAAGAATACAAAATGACGCAAAATCATTTGAAGAAGAAAATACTTTATTTGGCGCGCCAGTAATAAAAGAAGTCGACACATTCCTATTCAACCCTTATGATGTCCTCGGAAGATTTGCGAATCCTTTTGAAAATACTTCAAGCGTCGACAACGCTCTTTTTTACGAATGATAATTCTCTTTTTCAATTTCTTTCATTAATTCTTCCGTCGTGAAAACTTTAACTCTATCTTGTTTCTTAAAATGCTTGTCCTCACTCAAAATTGGACAATTTAACTTCAAAGCTAATACAAAATAATTATAAACTTCTTCTTTCTTCTGATTTCATGAACAAAAAATACAGAATTATAACTTTGATTTTTATCTTAATCATTTCAACCTCGCTTTTTTATTTTATTGAAACCTCTAAACGTAATGCTCCAGAGGTTGTGTTGTTTCGTGTTTTAGACAACGACAAAATCCCAATTGTCGACGCAGATTGCAAGGCAGATATTTCTTCCAATAAATTATTAATTGAAGACAAATCATTAAAAGAAATTGAAAACATTTATGAATATATTCAAGGTATCCATGTCGAAGGAAAAGATTCCCAAAAAGGCTTCTATGAATTAGAAACTGAATTAAAAGATGAAAAAGAATTTGAAATAAGAATTGTTTGTTCTTCTCCAGATAACAAACATATTGGTTACACAATTCTTAACAACACAAACATTCCTTGCGAAATTAAAGAAAGTGGAAGGATATTAATTTGTTAACTACTATACTGCATACAGGAAATTCTTTCCTTCGTAAATTAATTCCCAACCACAATCTGTTTTTTCCTTTGTTAAAATATAATCAACTTCGTAAATGCCGAGCATTTCATTTTCTTTATCACAAGACTCCAACGAAAAAAAAGTTTCAACTTCTTTTCTATAATCAAGAATAAAAGAAGTTGTTGCAGGTTGCATTTTAGCTATTGGAGTAATTGCATTGGAAATTAGAGGTTCAGCCAAAACAACTCCTTTATCTAAACTTCTCAAAAACAATAAATCTTTATAATCATCTTCGTCGATGATTTGTCTTAATTGTGCCCTTTCAGGCAAGTTATAATATTGATAAAAAGTAAAAAACAAAATCATCATTATAAATATTACAAATATTATTTTAATTACAAATTCGCTTATCTTTATTTTTCTTATTAATTGTAGTAAATAGATTACACCAAAAGCGCTCAAAATTGGCAAACTCAAAGCAAAATAATAAATATTTCTTTGATAAGGGGAAAAAAATGAAACTCCTGTTACTTTAAATATAGCTAACGAGATTAGCATTATTAAAGGCCAAATAACAAATAAAGAATATTTTTTCAAATCTTTTTTATACAATATTATAAAAATAACTCCAAACAAAGCAAGAACAAACCCAATAAGAGAATAAACATCAAAAAATGAAAATGGCAAATCAGCGTAACCAAATCCTAGTCTGAATTGAATTGCATTGAACAAATTAAACAATGAATTTTTTGTAATCTGTAAATAAAATAAAATTCCAATTAGTGGAAGAACTAAAAACCAATAAAAGAACTTCCACTCGCTCTTAATGTATTTTAAGTGAAAAAGACAATAAATTAATAAAATTGGAATCGCAAATAAAACAGATATTGCATGAATTGGCAAAAGAAAAATCATAATTACTAAACTCCATAAAATCATTTGATTATCTCGTTTTTCAATCCCTTCTGTAAAAAAATAAATATATAAGAATACAAATGGGATTGAAAATGTCAATGGTGTAAAAAACCACAAACCCCCAATATCAGAATTTGATTTTATTGATGCAAAGAAAATCACTGCTAAAATTCCAATATAAAAATTACTCGTCTTTTTCTCGACGACATAAAACAAAACCAGTGCTGAAAACACTGCCCATAAAGCAGGCAGGAATTTATAAAATAAAAAAAAGTTAATTCTAAATACTTCTATTATTAAAGATAAAATTCTCAAAAAGAGTTGGAAACCAATTTCTAATTTACCTGAACCCAAAAAATATCCCTCTTCAAACAAATTATAAGATTGAGAAATATGATGCCATTCATCTATAAAATAAGGAAATCTATAATTAAAATGAGGAGAATAAACTAAAATAAAAACAGATATTAAAATAAATACAAGCAACGAAATTTCTCTTCTTTTCATATAAGTTAGATTAAAAAAATATATTTAAAGGTATGTTCTCTTAAATGAATATGGAAAAAGTGAGTGTTTTAATGCCTTGTTTAAATGAAGAAAAAGGCGTTGGAATTTGCATTAAAAAGATCCAAGAAGTTTTCAAAAGAGAAAATATTGACGGAGAAATAATTGTAATTGACAACGGCTCAACAGACAAAACAATTGACATAGTAAAATCTTTCGGAGTTAAAATTATTCATGAACTCCAACGAGGTTATGGCAATGCATATTTAACAGGATTTAAACACGCAACAGGCGACATTATTATAATGGGCGACGCTGACAACACATACAATTTCTACGACATTCCCAGATTTCTCTATGAAATTAAAGATTCAGATTTTGTAATAGGAAACAGAAAATATCTTAATAAAAACTCTTCTCCGTTTCTTCATCGCTACATCGGACGTCCAGTATTTTCTATTCTTCTTAGATGGCTTTTTCATTTAAACATTTCTGATTCGCATTGTGGTTTTGGCGCTATAAAAAAAGAAGCGTTAGACAAACTCAAACTTCAAAGCATAGGGATGGAATTCGCTTCTGAAATTTTAATTAAAGCGCAAAAGAATCATCTTAGAATTAAAGAAATCCCTATAATCTATTATGACAGAATTGGAAGTTCTAAATTGCGCACATTTCAAGACGGAACAAGACATCTATACTTAATCACAAAAGAATTCTTAAAGAAATAAGATTATGATTATAGATGGATAAAAAAATAGCTCTACTACATTCAACATTAGACTCAATTGGCGGCGCAGAAATGTTTGTTAATATTATCTCTAGAGAATTAAATGCCGATATTTACACAACAAATGTTAACAGAGAATTTGTAAAAAGAATGGGCTTTGAAGAAAATTTAAAAAGAATTTATTCTATTGGAAAAGTTCCTAATCGGTGGCCGTTCAAACAACAATCTATTCTTAATAAATTTAGGGGACTTAATTTGACTAATAGGAAAAAGAAATATGATTTTTTCATAATAACAGGCGAATGGGCAATATCTGGTGCAAAAAATAACAAACCAAATTTAATATATTTTCACTCACCAATAAGGGAATTTTATGATTTATATGATTACACCAAAAATAAAATTGCAAAATATATATTTAAATTTCATTTTGTAGCATGGGTAAAAATAAATAAATATCTTCATGAAAAATATTTGAATAAAGTAAATATTATTACCGCAAACTCCTTGAATATAAAAAAAAGGATTTCTAAATTTCTAAATAAAAAATCAGTTCTCCTATATCCTCCAGTCGAAACCTGGAATTACAAATACAAAAAAAATGGAGATTTTTGGCTCAGTGTAAATCGTTTAATTAATCATAAAAGAGTAGATATGCAATTAAGGGCATTTTCAAAATTACCAAATGAAAAATTAGTTATTATTGGAAGCTATGAAAAATCTGAAGCTTGGTTGAAATATATGAAATTTTTGTATTCAATAAAACCAAAGAATGTAGAAATAATCAATCATGCTTCTAACGAAGAAAAAATAAATCTTTATGCAAATTGCAAGGGTTTCATAACAACAAGTTTAGACGAAGATTTTGGTGTAACACCAATTGAGGCTATGGCATCAGGAAAACCAGTCATAGCTCCAAATGAGGGTGGCTATAAAGAAACAATTATCGACGGAAAAACAGGTATTTTAATTGATGATATAAATGAAGATAAATTGATAGGTGCTATTAAAGTAATTGGGAAAAACCCTAAGAAATACAAAAAAGACTGTAAGAAGCAAGCAAAAAGATTTGACACAAAGATTTTTATAAAAAATTTAAAAATGTTAATTGAAAAGTAAAAATGGATAAAAAAATAGCAATATTCCATAATTCCCTTGATAATATCGGCGGAGCAGAAATTGTTGATTTAATACTCGCAAGAGAAATTAATGCTGATATCTATACCACAAATATTAATAAAAAAATGATTAAAAAAATGGGATATAAAGAAGTTTTACCTAGAATATTCTCTATAGGAAAAGTTCCTTTAAATGCACCTCTGCGACAGGAGTTAATTAACTGGAAATTTAGAAAACTTGATTTGAAAAATAAGTATGATTTCTATTTTATTGCTGGAGATTGGGCAATGTCCTCTGCAATTAATAATAAACCAAATTTATGGTATGTCTTTTCTCCCACAAGGGAAATTTGGGATTTGAAAGATTTTATAAGAAAGATAGATGTCCCTTGGTATTTAAATTGGCTATTTGATTTATGGGTTTTAGTTAGAAGATTTTTATTCAAAAAGGATATAAAGCATGTTGGAAAAATAATATCTACTTCAAATAATGTCCAAGAAAGAATGAAAAAGTATTTTCATTTAAATTCCAAGATTATTTATCCGCCAGTTGAAACTTCTAAATTTAGATATAAAAAAAATGGAGATTTCTGGCTTAGTGTGAATCGTTTAATTGATCATAAAAGAGTAAATATACAATTAAGGGCATTTTCAAGATTACCAAATGAAAAATTATTAATTGTAGGAAGTTATGAAAAGTCTAGACATTTTAGAAAACATGCAAATAAAATAAAAAAGATGTCTCCCAAGAATGTAGAGATTTTAAGTTGGGTTGATGAAAAGAAATTGATTGATTTGTATGCAAATTGTAAGGGATTTATTACAACATCAATGAATGAAGACTTTGGTGTTACACCAATAGAAGCAATGGCAAGCGGTAAACCCGTAATTGCACCAAATGAAGGAGGATATAAAGAAACAATTATCGACGGAAAGACGGGAATTTTGATTGATAATATTAATCCTGACAAATTGGTTGATGCAATTAAAATTATTTCAAAAAATCCTTTTAAATATAAAAAAGAATGTGAGAAACAGGCTAAGAAGTTTGATACAAAGATTTTTATTGAAGAAATAAAAAAGGAGATTGGAATATGAAGATATTATTTGTTTCACCGCGTTATTCTAATGAAGTTATTGGTGGAGGAGAAATAAGTTTACAAATATTAACTAAAGCGTTGGCAAAAAGAGGTCATCAAATAAAAGTATTGACGACAGAAATTGGAAAAAATAAAGAAATTTTAGGGGGTGTTGAAATCGAACGACTTCCAAAAATCAAAGATCATATCTCTTTATTTATCCTTAAAATACTAAAAGAATCCAATAAGTTTGATGTCATTCATGGATATAACTCTGAGCTGATTTCTCAGTTAATTTTATCAAAGATTTTTATTATGAAACCTCTAATTATTACTTTAAACTATTTTCCATCAAAACATTTTCCTAAATTTCTCGCAAAATATGGGGGAGTTAACAAGTTTCATTGTGTTTCTAACTCTATCAAAGAAGCATACAAAAAAATTGGAATTAATGAAGAAGAATTGTTTGTTATTGGAAATATGTTAGAAGAAACATTTTTGCAAAATCAAAAACCAAGAAAAAACCAAGCCAAGAATATAACTTATATTGGACAATTAAAAAAACAAAAAGGAATTCATTTACTTTTTGAAGCAGTGAGTAAATTAAAAAACCAAAACTTAAAATTAATTATTGTAGGAAAAGGTCCTGAAAAAAATAATTTAATTCAACTATCTAAATCTTTAGGAATTTCATCAAGAGTGAGTTTTACTGAATTAGACTATTCAAAAATAAAAAGTCATTTAGATTCTTGTGATATCTTAGTTCAACCATCTCTATGGCCAGAGGCTTCATCAAGAGTTATAATCGAAGCAATGTCAAGAGGGTGTGTTCCACTAGTGTCTAATTCTGAATCATCAATAAATATAGTCAAAAATGAGAAACTTGTTTTTAAAAATAGAGACATCTCAAATTTAAAAGAAAAGTTAGAATTTCTTATAAAAAACAAAAGTATTTTTAATAATTTATCAAAACAAATGATCGAGAAATCAAAAGATTATTCTATCCAAAAGAATTTATCAAAATTTGAGGAATTGTATAGCAACTAAATATCTAAACCTAACCTAATGAAATATAAAGTATTAAAAAAAATTGAAGACAAGATATTTGATTTATTTTCAAATCACACTAAAATGGTATACTTAAGGCATGTTATCTTTTTTAGAGCTCCATTAGATAAAAATAACTCTATTCAAAAAAAAGAACTTGGTGGAATAAAGATTCGAGTTTTGAGAGAAAATGAACTTCATATATTAAAAGATATCTTGGAACCAAAATACCATCACACACTTAATGATAATCCTTATTGCATTGTTGCTGAAAAAAATAAAAAAATTATCGGATTCTTCGTATTAACATCTAAAGAATTATTTTACGAATGTTTTTTTTTGCACATAAAACCATTAAATGGGGAATTATTGGGTGTAGGAAATGCCATTATTGATGAAAAATATAGGGACAAAGGAATAATGTCTGCGATTTACAAGTATGCTAATAATGAGCTTAGTAAAGAAGGTTACGCTTTTTATGAGGGTTGTATTAACTATAAAAACCACTCTATGATTGGCGTTGTTAAAAAACTTAAAGACTTAAAAAAATTTCACATTATATTTATCGTCTTTTTTCATCGTTGGAAGTTTTTCATACGCAATGATTCTCCTGAAAGAATTAGTTTTTCAAGACATAAATGCTTTTAATTCATTTCTGACATATTCTTTTATGAAAAAATTAGGAGTGGCAATAATTGGATGTGGAGAAGTAGCGAAAGTTCATGCCCTTGCCGTTTCAAAAAATAAAAATGTTGAATTGCGGGCATTATGTGATATTAAAAAGCAAAAAGCAAAACATATGCAAAAACAATTTGGTGGCAGAATATTTTGGAATTATAAAAAGATGTTAAAAGAGAATGATATAGATATTATTCATATTTGTACCCCGCATTATTTGCATGCTCAAATGGCAATTGATTCTTTAAATTCGGGAAAACATGTAATTGTTGAAAAACCAGTTTCTCTTTCAATGCAAGATGCTATAAAAATCCTAGATTTATCAAAGAAAATAGGAAAATTAGCAATCCCAATTCTACAGCATAGATATGATGAAAATCTAAATTTTGTCCGGTCAAATTTGAATAAATTGGGAAAGATAAATATTATTAAAGTAGATTTATTGTGCAATCGAAACAAGAATTATTATTCTGGGTGGCGCGGAAAAAAGATTCAAGCGGGTGGTGGAGTTTTAATAAACCAGGGAATTCACTATATTGACTTACTTCTTTTAATGGGTGGAAAAATTGAGAACTTTTCTTCAAAAATAGAAAATTATCAGAAAATCTCTGAGGTTGATGATTCAATTAACATTTCTATAAAATTCAAGAAAAATATCCTTGCATCATTCAATGCAACATCAAATTCTATTTACGATTTTAAATATAATTTTGAAATCCACGGTAGTAATGGAAGTTGTTACTTTAATGATAAAACAGCAGAAATAGAATTTAAAGAAAAAAACAAATTAAGAAAAATAGAATTTAAAGAACAAAATAAAAAAAACAAATCAGAAAAAGATTATTATGGAACTGGACATGAAAATCAAATTAACGATGTTATAAATTCAATAATAAAAAATACTAAACCAAAAATTACAATTGAAGATGCATTGCCATCTCTCAGTTTTATTTTGGATTGTTATAAAAATGAGAAAATTAATAAGAAACATATTTGATGTTTCAAAATTGTTATGGAAAAATCAAATATCAATCACAGATGGTTTGGGAGTGATAAACGAATTTGAATCCGAATTTAAAAAATTTGTCGGAACAAAATATGCTTTAGCAACAAACAACGGAACTTCAGCATTACATTCTGCATATTTTGGTTTAGATTTGAAAAAAGGTGACGAAGTCATTGTTCCCAGTTATACTTGGCATGCAACTGTTATGCCCTTGTTGACTTTGGGAGTCAAGCCAATTTTTGCCGAGATAGACAAAAACACCCTCACTTTAGATCCAAAAGATGTTGAAAAGAAAATAACAAAAAAAACTAAAGCAATTGTTTTAGTTCATCTTCATGGGAATGTCTGTGATATGAAAAGTTTTTTGAATTTAAAAAATGAACATAATCTTTTTTTAATCGAAGATTGTAGCCACGCATTTGGTGCAAAATATAATAAAAAAATAGTAGGTAGCTTTGGAGATGTTTCTTGTTTTTCGTTGCAAGGAGCAAAAGCTGTTTCTGGAGGAGAAGCAGGAATTCTAGTTACAAACAACAAAGAAATTTATGAAAGGGCTTTGCTTTTTGGTCATCAAAGTCGCGCATCAAAAGAAATTACAATAGATTATTTAAAACCATATATAAAAACAGGTTTTGGATTTAAATATAGACCACATCCTTTAGCGATAGTTTTAGCATTGAATAGTTTAAGAAGTTTGGAAATAAGAAAGAAAAGAATAAAGAAAAAAATAAATTTAATAAATAACTTTTTATCAAAATACAAAGAAGTTGGGTTTGTTAAATCATATCCTAAAACCGAAAGGGGAGTAAATGAGAGTTTAAGAATTTTTTTTGAAGGGAATATGGGGGATAAACAAAGATTTATCAATTTTTTGAAAAAGCGGGGAATCAAAGCAAAAGAAGAATCATCTGGATTATTGCACACCCGACAAATATTTCATGAATCAATTAAATTACCAATTACAGAAAAAATCCATAATATAATAATTGAAATAATTATATAAGATTATTTAGCTTTCCTTCCCATACTCCTCAACAACTTCTTTTCCTCCAATCTTTTTAATTTTCCCTTTTTCGAGCCAAATAACTTTATTGCAATATTTTTTAATCATCTCCAAATCATGGGTTACAAATATTATTGATACCCCTTTTTCAGCTTTTTTTCTTAAAGTTTCTGCACTCTTTTTTTTAAAATCTTCGTCGCCAACTTCAAAAACTTCATCTAATAAATAAATATCAGAATCTGTATGAATTGCTATAGAAAATGCAAGCCGCTGTTTCATTCCCTCGGAAAACTGGTATATTTTAGTATCCTCAAAATTACCAAGCCCAGCATATTCTACAATGGATTTATATTTCATTTTTATTTCATTTCGTGACATTCCAACTAACAACCCTGTAAGAAAAATATTATCTTTCATAGTCAATCTTGGCTTTAAGGCCAAATACAATCCAATCATTGGAAGGATTTTTCCTCGAGAAAATATTTTGCCGGAGTCTTTTTTATAAATTCTTGAAATAATTCTCATAAGAGTACTTTTTCCAGAGCCGTTTTTTCCTATTATTCCTACAATTTCTTTTTCATGAACTGAAAATGAAACTTCTTTTAATGCAAAAAAGTTTTTCTTTGGCTCTCTTCCGGAAATAAGGGAAATTATTTGTTGCAGGGAGTTTTGATTCTTTTTCACACCTATCCAAAATTTCTTTGAAACATTGTCAAGTATTATTCTTTCCATTATATCAATTCTGCAAATTTATATTTTAATTTATTAAAAATGAACATGCCAGTAATTAAGAACAAAAAAGAATAAATCATCATTCCTAAAATCATCCACATTTCAGGAATCCTTGAATAAATTATAATCTCTCTAGAAACTATAATAAAATAATACATTGGATTAAATAAATTTAATATTCCGAGCCTTGTCTGCCCCTCTACTGCATAAAAAATTGGGGTTCCGAGCCAAACTAGTCTTGAAACAAAAATCCATATATTATTCAAATCAACAAAGTACACAGACAACGAAGCCAACATAAGTGAAAATCCGTAAACAAAAATAAAAAGGAAAAAAAGAATGATTAGATAAATTAAAATTCCTGAGTTGAAATTCCCGTATATAATCAAAACAAAAATAAATAATAACAATTCAAAAGCATGAGAAAAAATTATCTTTAAAACATTAGACATTACTAGGGTTTCTTTAGGAAAATTCAAAGATTTAATAACGCTATTTCTCCAAATAACTCTAACAGATTCTTGTGTTGCTTGTTGAAAGAAATTAAACATAATAATTCCCAAAAGAAGATATAGGGGATACTTTGGAATTCCTTTTCCCAGCCTGTCTTCGAAAATTAACAACAAAAGAAGAAATGTAAGCAAAGGATTTAGTAAGTACCACAAAATACCAAGATAACTCCCTTCGTTGCGAAGTTTAAATTCGGTTTTCGCAAGTCCAAAACTTAAATTCCAAAAATTAGGCATAAATCTATATGGATTTTTTTATTTTAAATTTAGTTGTTTTCAACAATAACTTTAAATATACCTTCCCCTTATTTCTTTTATGAATAAAAGAGGAAAGAAACTACTTGGTAGTTTATCTATTATTATAATTATTTTAGTCGTAGCTTCAATGTTTTTTGTTATGGCACAAACTAATTCAAATGATTCAACTTTAACAACCCAAGAAAAAGAAACTATAAAAGAAAAATTAGATAAAATAACAAGCAAAGAATTATCAAATGCAACTCAAGGATATATTGAAGAGTTCGTCGAGAAAAGGGGCATTGACGCAGAAGACATTAACAATGTATCAGAAGTTGATTTTTCAGATTTGCCAAAAGAAATTGAAATAGAAAATGTTAACGACGCTAATTTAGTAATTTATGAAGTTGGATATAATGAAACAAATAGTGAAACAAAACAAGTTTTCGTTGTAACTTACTCTACTGAGAAATTAGAAACTACTGCTGACCTAATTGCTCATCCAGATAAAAGACAATTCCTGCACTTTGGTTTAATTGACGAAACATCTTCAAATTTCTTAAACACAGCAACAGGTGTTCCAGGAAGTTTAAAATCCGGTTATATTATGATGAGACAAGGTTCAATCACAGGAATCTCAACAAACTTAGATGTAACAAATTCAAACAGTGGAATAATTGATGTAATAATTTACAAAAACGGCGAAGCAATAAGTTTCGGTAACACATTAGAATCAGCAAAAGATATACAAAAAGATTACGACGTCCAAAGTAAAGGTGTGGTCACATTCGAACCAGGAGACACAATTTCAGCTCAAGCAATTTCATCAAACTCAGGAACGACTTTCAAAAATGTAATTACTATTGTAGAAATTACTACTGTGGATTAATCAAAGAACTTACAAAAAATATATAAAGTAAAATAATTTAATAAAAAGATGATTACTGAAAGAACAAAAATAAAGAGGACGAATTTAATTATAGTCGCTTTAGTTTTAATTATTTTAATTTTGATAATTATAATTTTATATTCATTTGTGATAAAACCCTCGATAAATGGGTACCTTGTAAAAAAACAAGTTGAAGCAAAAGACGCTGTATTAAAAACGATTCTGCTTCAAATCCAACAACAAGGGTTTACTCAAATTTCAGACAGCCAAACCTCAATTTATTTAATCCCGATATCTCAAGAAGACTTGCAAACTCTTTTAACAAATCAACAAGCACAAAGAAACCAACAAGCTATTCAACAAAAACAAGAAACGCTTGCCGATTAATCTAGAATGGGATTATAGTTTTTTAAATAACTAATATAAATAAAGAATATCTATTTATGGATTCTTGCTTCGCAAAGATTAATAGCTTCGAGCCAGACTTCGTCAAGGCTCTCGCTAAGAAATTGTGAATGTGGAAAATTTTTGAGATAGGTTGTTATCATTTTTCTCGACGGAAAATCCTGCAAGTTTAATGGAGGTTGATTGTCAAGCATTTGAAAGGAAAGTGTGTGAGAGGAAACCTTGGTTT
>CAYXNP010000015.1:0-26540 GCA_964466575.1 Candidatus Woesearchaeota archaeon | reverse complement strand
ATTCACTCATCACTTAAGTGTGGAGTTTTCTTTCAGCAGGCAAGCTTATAAAAACATTTGTATAATCTCTTGAAATTTCTATTATCCCCTCTTTTCAAAAAACATTATTTTAGACACGCTTCTATCTCCCAAAACTTTTTATACCCTCACATCATCTAATTTTTATGGCAAAGCAAAACACAGGCATAAGTATGCCCGGCGGATTCGGCGGATTAATGCGCTACAGCGAAGAATACGAAAGCAAATTCATGCTAAAAACATCCCACGTAATCGGATTCGTAGTTCTAATAGTTCTAATAAGAGTTTTACTTCCAATCTTTTTTCCTCTACCCGCTCCTGTTATTTAAATTCTAAAAAATTAGTCTCGCTCCAAAGTCGCTCGAAATTAGCAAGTAACTAACCATTAACCAGATTCATAATTATATCTGTACCCTATATATTAATAATCTCTCTCTGCAAAGAACATGACAAATGTCTGGCTCGGAGCGATTACACTAGCGCAATATTTAAAAGTCCTGATAACAAAATAGAAACATGTTTAACCTAGATCCTAAAAAAATGCAAGGAATGATGAAGCAAATGGGCATCAAGCAAGAAGAAGTCTCTGCGTCAAAAGTTACAATCGAAAAAGACGACGGAAGTAAAATTATCATAAACAATCCTTCTGTTCAAAAGATAATTATGCAAGGCAATGAATCGTTTCAAATCGCTGGAGACATTTCAGAAGAATCAGGGGAATTATTCAGCGACGATGATATAAAAACTGTAATGGAAAAAACAGGCGCAACTCACGAACAAGCCTCTAAAGTTCTCGAATCAACAAACGGAGATTTAGCAGAGGCGATTATGGAATTGAGTTAATGATTTTAATATGCTTCACTCACAAGCTCGTGAGAATTAATATATTGATAATAAAACCATAAACAATGCATCAAAAATATCTTCACATTAACTTCTATCAGCGAAGAAATCCAAACGAAGTGGGATTTCGAAGCCAATAATAAGAGAACGAAGTGAGTCTATTTTCAACAACACAACAACTACCCCTTCATCTTATCAACAACCCATCCAATTAAAACTCCAATTAAAATCCAAAAAACAAAAGATAACCCTAAAGAAATAAATCCCACTGTAATAAATTTATCTTGTCCTAATCCGTAACTGAATGAATTAAAAAACCTGTACGCCAGATTCAAATCTAAATAATTCAAAATCACAAATATTGCAACTCCAATAATTCCTCCTATAATCCTAATACTCTCTTTTTTCATAAAAATCTTAACAATTTTCAAGTTAAATAACTTTTTGATACCTCCCGCAAGTCCATTCTCATAAAAAATTGATAAACAAAACATCTATAACTTACAACATCGAGTTTTCACATTAACTCTAATTAATAACGCGAACGAAATGAGCGCTATATTTCAAAACACAAAAACATATTAATTCCAAACACCTTTTAATTTTATTATAATAAAGCGAGCAGTTCAATTTTTATTAATCCTGCCCTCTGGGTGGGTGGCGGGGGAGGAAGGAGGGAAGTTTTGAACTGCTCGCATCAAATCAAACATGGAAAAATACCACGAATACCTTCAACAAGCAGAAAAAAAAATCAAAACAGCAGACCATCTTATATACATGACTTTTCCAATTGTTCAAGACAAAAAAATGTTTCTTACAGTTTTATCAGAAATAAACAACGCTGTCCTTTTAATAATAAATTCAATCTTACAACACGATTACATTTACAAACAAATTGAATTATCCAAAGACGCCAAAACAAACTTCCGCACTTTCACAACAAAATGCGCACAATCATATAACATAAATGACAATGAACTAAGAATTATAATAGAAATTTTATCGTTGGCAGAAGCTCATCGTAAATCAGCAATGGAATTTTTAAAAAACGACAAAGTAATAATTCTCTCTGACACCTTACAACCTCAAACACTATCTTTAGAAAGAATAAAAGAATTTCTCGTTGTAACAAAAGAAATTTTCTTAAAAACTTCCCAAAAACTAATAAAAAATAGCACCTATCAGTAACAAATAAAAAATTTGTTTTTAAGAAAAGTATAAAAACTTCACTATCTTCTGAAACAATGCCCAAAAATCATATATTTTACAATTATTGTGTGAGGAAAAGTGGAAGAAATAATACAAGAAAAAATCAGTGCAGATCACCTTCTGTATGTAAGTTTGAAATACACTAAAACGTGCGACGTAATGATAAATCTTCTTTTCCGTTGGTGTCGTATGATTGAAATAAGCATTGAAAAAATATTAAAACAAGCCAAAAAGAAAAAGAAAATTTCTTCTATTCCCGGAAGTCCTGTTGAAAAATTAGAAAAGATTAAAGGATTATTCAAAAAAGACAAAGATTTCTTAAAAACAATTGAGATGTATGAAATGTTCAGAAAAGTTGATGAATTAAGAAAAGAACGAATCGGCGAATTTAGAAAAAATGTTACATTGCGATTATGGTACAAAGGAAAAGAAATTAACGTTAACCTCGACATGCTCAAAGAATACGCCGCGAATTTAGAAAAATTTATTGAAACAACAAAAAAGTTTTTGGCAAAATAAGATAAAACCAAAACATTAAATATATTCTTTCTTTTTTGTTATTATGATTAAATTAAAAAAAACATTAAGAAAAATAATAACATCTGCCCTACTCGCTGGCTCAACTCTTTTTCCTTTTCGCGGAGATTTTACCCCAAGGTACAATTTCAATGTTCCAAAATATGAACAAAAATTAGTTGTTGCTCACAGGGGCGGAACTGAACATTACAGAGAAAATAGTTTAGAAGCTTTTTCTCACTTAAAAAAAACAGGAGCAGACATGGCCGAAATGGATGTCCGTTCTACTAAAGATGGAAAATTAATTGTCTATCACGACAGAACAATTGCAGGACGGCCGTTAAAATGGATAACTTACAATCGAGCAGAAGAACTCGTAAAAAAACTCGGCTATCATATTCCACTTTTCGATGAAGCATTAAAAACTTTAGAAAATAAAAAAGCAATTATTGATTTAAAAGAAACAGGAACAGAAAAAGAAATCATGAGAATAATTGGTAAATATCTTCCCGATGACAATGTAATTGTTTCTTCAAGAAATGCAGAATCATTAAGGAAAATAAAAAGTATAAATAAAGATATTAAAACATCTGTCGTAATGCCATCTGGCTTTCTAAATTTAGGAACTAAAATAAGAGATAAGTTAGGTATTATTCCATGGAGAATTATTAAACAAGCAAATGCAGATTACGTCTCTGTAGACGGAAGCGATGTAAACCAAAGTTTTTATGACCATGCAGGAGATGGTGTTGGGATTTTAATTTACGGACTAAAAGATAAAAGCGGCATCAAAAATGTTTTAGCAAAAAAGAATGTTGTGGGAATTATCTCTGGTAAACCAAGTGAAGCAGTAAAAATACGCGATGAAAAATAAGTTTACAAAACAAAAAATGCCACATAAGTAATCGATAAACCAAGTGGACCAATACATAAAGTTTTATTTGAATAGGATTTTTATTTTACTACTTCTACTTTTTTATCTTAGAAAGAATAAATAGGGAAAAACTAATCCGCAAAATACTGCTCACTTCGTTCCCAAATTAATTATTCTAAAAAACACCTTCGTAAACTTTTCCTCTAATTGGAAAAGAATATCCTTCTTTTGAAGATTTTTCTAAAAAACCTCTTTGCATCATAAGCGATTTTATTTCTTCAGAAGACATTCCATGATTTTTTCTCGTTGGTTCTCGTATGTAAATTCTTCCTTTCTTTTTTAATAACTTTTTCACAGCACTTAGAGAATCCATTCTTTCATTAGCAGGAATATCATGTAAAACATAATGAAGAACTGCAACATCAAATCTATCTTCGTCTTTAAAATCTTTTATTTCTCCTTGGAAAAAACTTACATTATCAAACTCGCTCAATCTTTGTCGTGCTTTACTTATCCAATATGGAGAAGTATCTACACAATATAATTTTCCATTAGGATTTCTTTGTGCTATAAATCTTGATAAATTTCCACCGCCACTTCCAACTTCAAGAACTTTATCACTATCTTTCAAATTCATTCTTTCGACATAATTTCTGAAATTTGAATAGGCGACATATCTAACTAATAAATCATCTAATCTTTCTCCAAAAGAAGGTGTTTTCATTGTAAAAGTTTATTTTTCCATTTTATCAATCAAAGCTCTCGGAACTTCAATCAAAGTTTCGCCTTCTCCGACCTTACTTTCAAGTCCAGCTTCAGTAGGATTAACAACTCTTCCAACAATTAGGTAAACTCCATTTCCTTCCGGACTTTTCGCTTCATAACTTGATGGACAACCTCCAATAATACATAACAATTCTTTAGGAGTCATTTCTCTTAATCCTTCGTAAATAGCAGGGCAAGCTGCAATTGCACATTGCAATTCTTTAGGTGTTCTTTCTATTAAGTTATATCTTTCGTTTGTCATTTTTCATATTCTCCATAAATTTAGTTACTATCATAAAGGAATTAATATATTTACACATTTCTATTAAATTTTGTTAAAAAAAGAAATAATATAAAAGAAAAGTTTATTAAAGTATCAAATTATAAATAATTATGGAAGACGCTAAATTTACCAAAGCTCAAATCAAATTGCTTAATTGCATTTATCATCATAATAGAGAATCCCTAAGTCAATTAGCAAAACACTCTGGACTTTCAAGAAAAAAGGTTGATTATAATCTTAACAATTTTGTCAGAAAAGGAATTATAAAAAAATTCTTTCCAGTAATAAACTACTCAAAATTAGATTATAAAAGTTTTACAATAATGTTTATCAAATTTAACAAATCTAAGTATATAGAAGAGTTCAAAAAAGAACACAAAAGAGATTCGTCATGGTTTTCGCGTGGAAATATATACGGAAAATACGATATTTTTGTTAATCTCATATTCAAAAATGAAAAAGAAAGAAATGAATACTTATCCTCTCTCCTTAGTAAAAACAGGGAAACAATCTCAGACTATTTAATTTTAGAGCCTTACTTTTCGGAATTATTTCCACTGAAATTTCTTGAAAACAAAAAAGAAAACAGCTTCGTCCTTATAGATTCCTCAAGCAAAACAATAACTCTCGACGAAAAAGAAAAAAAGATACTAAAAGCTTTAGAAAAAGACGGCCGCGCCAAAATAATTGATATAGCAAAATCATCTAATATCTCTGCAGAGCTTGCCACTTACAAAATAAAACAGCTTCAAAAAGACGGCATTCTTCTTGGAACGCGAGTTCAATTTGATATGAAAAAACTCGGCTATAATTACACAGTATTGTTAATCAATTTCAAACACTTTTCAAGTTCGCTTGAAAAAAGAATAAAGGATTTCTCAAGAAATCACAAATTTGTAAATTCTCTTGGGTTAATGTTTTCAAAGCCAAATTGCACAATTCAATTTTTCTATAAAAACGAAGATGAATTAAGAAACTCAATTAGCGATTTTAAAAAACATTTTGATGATGAAGCTTTTGATTTTGATATTTTGCATGTTGAAGACGAAGAAGAAATAAATGTCCTGCCTTTTCTGAATTAACCAACTCCGCTTCCTTCCTTAACCTTTTCCGACGGCGTCAATAAAACATAACCTTCATCTTTGCTTCCACAAGCCAATATCATTCCCTGACTTTCAATTCCTTTCAATTTTCGCGGAGCTAAATTAGCTAAAAGAACACATTGCTTTCCTTTCAATTTTTTCTTGTCTGAAAAATATTCTTTAATTCCGGCGCATACAATTCTCTCACCTATTTCGTCACCAACATCAAGAGTAAGTTTGTAAAGCTTGTCGGCTCCTTCAATTTCATCGACTTTCTTGATAGTAGCTATTCGTAAATCCAGCTTCGCAAAATCGTCGTATGAAATTGTTTCTTTTATCATTTTATTCATCATCTCCAAAAATATCTTCAAGCCCTACTTTTTTAAATATTTCTCGAAGAGAAATTTTTCTTTCATGTCCAGTCATCATATTCCATTGTTCTTTTTTCAAATTATAATAAAGATAAGCGGCAAATAAATAAGTTGGAGCTAAACAAGCTATTGTTTCTCTTGTTTCGTTATGTAAATAAAAATCATAACACAAATTAAAGTCTATTGTCATTTTTCAACCACTATCTTCCTAAACAAAACTTCTCCCTTCTTAATTTCCCTCGCAGAAAACTGCTTCTTTATCTTCTCGCTCGATTCAGGAATAAACGGCCAAACCAATTCAGCAATTTTTAATATAGATTCTTTAAGTTCATACAAAACTTTCTTGTCTTTTGTTTCCCAAGGTTTCTTTTCCTGAACATATTCATTGCACTTATCAACGAAAGAAAAGATTTCTTGAAGAGCTTTATCCAATTCTAAATTTTCAAAATGTTTTTCAATTTTCTTTTCATCTAATTTCTTTAAAAGTTTAACTTCACATTTTTCTATACCATTCTTTTCTATTAAAGATGCAATTCTCGAAACTAAATTTCCTAGCTTATCAGCAAGCTCGTCGTTATTTCGCGAAATTAAAATCTCCTCGCTAAAATCAGAATCATCAAAAACACTGCAACGAAGTAAACTATACCTCACGCTGTCTGCTCCATATTTCTTAATTAATTCTAAAGGATCAATAACATTTCCCAACGACTTCGACATTTTCTTTCCGCCAACATTCAAATAACCATGAACCAAAAGTTTCTTCGGCAGTTCATAACCAGCAGAAATCAGCAACGCCGGCCAAATCACAGAGTGAAACCAATTAATTCCCTTGCCAATTACATGAACATCAGCAGGCCATTTTTCCTTAGCCCCAGAAATATAATTTATCAACGCATCAACCCAAACATAAACCTTAAAATTTTTATCATTAGGAAAATCAATTCCCCAATCCGCGTTCTTCCGTGAAACATTCAAATCATTCAAACCTTCTTTCAAACGATTAACAATCTCATTCTTTTTTGAAACAGGAACAATATAATTCCCAACATACTTGATTAATTTATTTTGGTATTTACTCAACTTAAAAAAATAAGCATCTTCAGACATGTGCTCTGGCTTTTTGTTATGCTCGGGGCATTTGCCGTCAACCAAATCTTTTTCAGTCTTATATTCCTCGCACCCAACACAATACAAACCCTCATACTTGCCCTTGTAAATATCGCCATTATCAATAATTTTCTTCAAAATTTCTTGGACAACTTTCGCATGCTCCTTCGCTGAAGTCCGAATAAATTTATCATAACTAATATTTAATCCCTTAACTAACTCCAAAAAAAATCCGGTATTTCTATCAACAAATTCCTTAACACCAACTCCCTCTTTTTCAGCTGCCTGAACATTTTTCTGCGCATTCTCATCAACACCTGTTAAAAAAAACACGTCGTCGCCTTTCAATTCTCGCCAACGAGCGATAGCATCAGCTATAACTTTCTCAAACGCGTGCCCAATATGCGGCTTTGCATTCACATAATCTATTGCGGTCGTAATGTAAAATTTTTTCGGTTTCATTTTTCTTCGAGGTCTTTTTTTAAAAGAGCTCTTTGCCATAAGAAAATTAGAAAGTGTGAATATAAAAAGGTAACTTTTTATTAAATAATATGAAAAAACAAAAACTTCAAACCGCCTACTTCGCAATGGGATGTTTTTGGGGCCCTCAACTTCTATTCGACAAAACTCCCGGCGTCGTTGAAACAAGAGTTGGCTACATGGGAGGAGATTTAAAAAAATTCCCAAACCCTTCTTACGAACAAGTTTGCTCTCACTTAACAAATTACGCAGAAACAACAGAAATAGTTTTCGATAAATCAAAAATAACTTTCTCGGCTTTGATGGACAAATTCTTCCTAAATCACAACCCAACAACAAAAAACAGGCAACACTTTGACATAGGAAGTCAATACCGCTCCGCGATTTTTTACACGAACGAAAAGCAAAAAAAAGAATCTAAAAACGCGATTAAATCAAAACAAAAAGACTACAAGTCTCCAATTGTAACCGAACTCGTCAACGCGAAATCAACAAAATTCTTTCCGGCAGAAGAATACCATCAAAAATATCTCAAAAAAAGAGGAATAAATGTTCCGACATGTCATGCATAACTAATTTAAATTAAAAATCTATTCAATTATAAAAAAGATGGTGAAAAGAATATCTGAAAAAAAACTCAAACATCAGGCAAGACGTTGCTCAATAAAAGAAGGGATTTTCGCGTCAATAAAAAGTTCTTTCGGCGATCATTACATTTCACCATTTGCAATCGCGATTAACACAAGCAATTCTATGGTGGCTTTGCTTACTTCAATCCAAGGTTTACTTTCTCCACTGAGCCAAATGTTTTCTTCAAGACTAATAGAAAAACATTCAAGGAAAAAAGTAGTAATGAATGCTGTCCTCTTCGAAGCATTAATGTGGTTTCCTTTTATACTATTAGCACTGCTATTTTATAAGGGAATAATTATAACACAGCTTCCATTGCTTTTACTTCTCTTCTTTTCTTTATATGTGATAGCAATGGGAATATCAGGCCCCGCCTGGTTCTCATGGATGGGCGACATTGTCGACGACAATTACAGGGGAAGATGGTTCGCAAAAAGAAATCTTTTGACAGGAGTGGTGTCAATTTTCTTTGTTATAACATCAGCAATATTTCTTGATTACCTCTCCAAAAAAAACCTTATTATAATCGGATTCGCAGTTCTATTTTTTATGGCTTCTTTAGCAAGAATTATTTCATGGAGATTATTCAAAAAACAATATGAACCAAAGATAAAAATAAAAAGAAATTACTATTTTTCATTTTCAGAATTCATCATAAATTCGCCCAAAAACAATTTCGGAAAATTCACAATCTTCAGAACGCTTCTAGGTTTCGCACAAGCGATATCTGCCGCCATAATTTCAATCTACCTATTGAGAGAGCTCAACTTCAATTATGTCATGTATACTATAATCATATTTTCTGGAAGCGGTTTCTCGTTGGCAGTAATTGGTATTTGGGGAAAATTTGCAGACCATTATGGCAATTACAAAGTTTTAACATTAACATCAGCATTAATTCCAATAATACCAATTTTGTGGATAATAAATTCAAATCCATTTTATTTAATTTTAGTCCCCCAATTTATTAGCGGAATCGCGTGGAGCGGATTTAATTTATCTTCAGATAATTTTATTTATGACAATGTCACACCGCAAAAAAGAACATTAGCCATTTCTTATCATAATATGTTATATGGTGCTGGAATTTTTCTCGGAGCTGGCCTCGGAGCATTTTTAATTGGAGTATTAAAAACAGAATCTATCCATCCAATTTTATTAATCTTCGTAATAAGTGGAATTCTAAGAATGTTTATTGTATTCATCTTTCTTCCAAAAATTAAGGAAGTCAGAAAAACCAAAAAAATCAAATCAAAAGACGCAATAAAATACCTCATATTTAAAGAAGCCAAACCAACACTTCTAGAAGAAGCTCATGAAATTATGTCAATAAGAAAATACATTTAAGATAACTTAAATCCGACTCTGTTAAAAAATCAGAAATCTTTGAGATTATACAATAACAAAATCTCTCAAAAAAATTTAATTTAGGATGTAGCCGCATCATCCAAAAACTATTTAAATAAATATTAATTATTAATTAAATGTTTTCTAAGAAAAGTTGTTCAAGATGCGGGAAAAAGGTAGGCAAAAGCAACAGCTTTTGCCCTGACTGTGGCCAAAGACTAAACAAAGAAAGAAACGAAGGATATGGAATGCTCGGTAAAAATGATTTATTTCCAGAAGAAGAATCACCATTAGACAATTTAAAACTCCCTTTCGGATTCAACACAATTTTTAATTCCTTAATGAAAAGTTTAGATAAACAATTCAAAGAAATAAACAGAGAAATGTTGGAAGAACAAAAAATGTTAAAATCTTCGGATATTCCAAAATCAAACTCAATAAGAATAAATATTTCTTCATTCGGGAACCAACCTCCCCATATCAGTGTAAGCACTTCTGGAAAAAATCAAGAAAACATCAAACAAAAAGAAAATATAATCAAACAAGAATTAGCCAAAGCAAGAAACAACTTTTCTGAAGAAAACATGCAAAAACTTTTAACCCTGCCTCGCTCAGAACCAAAAACAAATATTAAAAGAATTTCAAATAAAATCATTTATGAAATTGATATACCAAGCGTAAATTCATCCGATGACGTTTCAATTGCACAACTAGAAAATAGTATTGAGATTAAAGCGATAGGAAAAAACAAGATTTATTCAAAACTAATTCCAATAAATCTTCCTATCACCAACCACAAATTCTCTAAAGGAAAATTAATTCTTGAATTTTTGGCGAGAAGTTAGAATATAAAATGAGGATGCACAGATTTGAACTGTGGACCCCTGCCTAACTGATTATCTCATCAAAGATGAATATCAGAGCAGTGCTCTAACCTGGCTGAGCTACACCCTCACTGAGTTGTGTAGCGATTTTGTCGCCCTTGAACAAAAAGGGAGATGGTGTGAGGAAGAACCGCTTGGTTCTTCTCATGAGCTACACCCTCATACAAAACCAAAATTAAAATCTTTATAAAAGTTCTTATCTGTAAATAGTCCTACAATTTTATATAGCGAGGAAAAGAGTGCTCAGAATCATCCCCTACTTTTTCATGATTTTGAAGAGTAAGATAATAAACTAAATGTTTTGTTTGTTGGAATAACTCATTACCAATATATATAGAAGCAAATGCGCTGACTAGTGCAATTCCTCCTAATAATTCTGTTAACTTGTTCATTAAGAAAGATAATATATATGATTTATAAACGTTCTTATAGGTAAAATAAAACCCGTAATCTTATTTACAAAAATTTCCTTTGCTCTAAATCTCACAACCCCGCTCGATTATAAATAATTTAAATTGTCCTCGCGAAGTTGTTCGCGCAAAGCTATTATAATTTGATAACAACAATTATATGATTTCAGTATTAATTTCGTTTTAGCGAAGAAGCTTAATGAAGTCAGCTTAGGAGCCAATAAATAACACGAGCGACTTTGGAGTGAGTGCTATCTATAAAAGTTCTTATCCAAACTTTTTTAAACCATATTTCTCACAAGTATTCATGACAAAAGGAATGTATCACAAAATTCGCGAGGCTTGGAAAAAGCCTGATGCAAAAGTTCTTCGCGATCGAATGATTGAATGGCGTAAATCAAATGCTTTAGTTAAAGTTGATAAACCTCTTCGATTAGACAGAGCACGTTCTTTAGGTTACAAAGCAAAAAAAGGAGTTGTAGTAATTCGTGTTCGTTTAAAACGTGGAGGTCACAAAAAACCACGTCCAAACAAAGGACGAAGAAGTAAAAGAATGACTATAAGAAAAACTCTAAAAATGAGTTACCAATGGATTGCAGAACAAAGAGCAGAACGAAAATTCACAAACCTCATAGTATTAAATTCCTACCCAATCGGCAAAGACGGAATGCATTATTTCTTCGAAGTCATAATGATAGACCCAGACAAACCAGAAATCAAAAGCGACAAACAATTATCTTTTGTAACAAAATCTTCTAACAAAAAACGTGCAATGCGTGGATTAACTTCTAGTGCAAAAAAATCGCGTGGTTTAATGGACAAATCCCCAACCTCAAAAACTCGGCCATCTGTAAGAGCAGGAAAAAGAAGAGGGAAGTAAATAATATCTCCGATAAATTTTAATTATTTCAAGAGAGAAAAATTAGCTGCTCATGCGAGGACACCTACGGTTTCCTTCGCTTAATCTTCCCTTAAATTACTGCTCAAGGCTGATATTCGCAGATTTTTGTTAATAATTAATATAAATTCGACGAGCGTTAAGCGAGGAGTGAATTTTATTCTATTAGTATTTTTGGGAGGATTAATTTATGGGGCTATTTTTTTTCTGTTCGGAAATACTGAATAAAATCAAAATCTATATAAACTTCTTATTATTCTTTTTAAAATGTTATCACAAACACCAATTGATTTGTCTAAAGTTGATAAAGCAGATATTGACAAAGAAATTCTTCGTCTTGGAATGATTGCTGAACTTGATGCAATAAGTCTTTATGAACAACTTGCATCAAAAGCATCCGGCTCAAAAATCAAAGCCCTCTTTCTCGACATTGCAAGAGAAGAAAAAACCCACGTCGGAGAATTCCAGGCATTACTCCTTCAACTCGACAAAGAGCAAGTCAAAGAACTCGAAAAAGGAAAAAAAGAAGTTGAAGAAATTGGTAAATAATAGGATTTGAAATATTTAAAAACTCATTCTACTTAATAATCCAAATGAGGCGTATATTAAAAATTTTAATTTTATCATCGTTTTTCATAAACTTAGCCGCAGGTTTATTCGGCCCGATTTATGCCATCTTCGTCGAAGAAATTGGCGGCGACCTTTTAACAGCAGGAACAGCCTATGCTATTTTTGCAATCGCATCAGGAAGTTTAATTTTCATGTTAGGAAAATGGGAAGATAAAGTCAAACACCAAGAAAAACTTTTAGTCTTCGGAAGATTTCTGGCTGTAATCGGATTCATAGGCTACCTTTTAATTAAAAACCCAACCCAATTATTCATAGTTCAAATTATCTTCGGAATTGAATCTGCAATAATCACTCCTGCTTTTGACAGTTTATTTTCAAAAAATTTGAACCGAAAAAAATTTGCCTCACAATGGGGAATATGGGAATCAACAGCAGCAATAACAACCGGAATCGCAGCGATTATCGGCGGATATATTGCAAAAGAATATGGATTCCAAACACTCT
Organism: Candidatus Woesearchaeota archaeon; assembly: GCA_964466575.1. Lineage (GTDB taxonomy): Archaea > Nanobdellota > Nanobdellia > Pacearchaeales > GW2011-AR1 > PFCY01. The sequence goes on along the minus strand of CAYXNP010000015.1, from coordinate 13,749 downwards.
TCACAATAATGTTAATAATATCAATATTCTCATTCCTAGTAACACTGCTTCTAATTAAAAGAATTAGAGAAATGTTAAGAAAATAAAATGAGATACTCGACTTTAGCAAAAGTTTACGAAGAACTTTCGTCAACAACAAAGCGTTTAGAAAAAACAGCAATCCTCGCAAAATTCCTAAATCAAATATCCGACGAAGACAAAGACATCCTTTACTTATTATTAGGAGATATTTATCCAGAATACGACGAACGGCGAATTGGAATAAGCGAGCAATTAGCAATAAAAGCATTATCAAAGGCGACAGGAATTGAAAAAAAAGAGATTGTAAATGAATGGAAAAAATTAGGAGACTTAGGAAAAGTTGCAGAACTCTTAACATCTTCAAAAAAACAATCCACACTTCAAACTCATGTTTTAACAACAGAAAAAGTCCTTACAAATTTAAGAAAACTTCCAGAACTTGAAGGGCACGGAACCGTCGACAAAAAAATCGCACTAATCACAGAATTATTAACTTCTGCTTCTCCAACAGAAGCAAAATACCTGACAAGAACTTTAATTGGAGATTTACGAGTTGGAATAAAAGAATCAACAATCCGCGAATCAATAGCAAAAGCTTTTTTCAAATACTCTGACAAACAAGAAGAAAAAGAAATCGCATTAAAAATTCAAGATGCTATAGACAAAAGCAACGACATCGCCGCAGTTTTTGAAATGTCAAAAAAAGGTAAACTAAAAAACCTAAACGCCATCCATTTAGAAGTTGGCAAACCAATTAAAGCAATGCTCGCACAAAAAGCAAAAAATATCACCGAAGGATTCAAAGCAGTTGGAAAACCTGCAGCAATAGAATATAAATATGATGGATTTAGAATGATAATCCACAAAAACAAAGAAGAAGTAAAATTATTCACAAGAAGTTTAGAAAATGTCACTAAACAATTCCCAGAAGTCGTCGAATATATATTAAAAAACGTGAAAGGAAATTCATTTATTCTAGATTCAGAAGCAGTTGGTTATCATAAAAAAACAAAAGTATACACGCCGTTCCAAGACATCTCACAAAGAATTCGTAGAAAATACGACATAGAAAAAATGCAAAGAGATCTTCCTATTGAAATAAATGTCTTCGATATTTTATTCTACAATGGAAAACCCCAGCTTCAAGAACCATTTAAAAAAAGAACAGAATTATTAAAGAAAATTCTAAAAAATAACCCGTACAAAATAATTCACGCTAAACAAATCATAACAAGTTCAGAAGATGAAGCGAAAAAATTCTATAAAAAAGCTCTCGCAGATAATCAGGAAGGAATCATGATGAAAAATCTCGACGCGCCGTACAAACCCGGAAGAAGAGTAGGAAATATGTTGAAAATAAAACCCGAAGAAAAAGATTTAGACGTTGTAATTATTGGGGCAGAATACGGTCGCGGTAAACGTTCCGGATGGTTAAGCAGTTTCAACATTGCATGCTATGACAAAAATAAAAAAGAATTCTTAGAAATAGGAAAAGTTTCAACAGGATTAAAAGAAAAAGAAACTGAAATAGGCGACGACAACACATTATCTTTCGAAGAACTCACAAAACTCATAAAGCCGCATATTGAAAAAGAACACGGGAAAAACGTTGACATAAAACCAAAAATAGTTTTATCAGTTACATATCAAGAAATCCAGCACTCGCCGAATTACAAATCCGGTTTCGCGTTAAGATTCCCGCGATTCACAGCATTGCGCCCTGATAAATCACCAAGCGACGCCGCATCTTTAGAAGAAGTAAAAAAAGATTTTGAAAACCAAAAGAGAAATTGGAGATATGGATAGATTATTGGGGCTTTGTTGAAAATATAAATTTTTTGAGTTAGGTAAAATTTTGGCAACGCAAAGCACAAAAGAGGGTGGGTTGCCTGTCGAAGACAGGCTTTAGTGGGCGATTACTAACTCAAAAAATTCTCAAAAAAAATCTTCAACAAAGCCAATTATTGGCGAAGATTTAAAGATAATTAAAAATTCAAGCTAACTAAAATTTCTTTGAAATTTTAGGAAATAGGGTTTGCGGACACGAGCGAAGCGAGTTGGGTTGGGCAACTTGAATTTTTAAGAAAATGAAGAAGTAATTGAGCCAGTAATAAAAAAAGAAACTGGAGATATGGCTTATTTGTCAATTTCTTTTTTATTAACTAAAATAGTAAAATATTCTGATAAACAATGATTAAAAATTTTTCACATTAATTTTCTTTTTAGCGAAGAAATTCAAGCAAAGCAGAATTTCTGAGCCAATAAATAACACGAACAAAGTGAGTGCTAAATTAATTATCACAATAATATTTAAATAATAAATAAATTTCAATAGAATATGCGAAAAGAATTTAACTACGATGAATTCAGAAGAATTGTTGATGATAGTGGTTATGAAGAAGCTATGAATTATTTTAAAAATAGCAATTTGTTATTTAAAGAAAAACTAGAATTAATTGCAAGACTTGAAGAAGATTATCATCTTATGGGAGTAAGTATAACTGTAGAAGATGAAAAAACTCCTTCCAGAAGAGATTTAGTTGATTATGTTTTATCAGTTACAGTCAAAGCTATAGACTTATTTAATAGAAGAGAAAGAGGAGAAATTCAAGTTCAAGAAGCAGTTCTCTAAATAATTTTATAAACAATCTTCCCCTTCCTATTTTATGAAACTCTCGATAAGAAAAGGTTTAGGATTCGGATTAACATCAGGGATAATTACAACTCTTGGATTAATAATCGGATTATATTCCTCGACAAATTCAAAAGCGGTTGTTCTCGCAGGAATTTTAGTAATAGCAATTGCCGACGCTCTTTCAGACGGTTTCGGCGTGCACATCTCCGAAGAATCCGGAAGCAAATCTATTACAACAAAAGAAATCTGGGAAAATTCAATCTCAACATTTTTCTTTAAATTCATCTTCGCAATAATTTTCATCATTCCAATTTTATTGCTTAGTCTTAAAGCTGCAGTAATCACAGGCATAATTCTCGGTTTAATTCTTTTGATTTTATTTAGTTATTACATAGCAAAACAACACAGAAAAAACCCTGCAAGTGTAATAATAGAACATCTCATCATCGCGATAATAGTAATAATCATTACTTATTACATAGGGAAATTCTCTGCTACATTAATCTAAAAAATTATAAACCTAAAAATCATGCAATAATATGAAAAGGGGTAAGAGGAATGCAATTATAACTGCATCTTTAGTTATTGGATTAATTGTATTAGGAATTTTATTGGAATATATTACTCTTCCACCTTCTGCACCTTCTTTGGCGCCACCAGACATCCCTTTGCCAACAGATTGTTCTAACGAACAAGTGAGCAATTCTTGGGAAGCAATATTCTACGAAAATTCATCAAACATTAATATAGTAAAAGATAACGACACAGCTTGTGAATACTTCTATGCATACAAAATAAAAGGAGAAGAAGCATTTATCTTATCTAATTTCGTTTTGTTTGGGGAAGGAATTCTAGCAACGCAAGGAAATTTCACCCCAATTTACCTAAATGCAATTCAATCTGGAAATTTCTTAGATACCCAATTAATTCTTTCTTTACATTCTAAATTACGTTCTAATCCATTATCAATAGAAAATGCAACAGCAGAATTTTCACAATATCTTAAGATAAATCCAGGAACATGGGTAGAAGCAATAGTATCTGAAGATCCAAATATGATAGTTTACATTTCAAATGAAAATCAACAAACTGCTACAGGCACAATTTCTTCAAACCTATTTGTGCAAGCCAACTACACAATGAATCAATTCCTTATATTTGATACATCCTGTATTTCAAACTGGACATCTATAAACGAACAATGCAAAATTACTGAAACATATAATAGGTGGTTCAATGATACTAAGAGATGTCTAATCGAAACTTCTCGTCCTTCAAACCAAACACTCGACTGCGACTACGACAACAATGGCATCATCGGAAATTTATCAAACATTGATTTATCAAACATAAATTTAGATTTTAAAATTAATGAATCAGGATTAAATTTATCTAAAACTTATACGAGCACACAAAATATAAAAATTTTAGATGGAAGTAAATTAAAAGTCCAATCATCTTGGAACTTCGCAACGCCCTTAAACTTAAGAAATATTTCAATCAAAAAACAACCATCTTCTTCAAATAACGGCTATTTAATCATCAACGGAATTCCAGCAAGTAAAACAATTTATGTTGACCAAAAAGAAAACTCAACAAATAGCGTTTGTGTAAAAAACATGAAAATAAATTCAATTAACGAAATCGATTCAGATTGCAATGGCACAAGTGAAACACTCCTTTCCTGTCCTGGATCAGGAGGCGGATATACATGCACTTTATCAAATAACACTTTCACAATTTCAGGTTTAACAAATTCAGCAGTAGAAGAATTTTTAGGACCTGCTCCAGGATGTGAACCATTTTTTAATTGTACTGGTTGGAGTGCATGTATAAACGATAATCAAAATAGAACCTGTAAGGACTTAAACACTTGCCTTCCAAATAAATTTGAAAATCAATCTTGTTCAGTATTTCCTCCCCCACCATCATGCACTGAAAAATGGAATTGCACAAACTGGCAGCCATCAACATGCCCTAAAAACGAAACTCAAACAAAATCCTGCACTGACATAAATACTTGCGGAACAACAGATTCAAAACCAAATACAATACAAACATGCGAATACAAACAAAATAAAATTTGGATTATTGTAATATTAATAATTGTTTTAATCGGATTAATATTAATCGTCGCTGCCATTTTTGTAATCTACTTAATAAAAAACAAAAAACAAGAAGAAGAAAATTTTTATTATTGATAATATTTTATGTGTAAATTTTCTTACTTCGCAAAGATATCTCTTGCTCCAAATCAGACTTCGTCATGATTTTCCACTGGAAGAAGTTGTGAATGTTAAAATTCTGAAGATGAATTGTGTTTTAGATAATGGTATTTGAATTATCAACATATGATAGTTTTGCGACTTTGGAGCAAAAGAATTTCTAAAATTGTATAGGTTAATGACATAGGTGCCTTACAGATTTGAAGTCGTAATAAATTTTCGAGCGTGAGTGAGAAGTAATTTTTCGATAATCCTAGCACATATATCTGTTACTTTTATATAAAACCCATAATAAAAAACCTTTATAAAGGTAAATTTTCTTTAGATTTAAGACAAAATGACAACATCAACAAGTAGTTACAAAGTTCAAAATATTGTCGCGACTGCGTCATTAGGAAAACCTGTTCCTTTAACAAAACTTGCTCGAACCCAGCCAAACACAGAATACAATCCAGAAACTTTTCCAGGTTTAGTTCTTAGAGTTAAAGAACCAAAATCAGCAGTTTTAGTTTTCTCGTCTGGAAATCTCGTTTGCACTGGAACAAAATCAATTGCGCAGGTAAAACAAGTGATTGACGCAGTAATAAAACAATTAAGAAAAATAAACGTAAACATTACAGCAAAACCAAAAATTACAGTTCAAAATATTGTCGCATCAGGAAGCATCAACTTAAAACTCAATTTAAATTTCTTAGCATTAGAATTAGAAAACACCGAATATGAACCAGAACAATTTCCAGGTTTAGTCTACAAACTCGTTGAACCATCAGCAACTTTCTTGCTTTTCTCAAATGGAAAACTCGTTTGCACAGGAACAAAAAACAAACAGCAATTAGAAGATTCAATGCAGCAGCTTAGCAAGAACATAAAAATTGCGTTGAAGAATTATAACTAAGCGTCAACAAAACAACCCCTATCTCTCAATGTCCTTAAAGCGTGCAAATCAAATTCATGACCTGTCTTATAAAAGAAAAACCCAGATTCTTTAAATGGTTTTCCTAAAAGAGCTAAAGTTCCAAGAACATCCTGTACTTTATGCCTTACAAATTCGTCTCTGCCATAAAGGCCTTCAGGATGAACTTTATTTCTATATCGCGTTTCTTCTTTTCCTCCAATCAACAAAGCATTTGAATCAGTTATACCAAACCATGGTTGAATAAATCTCCGGAGAATACCTTCCGGAATTGGCGGCATAAAAAATATCGGCCTTGCTTGCATTACTTCTTCTCTATAATTTATTTCAGAAACATTAAATCTATGATGTTGCTCGCCAACTGCATTATGCGGAAAACCGGCAGTATAATCAATAAAAAAATATTTAGCTGGTTCAACATGCAGCCCATCTCTGCGTTTTTCATCTTTCACATTTCTTTCTTTATTACTCAAATCACCATTTACTTTAAGATAAACCCTATCTGAACTCCCTTCTTTTCTTATAGAAGTCAAAATCTCAAACACCTCGCTATTATCATAATCAAATCTTGGACATACTCCATCAGAAAGTTCAATAACTAAATTATCAATTCCAGCAGAACCTACATCAGCCAAAAGATGCTCTACATGATCTGCCCTTTGATCTCTTCCTCTTACAGAAATACAACCAGCTAAATAAAACGCCCACGCAGGCTTATATTCAAATGATTTATCCAAACTCGCAGGAAACTCCTCATTCTTAACTCGAAAAACTAATCCGCTGTTATCCTCGCCAGTATGAAACCTAACATAATTCCTTTTCCCATTAAAAACATTCACACCATAAATCTCTCCTGTTGATTGTTCAATTGACGCTTGTTTTGACATTCACATACATAATTAAAACATTTATAAAAATAATTATAGGAGAGTATATCATCTTTTACTCCCTCCAAGTTACTCTCCAACATCCAAAACATACAATTTTTAACAACAATCTATAAAAACAAAACAACCATTTTTCGAATATGGGTGAAGAAAAGAGTGGACAAAAAAGCGCTAAAAAAGACGAACTTATAATTGAAGCAAAAAGCTTTTTTGATGCATATAAAAAAGAATTCGGAGATTCAATTAGAAGAGGCAGCAATGTAATAGAAGTAAATTTCCTTCATTTAACAGAATTCTCAAATAAAATTTCCGACGAACTAATCACAAACCCGGAAGAAATGTTAAGACTCTTAGAAATTGCAATTGAAGAATCAGGTTTAGTAAAAGACGCAAGAGTCAGATTAGCCGAAATCCCTGACGTTCACTTAATAAAAATAAGAAATATCCGTTCACGAAATTTAAACTCATTAATAATGATAGAGGGAATCGTACGGCAAGCTTCAGATGTTCGGCCGCAAGTTGTAAACTCAAAATTTGAATGCCCTTCTTGCGGAACAATTATTTCGGTTTTACAAATGGAAAAAAAATTCAGAGAACCATCCCGCTGCTCGTGCGGAAGACGGGGAGGTTTCAAACTTTTAAGCAAAGAAATGGTCGACACGCAGCGTTTAGTAATTGAAGAATCCCCTGAATCATTAACTGGTGGAGAACAGCCAAAACGAATAAATGTTTTCCTAAAAGAAGATCTCGTAGAACCGCGAATGGAAGAAAAAACAACCCCTGGAAGCAGAGTCATGGGAATCGGAATATTAAAAGAAGTTCCAGTGCCATTACAAACAGGCGGCTTATCAACAAGATTCGAAATCGCAATTGAAGCAAATAACTTAATCCCGTTAGAAGAAACATTCGATGAGTTAAAAATTTCAGATGACGACGAACAACAAATAATAGAAATGTCGCAAGACCCAAAAATATTCGATAAGCTGGCAAGAAGCATAACACCCAGCGTTTTTGGTTATGAAGAAATAAAAAGGTCATTAGTATTGCAATTATTTGGGGGTGTAAAAAAAACTCACAGCGATGGCCAAAAATCAAGAGGAGACATCCATATTCTTTTAGTGGGTGATCCAGGAGTCGCAAAATCAGTAACATTAACATTTATGGCAGGAATTTCTCCAAAAGGAAGATATGTCGTCGGTAAATCTGCATCAGGAGCAGGCCTAACAGCAACTGTTGTAAGAGACGAATATTTACGCGGATGGAGTTTAGAAGCCGGCGCAATAGTTTTGGCAAACAAAGGACTTGTATGTATTGATGAATTAGAAAAAATGGACCCAAGTGATAGAAGTGCAATGCACGAAGCGATGGAGCAGCAATGTATGTTACCAGACTTTAAACTTTTACTTTCAGATGGAAAAGAAGTTGAAATTGGAAAATTCGTCAATGATTTAATTGAAAAAAACAAAGAAAAAGTTTATCAAGGAAAAGACTGCGAAATTCTTCCAGTAGAAAATATAGAACTCCTTTCAACGGATTTTCAAAACCACTTTCCATTAAAAGCAGTAAGAGTAAGCAGACATGTTGCACCAAAAGAATTTGTAAAAATTAAATTAACTAATGGAAGAGAAATTACTGTAACTCCAGAACATCCTTGTTGGGCTGTCAAAAACGGGAAAATAATTACAATTCCCGCTGAAAAATTAAAACAAGGAGAATTTTTCCCAATCCCCTCTGAAATAAAAATTAAAACAAAAGATTATAAAAAAGAAAATGATTTGCTTTGTAAAATCCTGGGATATCATTTAAGCGACGGATGTTATGAACTAAACAGAGGCAAAAAAACAGGAATTCAATTTTGCAATAATGATGAAAAGTTAATTCAGGATTATAAATCAGCAATTGAACAATATTTTAATATTAAACCAATCACGACAAAAAGAGGAAAATCTATTTCAGTAAGAGTAATTTCAAAAGAAGTTGTTAATAAAATTTTAGAAATTGATCCAAAATTACTTGAAAAAGGCAAAATAAAGAAAATACCTGAACAAATAATGCAAATGCCTGAAGAAAATATAAAATATCTTTTGAGAGCATTATACGACGGAGATGGTTCTGTTTCTCACCAAAAAAGAAATGGATGCAGAATTTCATTTGTTTCAGAAAATAAAGAATTAGAAGAACAAATGTCTGATTTATTATTAAGATTTGGGATTCAATCTTCCATTTTCAAAGATAAAAATGTTTGGAGATTAGACATTACAGGACAGGAAAATTTAAGCAAATTTTTGCTAAACATCAGCTTTTTATCTCAACATAAAAAACAAAAATTAAAAGAATACTTAGAAAAAGAAAAATCATACAAAACAATTAGAGATTTAATTCCAAACTGCACAGAAAAAATAAATGAAATTTTTAAAAGATTAAATATATCAGCGAGAAAAGAAGTTGGGCATTCTATTGATTTACACGTCGAGAAACAGCGAATATTTCTACAAAAGTTAGTTAATATTGCTATAAAAAAAGCGAATCAACTTAATACTGAAGAAGCAAATAAAATAAGAGAAGAAATTATAGAATTACAAAAATTAGCTTTTGGCTATTCTCGATGGGTAAAAATTAAAGAAGTTTCAAAAATAAAAAACCAGGGAACTAAATGGGTTTATGATGTGACGATTGAACCCTATCATACATTTATCTCAAATGGAATGATTTTACACAACACAGTCACAATTTCAAAAGCAAATGTTCAGGCAACTCTTCGTGCAGAAACATCAGTTCTCGCAGCAGCAAATCCAAAATTCGGGCGATTCGACCCATATCAATCAATCGCGCAGCAAATTGACATTCCCCCAACTTTAATAAATCGTTTCGACGTAATTTTCACATTGAGGGATATTCCAAATAGAGAAAAAGACGAAGCAATCGCAACTCATGTTTTACTTGAACACCAGACAGAAGGAGAATCAATGTTAATTAATAGGGAATTATTTAGAAAATACGTTGCATATGCAAAACAAAGAATTAAACCATTTTTAACCAATGAAGCAGTTGAAGAAATAAAAAGATTTTATGTAACCTTGCGTAATGCACCAGTTTCATCCGAAGCAGCAACTCGCCCAATTCCAATTTCAGCAAGACAACTCAGTGCATTAATCAGAATGTCAGAAGCATCAGCAAAAATCAAATTAAATAAAGAAGTAAAAATCGAAGACGCAAAAATCGCAATTGAATTAATGAAATATTACTTAATGCAAGTCGGTTATGATTATGAAAGCAAATCTTTTGACATCGACAGAATAACTTCTGGAATTGGAACATCTCAAAGAAATAAAATAATACTTGTAAGAAACACAATAACAGAACTTGAAGATAAATTAGGAAAATTAATTCCAGTCGAAGAAATTGAAAAAGAACTTGAAGGAAAATTAAAAAAAGAAGAAATTGAAGACGCAATAAATAAATTAAATTCTTCAGGGGATATATTTCGCCCTCGAAGAGGCTATGTTCAAAAAACGTAAAATGAGAAGATTAAAACAAAATGAATTTATGGAAATTGCTAGAATGACTATAGAAAATTCTCTTAAAATTGGAGAATGTTCTTATTGGGGAGGTTTTTATGGAGAAAAAGAAGAAAATCCAAGATGTTTACTTCACGAACAAACAAGATCAAATGGAGAACAATACATTCCAAGAGATAAATTAAAAATGGTTTGTAAGTATTCGAGATATATTCATGTATGTGCAATTAATGGAAAAGTTGATAAACCAGTAAATGAATTGAATAAATAGTAAAAATAAAATGCCGGAACAAGACCAATTCAAAAGAAACGTAGCATTCAAACTCAGAATCGGAGATGTCTTAATAGGCAAACCAATAATGAATCAAGAAAGATTTGGATTTTTAGAGTTAGGCAATAAAAAAATTATTCGTGTAAATATAATTGGAAGTATAATTGAAAAATATGAATCTGAAGGCGAAAAAAAATACATTTTCTCAAAAATCGACGACGGCTCAGGACAAATCAGTCTAAAAGCTTTTGGAGACGACATTGAAAGATTAACACCTTTTTCACAAGGCCAAACTGTCTTATGCATTGGAACATTAAGGTCTTTCAACAACGAAGTTTACATTCAGCCGGAAATCGTTAAAGAAATGTCTTCAGAATATCTTTTAGTAAGAAAATTAGAAATTGAAAAAGAAAAAAACCAGAATACACCTGCTCCACAAAACTCTTCTCAAACAATAGCGGTCAAAGATAAAATCTTAACACTCATAAAAAAATCTGAACAAGACGGCGGCATCGAAATAGATAAAATAATCCTCGAAGTCCGCGAGGCCTCGCCAGATATAATTAACGCCGAAATAAAACGAATGCTCGAAGAAGGAACTATTTTTGAGCCAAGGCCCGGGAAAGTGAGATGGCTCGGATAAAAAGAAAAATACGCTCGCTCCAAAGTCGCTCGCTCATCTCTGCCGTTCCATATCAGACTTCGTCATGATGTTCCACTAAAAACATTATGATGACAAAAAATAACAATAATCCTCAGTTACATTTTAAATCCTTCCCCATTAACAATTTCTTCGCGGAGACGAGCGATTTCACGAGTGGCGCCTCAAAACTTTGTTTGAGTGGGGTCGCGAGCAGTGACAAAGTCTGGCTTCGAGCAATTAATAAATTCGCGAAGCGAAGTAAAAAATAACCGAGACATCAAACGTAATGAGATTTCTTGGATAAGAAAAAATTACACTCGCTGACGCTCGTGTTCTATTAAAACATTTTAATCAATAAATCTATTAACAACATATTCAAGAATCTTTTCCGCGATAACAATTTTCCCCTAATTTTGTCGTGTCCGAAGCGAGCGTTTACGTTTTGACAAATTTATTACCAATTACAAAACGTGGGCGCGAGTAGACAAAATTCAATTTAATCTGCGAACGAAGTGAGCATGCATCTTCGCGAAGCGAAGTAAAATATTATAAACCTCTCTCTCTTACCTTTTAAATGCAACCCATATACATTATCCTAACCTCTATAATCATCGGCGCAATAATTGGCTACTTCACAAACGCCGTCGCTATTTACATGCTGTTTCATCCTCACACTCCAAAACTTGGCGGATTGCTTCATGGTGTTATTCCAAAAAGAAAAGACAAACTCGCAGAAAATATCGCTAAGCATATTAACTTAATTCTTCCTCCGGCTTATTCAAAGATTGCAAAAATTCCAATCATAGGAGAAAAAATAGACGCAGCTCTAAAAAAAAGTATAGAAAAAACAATAAGAGAAACTTCAAACGAAGACCTAGAAATTCTAATAAAAAAAGTAATAAGAAAAGAATTAAGATTCATAGAAATATCTGGAGGAATTTTGGGAGGAGTTATAGGATTAATTCAAGGATTATTATTTTTATATCTTTAAATTAGGCTCACTTCGTTCGCAAGTAATAAAAAGTTAACCAAAAAACAACTTATCAAAAATTATTACCCTAACTCTGTCTCCAGCGAAAAGTCTAAACGAAGTATTAAAAGGAAAGTGTGTGAGAGAAAACCTTGGTTGTCTTCATGAGCCATCACTATCTTCGCGAAGCGAAGCAAATTCATTTCCTCTTCTTTAACAACTTCCCAATTCTTTTATTCCAAAAATAAGTAATCCATATAACTATAATTAACCCAACTAAAGACAAAACAAACTTCAACCAATCTTCAGTAAATCTCCAGAATCCTCCAACCCCATAAAGAATTATTCCAACTCCTCCCAACATCAAACCAGCTCCAACACTTTCTAAGCCAAATACAATTGCACCGACGGCAATAATAATTATTCCAAGAGGTAAAGCAGTTAAGAAAACTTTTCGGTGATATTTTTCTTGTGCTTTTTCAAAAGGCTCTTGACATTTTCTATAAACCTCGCAATATCCAGTCGCGTCAACAACAACAGGTTTTGCTGGATATCGCCCGTCATAATAAGTATTGTTAATCCATTCATAACCTTCAGCAACACATTCTTCTTGAGTAGAAATATAGGGACAATAATCATTTTGATTTGGAGATTTACCATAAAGAGTAGAAATTCCATAAACACCAACAGAAATTGTCAATATAAAAATCGCAATTCCAAGAACAAGATTCTTTATGCTGAAAACCATAAAAAGAATATGTAAAAAGAGTTTATAAGTTTTGCTTTTAACGAATCTTCCTAAACCAATTTATCCCCTCCTTTCCAAAAAAATCCATCTTTAGAAGAACAATCCCTAAAAAATATTATCACATTAATCTTCATCCAGCGAATAAATTCAAACGAAGCGGAATTTCTGAGCCATAGATAAATTCGCGAAGCGAAGCATACTTTTAAAAAACACAATTATCTAAAATTATCATGACAAGTAATTACGAAAAACTCTTAGACGAAGCATATTCAAAAGTCAAACAAGTTGACACTTCTACTGAAAGATTCGAAATCCCGAAAATCGAGGGAAGAGTTGAAGGTAAAAAAACAATCTTAACAAACTTCCTGAATATAGCAAATCATTTAAGAAGAAAACCAGAACATTTCCAAAAATTCATTCTAAAAGAACTTGCAACTTCGGGCCAAATCGACGGAACATGGCTAATTTTAAACAACAAAGTGCCTTCAGCAAAGATAAACGCAAAAATCGAACAATACGCTAAAGAATTTGTTTTATGTAAAGAATGCGGCAAACCCGACACAGAATTGCTTAAAGATTCAGATACAAGTGTCACAATAAAACACTGCCTTGCTTGCGGCGCAAAGTATCCAGTTAGGAAGATTTAATCTGCGAATAGAACATCCCTGGATAATTCTCTTGAGAAATTTCTTATGAAATCTTCACTTACTTTTAATCTTCTTAAATAACTCAAAGAACCATTAAAAAAATCATTTAAAGGAAATATCCTATTAATAGAATAATCCAAACCTCGAGATTTAATTTCTCCTGTTAAAGTTCTCGTTCTTATTGGATCTCTGCTCAAATATTCTAAAATACTTTGAATGTGAACTACCCACAGACTAAAGTCAGGGGCGTCCACGTGCTAACTCAAAATTA
>CAYXNP010000014.1:0-27850 GCA_964466575.1 Candidatus Woesearchaeota archaeon | reverse complement strand
AATTCACTCATCACTTAAGTGTGGAGTTTTCTTTCAGCAGGCAAGCTTATAAACTGCTCCTACTACAGACTTTCTAGTATAATCTCCAAGAGAAATATTCTCATTTCCCTCTTCATCACTTAACTTTTCTTCTAAAATTTCTACCATTTAAGTTTAAGGTGCTGGATAATAAAAATTGGGAAGTAGTTTACCTAAAATTCTACTAATAAAGGAAGTTTTCTCTTTATGAGGTTGAAAAGTCAGATCTGCAATCTTTTTTAAAACTATATCATAAGTAAGTAATCTTGTGACATCCTTTTCTACTGCAAGATAGAAATAGGGGCTATCTCCTATTTTTTTTCCTTCTAATATTTTACTAAGTTGTAACCCAGCTCCACGATAGTCATAAGTAGGTAATATATCCAGTGATCTTTGTATATTTCTAGGTTGGTTAAAACACGAGAGACCAGATTTCCAACCAGGAGGTATATCTTCTACAGCACTTCTAGCCAGCTCATCAACTTGACGATAAGCACTTAGTTTTCCTTCTAAGTAAGAACGTTCATTTCTTTCTTCATCACTTAATCTTACCTCTAAGTTTTCACTTTCCATACTTCCTCTGAAAAATCTAAACTTTTAAATACGTCCTTCCACCTTGTGGTATGTATGGTGCATGAAGATTTATTGAGAGCTTGCGGTTTAACAAGTAATGAAAGTTTAGTTTATCTTTCTCTTCTAAAACTAGGAAAAGCTACAAGCAGTAAAATTGTGAAAGAAGCAAACATATCCGGAGGAAAAATATACGAAACACTTGAAAAATTAATTCGCAAAGGGTTAGTCAAATCTATTATAGAAAACGGAGTAAAAAATTTCATTGCAAACGAACCAGAGATGCTAATAGAATACATTAAGGATAAAGAAAATGAGCTAAACAAAAAAGAAGAGGAGCTTAAGAAAATTCTACCTGAACTTAAAAGTCTTAAGGAACACAAACACAAATTAGAAAATGTTTCTCTAATAAAGGGATTAAGAGGAATTAAACCTATTGTATATAACTCATTAGAAAAAGGTAAAATCATAAAAATAATGGGATTGACTTCTAACAAAGAAGACAGATTTAATAATTTCTGGAGGGCTTGGCATACTGAGAGAGTAAAGTTAAGAAAGAAGGCGGAGATTATTTTCTCAGATAAGAATACTGATTATTGGAAATTTTATAAAAAATTAAGGTATACTGAAGTCAGGGAGATTCTATCTTTTACGCCGTCAGCGGTATTAATAATTGATAATGATGTTTTCATATTCTCTTATGAAGAAGAATTAACCTGCATACATATCAAATCAAAACCAATCTCGGATTCATTCTCACAATTCTTTGATGATTTATGGAGAGTTGCAAAAAGTGAAAGTTTTTAATCTATTAGTTCTTAATAAAATAAAAGGTGATACAATGAAAATAGCAATTTTCGAAGTTGAGAAATGGGAACAGGAATATATTAGCAGCAAGGTTAAAGAACATGATTTGGTTTTTTCTGATGGTGAGTTAGATGAGGAAAGTGTTGATAAAGTTTCTGATGCTGATGTTGTTGTTAATTTTATAGAATCAAAAGTTAATAAAAAAGTTATTTCTAAATTCAAAAAATTAAAAGCAGTGATAACAATGTCGACGGGATATGACCATATTGACATTAAAGCGTGCAAGGAAAGAAATATTGCTGTTTATAATGTTCCTCGTTATGGTGAGAACACTGTCGCTGAACACGCGTTTGCTTTGATTTTAGCTTTGGCGAAAAATTTGTATAAAAGCATTAATTTAACTAAGCTTGGAAAATTTTCAACAGAAGAGCTGCAGGGAATTGATTTGAAGGAAAAGACAATTGGAATTGTCGGCATGGGAAGTATAGGAAGTCATGTTGCGAGAATGGCAAAAGGATTTGAAATGAATGTCTTGGCATTTAATAGAAGCCAGGATAAAAAGTTGGCGAAACGCTTGGGTTTTAAATATGTCAAAACTCTCGACGAGCTTTTAAAAAATTCTGATATTGTAAGTTTGCATTTGCCTCTGAATAAATTCACTTATCATATTTTGAATAAGAAAAATATTTTGTTAATGAAGCCAGGAAGTTTTTTGATAAACACTGCAAGAGGAGATTTAGTTGATAGTGCAGCAATAATTTTGGCTTTGGACAAAGGAATTTTGAAAGGAGCTGGATTGGATGTTCTTGAAGAAGAAGAATTGCTTAAAGAAGAGCGTCAATTATATTCTAAAAAGTTTTCAAGACAAGATTTTATTAATTTAATGGAAAATACTGAGTTGATGAAACGCGATAATGTTTTGATTACACCTCACAATGCATTTAATACAAAAAACGCGCTGCAAAGAGTTTTAGATACGACGATTAAGAATATAAAAAATGCTGCTTCAGGAAATAAGAAGAAAGTTGTGGAGAGGGTTGTTTAAAAGTTAGACTCACTTCGTTCGTATTTTTCTAATTAGGCTCGCAAGCTCGCTAAGCGTTCCGAGCCTTCTCGCAACCCCGCTCGGTAATTTATTATTCAATTTCTCCTTCGCAAAGTTGCTCGGCTTAACACACGGCTCTACACTCAGGAAATTATTAATATCAAGATACTTTTAGGTTGGTTTATGAATTAACTACATCTTAACGGAAAAATCTGCCGAAGGCGATTTTGAAGTGGCAGAGATGACTGAGCGACTTTGGAGCGAATGATATCAAATAATTTAAATAAGCATCTTACTTAATTATTTTATGTTCAAAAAAGAAACTATTGCAGTTGATTTAGGAGGAACTAATCTTAGAGTTGCGTTAGTTAAAGGGCATAAAATTCTAAAATTTAATAAAGTCAGGACGCCTGAGACAAGCAGGGAATTGATTAAGGTTATGATTTCTGAAATTTCTAAATTAGATTCATGGAAAGTTAAGGGAATTGGAGTGGCTTCGCCTGGGCCTTTGAAAAATGGGGTAATTATTAATCCGCCGAATTTGCCATTAAGGAATTTTAATTTGAAAAGAGTTTTGGAAAGAAAATTTAGGAAAAAAGTTGTTGTGGAAAATGATGCTAATTGTGTTGCTCTGGCTGAATTAAATTATGGGGCTGGAAAACATTATAAAAATTTTATTATTTTGACATTGGGAACCGGAATTGGAGGAGGAGTTGTAATTAACGGTGAATTGTATAAAGGAAGAGAAAATGGCGGAGAGCTAGGACATATAATAATCCAAGATGGAAAAGATATGGAGTATTATGCTGGTTTTTATGGACAAATAAGAAGAACAAAAAAAACGTTTGGCAAAGAGCTTAAAATTATTGATTTGTTAAAGATGAAAAATAATTCCAAGGCCAAAAAAAGTGTTGATGAAACAGCTGATTATCTTGGTATGGGAATAGCGTCACTGATTCACGCATTTGATCCAGAAATTGTTGTTTTGGCAGGAGGAGTTAGAGAAACTGGAAATGAATTTTTGTTTAAGATAAAAAAGAAAGTTCGGAAGTATTTGATTTTTAGGGAGCAGACGCCGATTGTCTGGACAAAGCTGAATGAGGCGGGAGTTTTGGGGGCGGGAACGTTATTGGAGAAATAAAATAAACTGCTCGCTTCACTTACAAATTATTTGCTTGCTCCCAACCCCACTCGTTATTAATATTTCAAATTAGTTCTCGTGAAGTTGCTCGGCTCCAAAGTCGCAAGTTATTAATGCTCAGAAATTCCACTTCGTTTGAATTTCTTCGTTAAAAAGTTTTTAAGTGAATGTTATCTGACTGAGCGTTTATGTTTTGACAAATTTATTATTGATAACAAAGTCTGGATGTGAGTTAAAGTCGATTATGAGTTATAATGACATGCGCCTGCGAATGCAAATGTTAAGTTAGTAACTTGACTTACACTCTCAAAAACTTTATAATCCCTAAGTTCTTAATTGTTTTATAAAAAGATGGTGATAAAAAAAGTTATTGCGCCTGTTCGAGTAGATTTTGCTGGAGGGACGACTGACATTCATCCATTCACAGAACTTGGCGGTGCTGTTTTGAATTGTGCTATTAATAAGTATGTTCATGGGACGCTGAAGGCGACGAATGGTGGTGTGAAGTTAGAATATCATGCAGATGTGCCGACGTCGAGTGGACTTGGAACATCAGGAGTTATGACTTTAGTTTGGCTTGCGTTAATTTCTGATGAGAAAGACAAAATAAAACTTGCTGAGAGAGTTTACAAAATTGAGCAGTCGCTTGG
Source organism: Candidatus Woesearchaeota archaeon (assembly GCA_964466575.1). GTDB lineage: Archaea > Nanobdellota > Nanobdellia > Pacearchaeales > GW2011-AR1 > PFCY01. The sequence continues at coordinate 23,619 of CAYXNP010000014.1, read as the reverse complement.
ACAAATCGGAGGAAAACAAGACCAGTATGCTGGTGCGTTGGGAGGAATAAATTTTCTTGAATTTAATGCAGATAAAGTTAAAGTCACGCCGATAAAACTAAAAGGAAATTTCTTAAAAGAATTTGAAGAAAGCCTGGTTTTATATTATACAAAAAAACCGCATGTTGCTTCTAAATTGAATAATTATGTGATAAGTAATTTAATGAAAGGGAAGTTCACAACGGGGTTGATGAGAATAAGAGATATTGCCAAAGAAATGAAACTTGCATTAGAGAAAAAAGATTTGAATAGGTTTGGAGATTTAATGAGTGATGAATTAAATGAAAGAAGAAAGTTGCATCCTAAACTTGTTGGCGAGACAATTGATAAATATGTTAGATTTGGTTTGAGAAATGGCGCGATTGGTGCAAAGGTTTGCGGGGCTGGCGGCGGTGGAAGTATTTTATTTTTAACAGCAAATAAAAAAAGATTAATGGGAAAATTAAAAGGATGTATTGATTTTAAGTTTGATTTTGATGGGTTGAGGTGGGTTTGAAAAATTATAATGGCAATCATTTGTTTTAAATAAAGATAAATTTAAAAGAATTGACTTCTTAGTTTTATCATAAAAGATGGTGAAAACAAAACTCTCACGCATAATGCGAAACAACAAAGCCCTTTTCTTGGCTTATGATCAAGGAATGGAGCATGGACCGACGGATTTTAATGACAAGAATATTAATCCGCTTTATATTATTGAAATTGCCCGACGAGGAAAGTTTAACGGCGTTGTTTTTGGAAAAGGTATTGCTGAGAAATATAATAAAGAAATTAGAAAATCAAAAGTTCCGTTGATTGTTAAGTTAAATGGGAAAACTCGGCTGCAAGGAGGTGAGCCAATTTCAGAGCCGGTTTGTACTGTTAAAGAAGCTTTGAGACTCGGAGCGAAAGCAGTTGGGTTTACGATTTACGTCGGAAGCAAACATGAAGCGCACATGTTCAGACATTTTGCAGAAATACAAAAAGAAGCGCATGAAAAAGGAATTCCGGTGATTCTTTGGAGTTATCCTCGTGGAAAAAGTGTTAAGAATCCAAATTCGCGAGAGAATATGGCTTATGCTGCAAGAACTGGTTTAGAACTTGGAGCAGACATTGTGAAGATTAATTATAATGGAAAACCAAAAGATTTGGAATGGGCTGTGAAATCTGCTGGAAGATGCAAAGTTGTAATTGCTGGTGGAGTTAAGAAAAATGAAAAAGATTTGTTAAAAAATGTTAAAGATATAATAAACTCTGGAGCTAGTGGATTAGCAATTGGAAGAAATGTTTGGCAAGCAAAAGAGCCGTTGAAGATTAGTAAAAAATTGAGGAAAGAGATTTTTGGATGAGAATTTACACTCGCCTTAGCGTTCACATTGGATTTCATCACAATGTTTCGCTCGGGAGATTGTTTATGTCAAAAAAATGATAATCGTTTATTGTGGTTGATGATAATTGATAAATCTGAGTTAACATAAAAATATGGCTGAGCGACTTAAGAGTGAAGGTAATTTTATAAATAGTGTGATAGAAATTGGGCATAATTTATTTCAAATCCATTTCTTTTTTCTAAAATAAACTAACATTGTTGCGACAACAAGAATCATAATTCCCCAAACTATAAAATAACCATAACGCCAAGATAATTCTGGAAAGTATTGGAAGTTCATTCCGTAAATTCCTGCGATGAAAGTCAAAGGAATAAAAATTGTTGCGATGATTGTTAAGACTTTCATGACTTCGTTCATTTTGTTGCTGACTGTTGAAAGATACATATCAACCATTCCTGAAGTTACGTCACGTAATGCTTCAATGTTATCAATAACTTGCAAGGTGTGGTCATGGACATCTCTAAGATAAGCTTTTGTCTGCTCTGTGAATATTTTTGACTCATCTCGGTGTAAAGAATTGATTACTTCTCTTAAGGGCCATATTGACCTTCGCAAAAGAATTAATTCTCTTTTAAGGGAATTTATTTCAATTAGCGTATTTTTTTCTGAATCTTCAAGAATTTGCTGTTCCAAATTATCAGTCAAATCTCCGAATTTTTCCAACACAGGAAAATAATTGTCTATTATAGTGTCTATTAAACAATAAGCCATGTAATCATTTCCCATATCACGAATGCGGCCTTTTTTATGCCTTATTCTTTCTCTTATAGTTTCAAAAATATCTTTTTCCTGCTCTTGGAAAGTTATAACATAATTTTTAGTTATGATGAAACTAATTTGCTCTGATTGAATGTCTTTTTTTTCACCTTGGGCATAAACTATTCTTAATACAAAATAAATATAATCCTCGTGAAATTCTACTTTTGGACGCTGATGAGTATGCAAAATGTCTTCCAAAATTAAAGGATGAATATCAAAAATCTTTCCAACATCCTCAATAATCGATATATCATGCAACCCTGTAACGTTAATCCAAGTTGTTGATTTTTTATCCTTGACTTTAAGACATTCTTTTATATCCTTAACTCTTTTCTCCACAAGATTTGAAAAAGTAAAATCTATCATGTCGATATGAACTGGCGTGTCTTTTTTTTCACCTGAATAACTTAAAGTTCCCGGAGGAACGCCAGGTATTTTCTTTCTTTTTGATATTAAAGGTATTCTTATAATTTTCTTAACTTTTTTATTTAATTCATCCAATGAAGAAAAGTTAATTATTTCTTTTTCAATTTTAAATTTCTCTGAAGAATCACCAACGCCTTTTAGAAGTTTCTTTATTTTCTTTGGCATACAAATTAATGTTTATCTATTTTATAAGGTTTTTTAAAGTCCAGATGATTTAGAATTTAATAAAAGAGGCAAGATGATAGTCGTAAATTTTAAGAATTATAAACAAGGAAAAGATGTCTTGGACTTGGCGAAGAAAATTGAGAAAGCGACAAAAGGAAAAGATGTTGTAGTTTGTGTTCCTGCGACTGACATCCATGTTGTTTATTCGCAGACAAAGTTAAATGTTTTCGCACAGCATGTTAATAATAAAGATGTTGGTTCTACGACGGGTTTTGTGACTGCTGAATCTGTAAAGGCGGTTGGAGCTTCTGGCACTTTGTTGAATCATTCTGAACATAGAATTCCTTTTTCTGTTTTGAAAAAAATTATGGAAAAGTGCGGTAAAAATGGTTTGAAGACTTTGGTTTGCGTTGAATCAATTGGCGAGGCGAAGAAAATTATGAGATTCAAAATTAAACTTTGGGCAATTGCTTATGAAGACAGGAAGTTGATTGGTTCAGGAAAGTCGATTACAAATTATAAATCCCGGAAAGTCGAGAAGTTTGCTCGTTTGTTAAAAGGTTCTGGAATTAAGGCGCTTTGCGGCGCTGGAATTTCGTCGTCGAAAGATGTTGAATCTGCGAAAGAATTAGGTTGTGACGGAGTTTTAGTTGCTTCAGCTATTATGAAAGCGAAGAATGTTGAGAATTTCTTTAAGTGAATGTTAAATATTTAATGTTGTTGTCTTAATGCAAGGAATTCTGCAACTGCATCGTATGTCAAATTTCTTTCTCCGCGCTTGTGTTTTATTACATCATTTCTCACAGTTATTTTAGTTAAACAAACTCGCGTATCAGAAGGAATATAATGCCTGCAACTATTTTCTAAACCATTACAATAAAAACATGTTCTTACTTATTCTACACTGTGCATATCTCTATAGACCATATAATGTCATCTATTAGGGGTTTTTAAATTTTTGGAAAATGTTAAGTTTACTTTCTAAGTAAATATTTGCGCTCGTTTCACTCGCGTATTATTGGCTTAAAACTGACTTCGTCAAGTTTTTCGCTTAAAGATTTTATTAACGAAGAAATTCAAACGAAGTGGAATTTCTGAGCATCAATAACTTGCGACTTTGAAGCAAGCAAATTTTTATATGGTGGATACTTAAGATGTTTACCTTACATTAAATTAAATATCTTGTTATTTCTTTTTTTGTAATAAAATAATAATCCTGCTAATAAAATTATTTCAATGATTGTAAATAATAAGAAATATGGAACATATGTTTTGGGCTTTGAGTTATTAGAGATTATTGAACCTGTAATTGGAACCACGTTGGTGTTATCTTCTAGTTCATCGTCGCTTGTTGGTTGAATCTTAAAATTCGATTTTGGGTTATCATTAGTATTTGAAGTAGTGCCCCCATTGTTATTATCATTAGTATTTGAGGGAGTATTATCATTGTTGTTGTTATTGTTATTATCATTGTTGTTATTGTTATTATTGTTTTCAACAAATTCTGTTTCTATTGTTGTGCAGGCTAAACCTTCAGAATTGCAATCGTTTAAATTTCGCGGACAATAAACCCCATTATCAATTTCATTAACGCAAAATTTGCACCCATTTGTCACGTCGCAAACTCTGTCACTTATTTCTGAATTGCATTCTGAAAATTTTAGAATTTGATTTTTTTCTAAACAAATCAGGATTGGATCTGAAGCATTAACTAAGGGTATAATAAAAATAAATACCAATATTAGTAAAGGAAAATAATTGAATCCCATAGAATTAGGAAGATAATCAATTTTTAAGGATTATTGGGTTATATAACTATATTTGTGTGTGCAGGTTCATGACATTTGTCACCTTATTTTATGTGTAAATTTTCTTGCTTCGCAAAGATTAATAGCTACGAGCCAGACTTCGTCAAGGCTCTTCGCTAAGAAATTGTTAATCCAGAATGAAGACAACCCGTGGTTTTCTCTCACACTTTTCCCTTAGATTAGATGTTGTTATCATCTTTTCTCGACGGAAAATCCTGACTTAGTCGGATTTGAAGTCGTAATTAATTTTCGAACGAAGTGCGAGAGTTTACACGAGCAGACAAATTTTGAAGAATAATAAATTCGAGTGTGGGCTCGAGTTGAACTAATTTTTGGTAAGCAGGGGACATCTGTCATAAACTTATAATTTCAAAGATATGGAAACTTTTATATAATGTTTTTTGCTAAGCGTTTTAAAGTAAAATGGAAGAAAAAATAAAAAAACAAGATTCTTCCGAGGAAAGTACTGAAGCTACTTCCGAGGAATCGAGCGAGAGTGAAGACAGTTCTTCTGAAGGAACTGAATCTTCTGAAGAGTGAGAATCATAAGATTCAAACTCCGAATTTGACAATAGTCAAACTTTCAAAGCTCGCAAACTATTTCTTTATTATTTTTTATTTATTGTGATAAATATTAGGAATTGTCGGCATCATTAGAAAAGACATTCTTAGTGAAATTTTACAAAACCTTTTAAATTCTCTTTAACTAAATGTATTAATGGCGGTTGTAGTTTAATGGTAGAACGTGTGACTGTGGCTCGGCAGGAGAACCTAAGGTTCTCCTTTGCAAAACCTCTCCTAAATTTGCTTGCAAAGCAAGTTTTATAGAGATAGACGAGCAGAGCTCGCAAAACGGGAGTTCGATTCTCCTCTTCCGCCCTTGGAGAAAAAAATAATAATAGGCTCACTTCGTTCGCAATAAATGGCTTTGAGCCTGGCATTCGCCAAGGCTCTCCGCAGGAAATTGTGAATGTAATAAAAAAGTTAAAAAGGGGAATGTCATTAGGAGTTATATGAGAAAATTATAAGATGAAACCAAAAAAAATCCTATTTGTATGCAAGCACAACAGATTTCGAAGCAAGATAGCTGAAGCTTATTTTAATAAAATTAAAATGAATAAAAAAATCCAAGTTAAAAGTGCTGGATTAGTTACTGGAAAAAAGGTTGCGCCAAGTGTTGTTAAAGAAATAAAATCTTTTAATGGAAAAGTTGACAGAACCTCGAGAAATTTGACAGAAAATTTAGTGAGATGGTCAGATATAACAGTTATTGTTGCGAATAATGTTCCAAAATATTTCTTCAAGAATTATGGCTCTAAGGTAATTGTTTGGAAAATTCCTGACACAACGCAAGGCAATGTTAAAGAAATAAAAAGAATTTCAAATAGGATAATTAAAAATGTTGAGAAATTTAATAAGGGGTTGGAGGGGGGAAGATGAAAAGTTTAAAATTTATTGGAAGACAAGTAGTGATTATTTTTATAATTTCTATTTTGTTATCCATAGCTGCAATTATTCATGGCCTATTTTTCGATTTAGATTTTGAACAAATGAAAAGGCTTACAATTAGCGGGTTTATTTTTACATTAATAGTGATTTTTCCTATAATGATTTTATTAGAATGGGTTTTTGATATTAATAACAAAAAACAAATAGATGAGATTAATCAAAGATTAAATAAGTTAGAAAAAAATAATAAAAGAAAACGCTCATAAAAGATATTCTTCTTTTTCGTCTTCTTCATCCAATTTAGGGGGTTCGTCGTTTTTATAATCTACAACAAAACTATCTTCGTCTTCATCATCTTGAGAAGGTTCTTCATCATCAATATCTTTTTTTTCAGCTAGTTGGATTGATGGTAATTTAATTTTATTATCTTTAACTTTTTGAATATCTTCTTCTGGCTCATCCAACTGAGTTTTGAAAGAAGGTTCATCTTCTAAGGTAATTTCAGCAGTAATTTCTTTTCCAAATTTTTGTTTTATAGGGATTTTTGATTTGATAATACTTTCTTTCTTGGTTTTAACATTTGAGATTTTTGGTAATTTCTTTTTGATAATCTTCTTTTTAGATTTCTTTAGAGAAGATTTTTTAACTTTTTGATGCCTAATTAAAGATTTAGTCACCGCGTTATTTCCGATTTCAGATTTTGTTTTAGGAGATTTTTTATTTTTGTAGATAACTAACAAAGTGATTAATACGAGCATCTCTATGATTGAAAATAAAACAAATACCAATAAGTAATTTTTTCCCATTAGATTGTTAGAAAAAATTCATTTTTAAGCTTTATTTAGCTGATAAGTATAGTTCGAAATGTTTTAATAGTAAATTAAACTCTTTATAGGATGTGTTGAAAAGATGGTTATGAGATGTAAAGTTTTATATGAAAGTAAAAACACAACATTTAAATATTCTTAATAGGTATATATTTATATCTAAACTATATAAATATGGTAAAAGCAAAAATTCAGCAAAGATTAGAACATTCGCCAACATTGAATACTGTTTTGATGGTTGAAGATGTTTTAAGAAAAAGTAAAGAAGTAATAAAAATAGCCGAGCTTAAACGAAAATTGCCTAAAAAGATTATGCATAATACTTTGATGAAAATTATTGATTATCTTCAGATGAGTGGAAAGATTTTAATTTCTACAAAAGGTATAATTTGGATTTATACTCCTCGTGAAAAACTTAATGAATTGATTAGAAGAGGTATTGAAGTATGAAAAAACTTGTAAGAGTAATATTAATTGATGATGCCAAAGAATCTTTTATTAAATTAAATGAAATTGCAGGAATGCAAGTTAAGTCAGGTAGGCAAAATTCACAAGAAATTCAATTGTTAAAATCAATAAAAAATAAAATTGACTTAATGAAAGAAAATCCTTTTTATGGGGATAACATTAAAAAACAGTTAATTCCTAAAAAGTATAATATTCCAAATTTATGGAGGGTAGAACTAACAGGTTACTGGAGATTACTTTATACAATTCGTGGAGATGAAATAGAAGTAATTTGTTTTGTCCTTGACATAATGGACCATGATGAATATAATAAATTATTTGGATACAAGAAAAAATGAAAATAAATTTAATTAAATCGGTTAAAGCAGATCTTTTGGTTATTGCTAAAATGTATAAAACAGAAATGTCTAAACCTCCTTACAATGAAAATTGGACAGAAAGAAAAGCTATTGAAAAAATGAAATTTTATAGCAAGTTTTATGATTTATTTACAATTAAAGTAAATGATAAAGTAAATAATCAGGTAGCTGGATTTATATGTATTAATCCAAAATTTATGTGTCCTGGAGATGTTGCATTTGGAGAAGAATTTGTAATAAAAAGCGAGTTTCAAAGTAAAGGTATTGGAACTTATGTTATTAAGGAAATTATTAAATTATATAAAAAAAAGGGATTTAAAAGATTATTAGGAATAGCAGATACTAAAGGCAAAGCAATTAAATTATATTATAAATTGGGTATTAAACCGTCTAAGAAAGATGTTTTAATAGAAAGGAGATTAAAATAAGATAACTAATGTTCTACAATTTTAAAGTATAAAAGGATAAACAAATTAGCTGTCCAGTTTTTATCTGTATTTTTGTTTATGGAATAATTTAAAAAGCCCATATTTATACATTAATTATGAATCAATTATTTTGTGGGGCGAAAGGCACTCTAAGTGCTGGTTGTATTCATTTTAGCTAATTGGGATTTTAATTTAATTAATATTATTCTGAACAAATTTAATTGTCAATCATTAAAATTTTGGTTGACAGGAGAATAAAATGACAACATATCAAGCAAGAGTTATGGCTTTTGTTGAAGATGCAGAATACCTTCTTAAAATAGCAAATGCAGATTGTAGACTGTATGCAAGTGCTATGGAAAATCTATCCAAACTAGAAGTTCCAAAACCTTATGAAGGAGAAAATTCTAGATTAAGCAGAACTCTTCAAGAAAGATTTGATAACATGAAAGAAGGTCTTTCAGACCTTCTTCTTTATGATAACTTATTTAAATCATCTAAGATTAATAATAAAATAACATGGAAGAAACAGTAAAAGGATTCAAGGACTTTACAGGAGAAGAAGCTGTTAAAAGAGCAGCTATCAAGAAAATCTTAGTGGATACTTTTGAAAAATACGGATTTGAACCAGCTGAAGCACCTATAATTGAATTTGAAGAATTTGTTAAAGGAGATAATAAAGAAGATGAAGCTGTTTCAAATATTTTTAAGTTAGAAGATAAAGGAAAAAGAAAATTAGCTTTGAGGTATGAACTTACTTTTCAGCTTAAACGATTAATGAAAAATAAGAAACTCCCTTACAAAAGATATCAAATTGGAGAAGTTTTTAGAGATGAACCTGTTCAGGGGAATAGACTAAGACAATTTACTTCATGTGATGCAGATATAGTTGGAGCTAATATTCAAGATGAAGCTGAAATATTATCCATGGTTAAGGAATTCTTAGAAGAACTTAAAATAAAATTTACAATTTATATAAATAATAGAAAATTAATGAATGAAATACTTGATGAATTTAAAATAAAAGAAAAAGATAAGGTTATTAGAGAAATTGATAAGTTAGATAAATTATCTGCTCAGGAAGTTCAACAAAATTTAAAGAAATTTGGAGCAGAAAAAGTAATAGATATCTTTAAGAAAGAAAAAAAATATTTTGAAAAATACAAATCTTATGAAGAAATAAAAGAATTAAAAAAATACTGCAAAATTTACGGAGTTAATGTTGTTTTTCTACCTTCACTTGCAAGAGGTCTTTCATATTATAATGGAACGGTATTTGAAGTTAAATCAGACATTAAAGAAACTATTTTGGGAGGGGGACGTTATGTTTTTAATGGAATTCAATCTATTGGTTTTGGAGTAAGTATAGAAAGATTAGAAATTGTTTCTAAAATAAAACCTGAAAAAGAAAAAACATTAATTATTTCAATAAATGAAGATAAAAAAGCGATTTCAATCAGCCAGAAACTTCGAGAGCAAGGAAATAAAGTTGAGATTTTTTATAATAAAGTTTCAAAGGCATTGGATTATGCGAATTCAAAAGGGATAGATAAAGTTATTTTTATAGGGCGCGACGAGGTTAAGAAAGGAAAGTTTAAGATAAGGGATATGAAGAGTGGGAGAGAAAAATTAGTGAGTGAGAGTGAATTGATGAAAGAATATGGAAAATAAATATTACTTCGGTTTTGTTTTGCCGTTGATATTTGGAATTTTATTTATCTTGCTTTTCTTTCTTTGGGGAGGTTTTAATGGAGATAAATTAAATCAAATTACTCTTTTTATTGGGATAATTGGATTAATTTATTCTGTTTTGTCTTTCTTTATAATGAAAAGAAAATCTGGTAAAAATTACTAAAATATCTTTTATGTTTGATTATTTACTGCTCCACATCAGACTTTGTCATGATGTTTCGCTAAAGAAATAGTTAATGCATTAATATTATTTAAGCGAGGAGATTCAAATGAAATGGAATCTTCGAGCAATCAATAACACGAACGACGAGCAACTTTGAGAGGAAAAATTAATAAATAATAACTGAGCAGGGTTGTGAGCATTTGGAGTGAGTGCTAAATTAATCATCATTCTTCAATAAATGCAAGAAAGAAAAAGAATTATTGAAATCTGTTTAAACAATTGCTAGTTCTCCACAAGTTCCTTCGTGAAGAAGATTTTGTCCTGCCATAGATAATTTGCAGGCATTTCCAAATTCATTGTTGCTGCATGAACAAACTGGCTGGTATACTTCTAGACATACTGTTGGAATTTCTACACAAGTTCCTTCGTTTGCATTGCAGCTGTCTTTTTGACAATACTCGTTGCTGTTTGAACAATCTGCATTTGATGTGCAAACATTTGGAGTTGGCTCTGGTTCAGGATCCTTGCATCCAAGTTTACATGTTTCAAAGTTTTCAATTGCTGTTTTTTGACATGCATACTTTACTTCGCGTGCTTCTGATTTGCATTGTAAATATTTATCCAAACATTCTGTTCTTAATTCGATATATTCATCTTTTGTAGATGAATTATTTTTTGCATCAGAAAGACATTGTTTGTATGTTGACTTACATTCATTAAATGATTGTCGATAGTCATCCCTACATTCAAAAAAGTCAGCTTTTTTTTGTTCAGCACAACCTTTTACACATTGCTTTATGCTGTTTCTGTTCTCGTTATCAGAATTGTTTCCGTTTGGATTTTTAGCAATAACAAAAGCTATGGAACCAATCAAAATAGCAACAAGAACTAAAGCGAAAAATTTAGTTTTCATAACCAATTCATTGAAGATAGTTTTTTAAAGATTTATATCTATCAAAGTATATCTTATAATAAGTAAAATGGAACAATGCAAAACATGTGGTGCTGAAACTGACACTTGCGGGACTTGTGGAAATTGCGACAGCCATTGTGAATGTGGAAAAAGTGAGTTAGATATTGAAAGGGGTTTCAAAGCAGATTCTGACGAAGATATTGACTATGAGTAAATTAGCTTGCTAACGTGAGATTAATGGCTACGAAATTGACTTTGTCAAATTTCTCCGCAGAAAATTATTTTAATCTGTAAATCTGAATAGAATTGATACTCAAATTTGAATCTAAGTTATTATAAATTAATTCACGAGCTTGCGAGCACTAATCTTTCTTAACAATCTTTACATCAATATCCATTCGCCAAGAATTTTTTTCTCCAAAGTTCTTTCTGTCTGTTATTTCTAGAGCTTCTGAGAATAAAGGACAATCTAAAACAAATGTTTCGAGTTCGCCGCCTTCGCCTGCTGGATTGATTCTATATACTTCGTGAATTTCTTTCATTTCTTCAATAAAGTCCTTGTCTAATGGCCGGCCAAGCCAATCTGAATTGAATGGTTCGGCGAAAACGCCTGTGATTATGACTTTAAATTTGTAATCTATTAAATTTTGAAGAATAGTGAATTGGTTTTTTTTCCATAAGGGATTTACGCATTTTAGCTCTAATCTCTCGCAGATTTTTTCAATTCGTGAACATTGATAGACCGATTCTATTGCGCCTGTAACAATGCCTTCAATTTGGAATTTATCCTTTGCTTTTTGAATTGCTTCTTCTAAATCGCTGAGTTCAAACTCTTTTTTACCCTCTGTTTTTTGAGTGATTAAAGGTATGTTCATCACTTCTGCCTGTTCCTTAACTTTTGAAATGTTTGGTGTGTGAAACATATAACTATGTTCATTAGATGAAATTAAAGATATTAAACAGATTAATTCATGCCCTTCTTTTTTTGCTAAATACGCAGCTAGAGTAGAATCTTTTCCGCCTGAAAATAATACGCCGAGTTTCATTGTTTAGCTCGCTAACGCAAGTTATAATTGCTTCGAAATGCCTTTAGCAGATTTCTTCGCTATATTTAATTAAGGTAATTAACTTTTTATAGATTGATTTTGAGGATTTATAAGGATTGTTAATTTTCATTTTATCAAGCATTTCCAAACATCTCTGCCAAAGGATTTTCAAATTCTTTGTTGAGTTTTTTAATTCTTACCTTCATGCCTTTGTCGGCGTCCTTGTGTTCTAATTCTTGAATTTCTTCTTCTAATTCTTGTTTTAAGTCTGCAAAAGGATTTGGATTATGTTTGAAATAAACTTCTTTCAGCCAAATGTGGATTTCCTTAAAATGTTGTTCCTGTTCGAGCCAAACTTTTTGCTGGTTTTCAAGATGAAGTAAAGGGCCAAAGGATGCAATTCGCTCTTCGCGGCTTTCTCCTACTAATTCGGTGAATGAAATCTTCTTTCTTTCTTCATTGCCGAGATGTCCAAATAATTTATTGTATATTTTAAGGATTTTGTCTTTTATTGAGTATTTTCGTTTTGGCAGAAAGATTGATGATTCCCTCAAGGCATTTTTGTCTATAATTTCTTTTTTAATACGTCTGTTTTCTGTTGTGATTGCTTTATTTAATGAGTCAATTAGTTCTTTTATTGTGACTTTTTTAAAACGCGGCATAGGAGAACGTGGAATGAGTTCAGGGATTTCTTCATCTAATTCTATTCTTTCCATAATATATTTCTTTTCTTCTTTGTTTCCAAAGAGGATTTCGTCAATTGATTTTATGTATTTGTTTAATAAAATTTCTGATTTTATTCTTAGTAAAAGCGCGGCAGCTAATAGGACTTTTCCAGATATGAAAAAATCGGCTTCTTCGAGTTCTTCGATTTTTTTTAGGAATCCATCTGTTAATATAGTTATATTGATATCCCAGGGGTCTAATTGTTCTGTATTAATTAGGTCGTAGATTATTTCTTGCCAGCCGAGTTCTTTGCTGAATAATAAGTCTTGGATTTGGTCCTGATTTACACTTTTCTTTATGCTCAGGTCAGGGTCTAAATTTTCTGACATCAAAAATAATATGTAAAAGAGTTTATAAAATGTTTGTTGTAGTTACTAGATAAATTTGTTTTGTTTTTGTATGTAGTAACTAAATCTTACCTACGTAAAGGTTTTAAAGTTGTCTCCTAATAGTTAAGGATAAAGAAATGGTTACTACTTTACCATTTCTACCCTCTGTCATTTCATAAGGGTAACAGAAGCGAAACATTTAAATACTTTAATATATTCAGTTTATTATCACCTCTTTTTCCCCAGGAGAGGCTTCAAGTCATACTAATTTTTTTGGCTTGAAGCGCTCCCAGGGTTTATATTCCTCCCTGATAATTCTTGAGAATTATAATATCCCGTCTAAAATCGGGCACGATTAAGTTTTAAGAATTATTCTTTCTTTCCTCAACGATATTTTTATAAAGTAATAATTTTTGGATTATTGATTCTGAGCTTTTTCGAAAGCGATGTTAACAATTACATAGTCGGATTCTTTATTTCTGCAATTGGATTATTTTACTTTTATTGTATTTTGTAAATCTATTTGATTAGATATAAAAATATTTAAAAGCATATTTCTAAGTAGTTATATGAACAAAGGAGTGATTGCAACAATTGTTATTCTAATAGTAGTAATTATTATATTAATTATTAAATTATTTGCCGGAGGATTTATAGATCCTAGAGGAAAAGTTTCTCAAGAAAATCAAGAAAATTTGAATTTAATTTTAAATGGATATAAAACTTGTGTAGAAAATAATGACGTTGAATGTTCTTGTTTATATTTATATGAAGAATATTGTGAGCAAAATCGAGAAAGAGGAAGGTTGGATTTAGAGAATGGTGAGTTTGAAAGGTTTGTTTTAGCTTATGGGAATAACCCTATCATAATAATGAAACAAGTTAATGAATATGAAGTTGATCAAGATGGAATGATTACTGAATTTATAATTTATAATGTTCATTCACCTAGTGATGATAATTGGGGAATTCCCGTAAGATTTATTAAAGTTGATGGAACTTGGAAGATTATAGAGATTGGATAATTCTTTCTTTCCTCAACCAACAATCTTTTAAACTTTGAATTGTTTAATTTTGTATGGAAAATATTGAAATAAATATAATCATCACGCCCGAAGGAGAGGGTGAAGATAGAATTTTTAGTATTACTTCGGCGCAGTTTCCGAATGTTGTTACGCAAGGCAATTCTGTTGAAGAAGCTAAACAAAGATTAAAAGAAGCTTTGGAATTATATTTTGAAGAAGCCCCTTACGAAAAAGAAAGAATAATTAAAATTGAAAAAGAAAATCATCCTATTGTTTCAAGAATGTTCCTTTAAAATAATTCTTCAATTTTTGTTGTGTTTATTCCTGCTTCTTTGAGCTCCTTAATTAAATTTAATCTAACTGCATTGCTTAGTCTTTTTTCATTAACTAAAACTATGGGTCTCCTCAACGGAGGCTCTCGGTTAATAATGATATGATCTCCCCTTATTCTTTTTATTTCAAATCCTTCTTTCTCAAGAATAGACATTATCTCTTTTATTATTGGTTTCAATCCTTTAGGCATTTATTCGTAAAGAAAAATAGACTTATAATTATTTCTTTCCTTCATTCGTAAACTCTACTCGTTTACGTCAGAGTTATCACTTAGAAATTTTGTTATCTTTGGTAAATTCAGTATAATGACACTTGCCACAATATTTTCTTTCTTTTGAAGCTGAAAGGAAAACCCCTGGACCGCATCTAGGACAAAATGAAGCTATTTTTGTGACGCTATCACCATCTAATTTATATTTTGAATATTTCTTGCTTGTAGGTTGATTCTTGTGTTTTTTCTTTCCCTTCTTTACTGATTTTTTCTTTTTAGCTATTTTAATTTCCTCCTTTCGTCTTTACTTTCTTTTTTGGTTCGAAGTTTTCTTTGTCTTCAAACGTATTGTAAATATTTGCATTGATTAAAAAAGTTTTGCATCCAAATCTTCCTTTTACTTTATTTATTTTAACATTCTCTATCGAAGAAGGAAATTCTTCTGAAATAATCTTCTCTGCTTCGTTTATTGAGGGAGTTATTTGAGCCTCGACTAAAACTTTAATTTCTTTTCTATTGAATAAGGGGTTGTCTTTTTGTTCTATGATTTGCATTTTATTTTTTTATTGATTAATTATTTATGTTTTTGGGGGTTATCTTTATTATGGAATTATTTAGAGTGAAGGTATTATCTTGTTTTAATTGCGAATTCGCCTTTTTTCTTCATCTTAAGTTTATTTGCAATTTCTGATTTTTCTGGATTTAATATAATTATTCGTCCTTTGAAATTGTCAGAAAATTCTTTGCTGTCACACGCAGGACATTTATCTCCTGTTTCATAAATTGTGTTGCAAATTTTACATGCTTTTGATTTTGCCATTATTTCTTTCCTCCTTTGGTCTTTTTCATTGCTGCTTCTTCGGTCTTTGCTGCTTTTTTATCTTCTTTATTTTTAATAATAGCATCTTCTTTTATCCATTCTAATTTTCCTAAGCCGGGCTGCCTCATTGTCAAGCCGACTTTTAATTCTCCGCCCTTGTGGCTTATTGCTACAATTCGTGCAATGCACATGTCGCCTTTTTTTAGAGAACGTTTTGATTTTTTTCCGGTTAATGTGCTCGTTTTGCTTAATGAAACATAGTCATCCATTGTTTGTCCAATGTGGATTAGGCCTTTAACGCTTCCGAGATTTATGAATGCGCCGAAGTTTGTTATTTCGTCGACGATGCCGTAAACTAATTCATGCAGTTCTGGTTTCCATGTTAATAATTTAAATCGTGATTCGTAGTAAGCTGCACCGTCGCCTGGAATGATTATACCATCTCCGACTTTTGTCACATTTATAACAGATACAACTCTGCCGACTTCTTTGTCATAATATTCGTTGTAAGTTTGTATCAATTGTTTGAATACAGCTTCTGCTGTTGGCAAGCCGAACAATTTTGGCTCAACACGTACATGGTCTTCAACTTCTGTTAAATAGAACATTTTAATTAAAAATTAGAATTAAAGTTGGTTTTTAAAGGTTATTATGTTATTAAAACTGTGTAAGACCCTTATATCTGTCATGGGCTAAACCGAAAATTAGTTCTCACTTCGTTCGAAAATTTATTGCGACTTCAAATCCGACTACGTCAGGATTTTCCGTCGAGAAAAATGATAACAACATAGCTCGAAATTTGTGGATTAACAATTTCTTAGCGGAGAGTCTAAGCCGAACGTTTACGTTTTGACTATAGATATAATAACAAAACGTGGGCGCGAGTTGAAGCAAGGCTTGAAGCCATTAATCTTTGCGAAGCAAGAAAATTTACACATAAAAAATGGTGACAAATGTCACCTGCGCGTACATTATGTATCCGAAACCATATATTTTTATAAATCTGAATTATTGCTTAATTTATGAATAAATATTCTGCTTTCATATATCGTTTTGGTAAAGAGGAATCTGATGATTCAAGTTATTTATTCTTAGGACAAACAGAACTAACCGGCGAACAACAAGGAAGAATTGGTGTTGAATTTGCTTACAAATATTCTAATTTAACAAGAACACAGCAAGATAAAATTCAGCAAGTAGTTCGTGGTTTTAAAGGCAGGGAAAAAAGATTATTAATAATAATTGAAGAGATTTTGGGAGAAAAGGATTAAATTAATTCCAACTGATTTTTCCCGCGAATAATCAATTTTTTATTTTTGACTTTCCTTTGCATTTCCCTATCAAGAGTTGCGAGAATTATTGACTGGTTTTTATTTGCGTAATCAATTATTAATTCATCCACGCTTTTTCTTTTTAGAGGAGATAATGCTGTGTTTAGGTCGATTTTGTCAAAAATATTATTCATAATAATTCTTAGTGAGAGTGCGGCAGCTTCTTGATCTGATGCTTTTTTCATATCTGGAAGAGAAATTTTTTCCAATTCAGTTAAAACTTGTTTAGGAATTAAAATAGTGTAGCCTTCGCTTTTCAAGTAGTCAAAGAAATCTATTTTTTGCTTTGTGCATGATAATATAAAGCTTGTGTCGAGGATTACTTGTTTCATGTATTAAGGAGTATACAAAGATTTATAAAATAATCTGATTCGTCTAAAAAATGGTTAAAGGTTTGATTGAGGTTGTTGATTCTGAAGAAATTCGAGAAAGAGAAGAAAGAGATTTTAATTGGGAATATTTTGATCATGAGATGTTAGATGGAAAGAAAATAATGAGATTTTCTACATTAAATGATGCTATTCTATTTGGAGAGGGATTCATTCAAGATTATCTTATTCCTAAATATGGGTGTGTCACTGAATTTCCGATGATAAAAACAAGTCCTCGTAAAATATTAAGATCTATTGAAGAAAAAAGCGAGTTATTAGGGCAAACTCTTGGCATATTACCTCAAGATGATTCTCAAGAAACTTGGCTTGTAGTTCCAAATGATAGATATCGTGAAGTTCAAATATACATTGATTCTTTGTAACTTAACATTTATGAAGTTATTTTTTCATGTATTAAGCAAGAAATCAGAGATTAAATATATTGTTAGTATTCTAAATCTGAACCTATTGGTATGTTTGCTTCGACGCTGTGGTGAACCATAAAATGAAGATGTTCTGTATTTGTTCTATCATAAACACCAATTATGCCCCACTGAAACCCTTGTTGCATATATCTTTCTTTTCCAATTTGTGTTGTGAAAGCTTTTCCTTGAAAATCTCTAATTGTCCATGTACCTTTTTCTAAATCAATTTCCAAATCGCTTTTATCAATAGAATCTGCTCTAATAACTTTATGAGGATGTTGTAAAACAATTAAATCCTCTAAATCATATTTTGTTTTTTGATAAGTTTCTTCAGTTGCAATTGGCATTCTATTTCCTCTTTTT
This sequence comes from Candidatus Woesearchaeota archaeon, assembly GCA_964466575.1. Taxonomy (GTDB): domain Archaea; phylum Nanobdellota; class Nanobdellia; order Pacearchaeales; family GW2011-AR1; genus PFCY01. The sequence continues at coordinate 5,773 of CAYXNP010000014.1, read as the reverse complement.
GAATGTTTAAATAAATTTATATTGTTAATTAGTTGTTTAATTGTTCAAGAGATTTTAAAGTATCTTCTAATCCAACAAAACCAGCTGGAGGCATGTGTCCTTTCTTGACACTTTTTATATAAGAAAGTGTGAATGCCATTAAAACTTTATCTCTTTCTATTTGATATTCTGCCTCGCTCATTTCTTTATTATCTTTAGTAAATTTACAATCTTCAAAATTATTAGAGAATGTTCCTTCACACCACATCCATGCTTGTCTTTTTAAATGATAATGAGTTTCCTCACGGATATATCTTTTAAACTTTCTATCAACATCTCTTTCATAAAATTCAGCATATCTTGATATTTCCCGAAGAAAACCTTCAGGAGATAATAACTCTTCTTGTTTTAATTGAAAGTGCTCTCCTTGAAAATCTAAACTTATACTTACAAATGAGGGTAAATAATATCTTAGTTTAGCTGCATCTTCTTCGTTTATTTTCATCTATCCAAACTATCAAATTACTATTTAAGCATTATTGCGATAAAAATCTTCCATTATTCCCCTAACCAAAATCTTAAATCTGAATCTAAGTAGGGGATAGCGAGGTTTGCTTTATCTTGTTTAAAGTAATCTATAGCACATTTTGTAAAACTTTCTAAAACTCGTTTTCTTGTTTTTTGATAAGTTTCTTCAGTTAATAATTCAGGGGAATCAAAGCCATCTTCAGAATTTCTAAATGCCATTCCTTCCATTTCCCACTCATAACCTTGTCGAATTAATTCGTGATGAGTTTCTCTTTCTATATATCTCTCAAACATTGATTCATCCCCCCATCTCCAAGTATTGTCGCCAAGAATTAATTCAAGAAATTCACATGGAGTATAACTTAATCCTTGAGGAGATAAATCAGTGAAAGTTCTAATTATTACTTTTTTATCTTCTTCTATTATTATCATAAAATTATTTATATTTCTTTTTTATAAAATTTGTTATACTGGAATATATTCTAAATATTTATATATTGTATTTTCTTTTTTAGTTTATGATTGAAAAAGAGAAAGAACATCTGATTTCTATTTTGGAGCAGACGAAAAAAGCCGTTAAAGTGCAGGATGTTTTGGAATTGAAGACATTGAGTAATCAGACAGTTCATTCTGCTTCGGTTGAACAAGATGCTGGAAGTATTGCTGTTGCTGTTATGGTTTATGCATTGAGTAAGATAATTGAAAGACGAAATCAGGAAAATTTTAAGGGCTGTAATGATTTTTGTAATACTTCACTGAAATCCATTGATAAAGCCATTACAGCGATTGAGAAAAATGACGAAAAAAGTTTTAGTAAAAGTTTGGAAGAAATAAATTCTTCTATTGGAAAACTTTCTCCTGATCTGAAGAAATATGTCGGCGATGTTTTTAGGAAAGCTTCGATAAATAAGGCGTCGAAGATTTATGAGCACGGAATTTCTATGGAGCAGACTGCCCGCTTGTTGGGAATTTCACTTTATGAACTTGCTTCATATGCGGGGCAAACGCCTGTTTCTGAAGTAGAAATAAACAAGACAATGACTGTCAAGCAAAGAATTAAATTAGCAGAGGAGATGTTTGAAAAATGATTCCTAAAACAGAAATAAGGTATAGTATGGTGTATAACAGGATGTTTGATAAAAACTTCTCACTAAAAGATTTGATAAAACTAAGAGGAAATTGTAAAAAGTTTGGAGAATTATTTAATAAGAACATAGATAAAATATTAAAATTAACTGAAAAAAATCATAAAAAAGAATGGCAATATAATTTCATTCCAATATATATTGTTAAAGAAGCTCCATATTGTTTTTCAGATCCTTTAACATTAAAATATTATTCAAATGAAAAAATGATGTTAGTTTGCTTGGCACATGAATTGCTTCATAATAACTTTGCAGGGAAATGGAAATTTAAAGATTCAGAAGAATTGCATAAATATATGGAACCTCTTTTGAATAAAATAATTTCTGAACTAAACATAAATTTGAAACAAGAACTAAATCAATTTAATAAAAAAACAATGGAGTTAGCCGAGAGTAAAAAATGAAACGCGCAATCATCTTCGACGCCGGAACATTAATTACATTTTCCATGGCCGGCATGCTGGGAAAAATTAAGGAATTAAAAAACATTTTTGACGGCGAATTTTTTATTACAGAAGATGTTAAACTAGAAGTCATTGACAAGCCGATAAATATAAAGAAATTTGCGTTGGAAGGTTTGAGAGTTAAAAGATTATTTGACGACGGGGTCATTAAATTGCCAGAAGCTATGGGGGTTAACGTATCTGAATTGAATAAAAAAACTGAAGAAATTTTAAGTGTTGCGAATAATACTTTTTTTGGAAGGGGAAGGGCGATAAGAATAATTCATAGCGGTGAAGCATCGTGTTTGGCGTTGAGCAGGATTCTTGACGAAAAGAAAATTAAAAATGTTATTGCTGTAGACGAGAGAACAGCGAGGATGCTTGGAGAAAAACCGGAGAATTTGAAAAGATTATTTGGGGAAAAATTACATATGAATATTACTGCTAAACAAGAAAATTACAAATTTTTCAATGGATTTAAATTTATACGAAGTGCGGAATTGGTTTATGTTGCGTTTAAGAAAGGATTTTTTGAATTGAAAGACCACGACACTGTTCTTAATGCGTTGTTATACGCTGTGAAGTTTAAAGGCTGCGCGATTTCAGGAGAGGAAATTAGAGAGATTTTGAAATTGAAGTGATAGTATAATACATATATTTAATCTACAAAATCTTTATAAATATTTGAACTAATTTAATATATAGTTTTTGAAATAAAATTAAAAGAGAAATAATATGAAAAATTTTGGTTTATTGAATAGGATTTTACTTGGGCTTGTGATGTTGATTCCTGGTTTGTTTAAATTATTTGTGGCAGGACCAAATGCGGTTGTTGGAATGATGCAAGGAATTGTTATATTTGCTTGGGCACCGGTGTTTTGGGCATGGGTTTTGATTCTTTCTGAAATAATTTTTGGTATAGCAATTTTAGCGAATTTCAAACTTGAATACACAACAATTCCGCCGATTATTATTTTATTGGTGGCAGCATTTACTGTTTATTTTAACTATCAGGATTTGCTAAAAGTTAATTGGCCAACTTTCCTTTTGCATATAGCAGCAGCATCTAATTATGCTTTGCTTGGATATCATGGTTATACTTGTGCTCATGGAAAAGTGAAATAGAAATTTCAGAAGAAGGTGAATTTTGAAGTTGAAGTGAAAATAGACTCGTTGTTTTTTATTATCTATCATAAATTAATTCACGAGCTTGCGGGTGGTATGTTTAGTTAGAAATTAAAGTAATCATAAACTAAAATTAAATAATTGGTCTCTTGAAATATCGACGAGTGTTGAGTTTCCATTTCTAGTTGTTTCAATGATAAAACCATCTTTGCCGTTAATTGCGTAAGTTAATTTACCAAAATGATATAAATCATATCCTAAATTTGAATAAAATCCATCCACTATTTCTTTTGCTTTTGCAATAGGTATTCCAATTTCGATTGTTCCGATGTCTGGTTTTTTTGTTCTATCAGAGAGGCGTCTATGAATTGTTGAAGAATTTCCTAATGTTTTTTTAAGCGCAACTAATAAATCATTTCCCATAAAAAACCCAAGAGAAAAAACTATATAAAGACTTTTGTGTCTTTGGTTTTAAGGGTGCGTCGTATAACGTTTATTATCTCCGGCTCCAGCCCGGAAGACAAGGGTTAGACTCCCTTCGTGCCCATATTTATTTAAAGTTTATTTATTATTAATTTCATGGCAGATTACTTGCATGTTGTTTTGGCTTACAAACCATTTGATGCGTTTGAGAGTGGAAGGAAAACATTTGAGATAAGAAAATGCCGAGGGAATTTTTCTGAAAATAAAGTCTATGAAGGTAGGCTAGTTAAATTGAGAAGAGGTTATACACCAATTACTATTAGTGGAAAAATTGGAAGGGTTGTTACAGGAAATCTTGAAGAGATTTTTGAGCAAGTAAATCATAAATTAATTGCACCCATATCCTTATCACCAGAACATTCCAAGGCAATTATTTCAACTTATCTTAAAATTGAAAATGGAGAAAAATACATTGCATTTGAAGTTATCCATTAGCAACATTTATTAATTAGTTTCTCTTTGTTATCCTATGAAAAAAGAGGGTTATGTTTTAATATCTGGATTGATTTTTTTGATAATTGGAATTGTTCATTTATGGAGGGCAATTAATAATTGGGAGGTGTTTGTAGAAAATTGGGTTATTCCAGGTTGGGTTTCATGGATTGCAGGAGTGATTTTAATTGTAATGGTTATTTGGGCATTTAATGAGTATAAGAAGTAATTTCTTTTTCCAACTCGGAAATTTCAGTTTCAATCTTAGATTGTTTTTTATTAAGTGCATCCAAATGAGTTTTAAGTCCCTGAATTTCTAATTCGGTTTTAGACTTTTCATCTTCTAAATAAGAAACATCAATTTTTATTAAATTTATTTTATCTCTTACGTCTTTAATTTCCTCAATTATTTTTTTATAATTGTTTTGATAATCTTTTATAATTTGGTTATCAACTTTAATCTTATTAATTGCCTTATCTGGATCTTTAAAAGAAATCTCGTTGTTTTTAATTTTTTCTTGAATCACATTAACTATTTCCAATATTTCTAAATTGGTGTCAGATAAAAGAGTTTGGGAGGAATTTTCAATGTATGATTCAGCAAGTTTCTTTTTTGCAGGATTGTCCTCGATATATGCGTATTTTTCAAGAATCCTCGTGTCAATTAATAACTGAATACTTTGCTCCATTGCTTTCATTGCGCTCTCTTTTTGAGCCTTTTCCTGAATTAAATTCTGTTTTTCTAAATAATCTGAACTATTTTTAATTTGCTTTATTTTATTCTCTATTTTTATTAGTCCTTCTTTAGATTCTTCTAAATCTTTTTTTGTTTTTTCTATTTGCTTGATTAAATCGTCTTTATTTTCTAATTTAGATTTTCTCTCGTTATTTTTTGCTTCTAATCTTTTGATTTTATTTTGGTTTTCAATTAAATTTTTATTGCTCTCTTTAAAATCGGTTTCTAACTTTTCAATCCTGATTACGCTGTCTTTTATTGTTTTCATTTCTTTGCCTATAACTTGAGTTGCATAATAATAGCTTTTTTGTGTGCGCTTATGAAAATTAGATAATTCAGAAGTTATATGAGAAATGAGTTTTTCGCCCTCTTTTTTTTCCCGGAGATTTTCAATAAGTTTGTTTAACTCTTCTAAATAATCTTTTCGTCCAGCCGCGTTTATGTTTTTTATTCTTTCGTCGACTTTTTTTTCGCTTAAATCAACGCGCTCGACAATTTTTGCGTCTTCTTCTAATTGGTTAATAACTATCATCATTTCATTGTATAATGAATCTGCTTTCTCGTTTAAGGAATTCTCGGTTTCTTTTCTCTTATTCTCTATAAAAGAATCGATATTTTCAATTTTTAGAGTTTCAACTGGTTCTGTTGTTTCTTCTTTTGGTTTGAAGAATTCTTTTATTTTATCTAGGAACGACATAAAATGCGATGGAAATGTTAACATTTAAAGGTTTTGGAAGAAAGATTTTTAATTGAATATAATCTCATTAGGAATAGCTTGCTCATAAACTCGCAAGAATAAATGCCCGGAAATTGGACTTGTCACAATTTCCTCGTCAAAAGAAAGTTAAGTGTGAACTACCCACAGACTAAAGTCAGGGGCGTCCACGTGCTAACTCAAAATT
>CAYXNP010000013.1:15688-28411 GCA_964466575.1 Candidatus Woesearchaeota archaeon | reverse complement strand
GGAAAGTGTGTGAGAGGAAACCTTGGTTTCCTTCAGTGCCTTACAGATTTGAAGTCGTAATTAATTTTCGAACGAAGTGAGAAGTAATTCTTCGGTTTAGCTCATAACATATGTCATGAACTTATATAAAAAAATTCTCAACGAAAATCTTTATTAACCTTCCTTTTTTATTTATTATATGATAAAAAAAGGGGGTTATGGTAAGGAGAGAGAATCGAATAATTTTGTTGCATGGTTTTCTGAATTAAATAAAGATTCTAAATCTATTGCTGGGGGAAAGGGGGCTAATCTTGCCGAGATTTTTAATTTAGGAATGCCTGTGCCGCCAGGTTTTGTTGTGACTGCGCAAGCTTATTCTTATTTTCTTGATAAAGCCGGAATAAATGCCGCGATTAAAGAGAAGCTTTCTAAGATTAATTATGAAAATACAAAATTGTTGGATGATACTGCAAAAGAAATTCGTGAGTTGATTTTGAAATCCCCTATGCCAGAAGATTTGGCTCAAGCAATTATTGAGGATTATGGAAATTTAGATGCTGATGATGTTGAAATGAGAAAACAGGGCTCGGCGTTGGACTTAATTACAAAATCGCCTGAGCCGGTTTTTGTTGCTGTTCGTTCTTCAGCTACTGCAGAAGATTTGGCAGAAGCAAGTTTTGCAGGACAACAAGATTCTTTTTTGAATGTAAAGGGCAATGCGGATTTGCTGCTGCACGTCAAAAAATGTTTTGCTTCTTTATTTACTGCTCGTGCAACCTATTATCGGAATAAACAAAATTTTGATCATTTGGAAGCAAAGTTAGCAGTTGTTGTTCAAAAGATGGTTAACTCAGATAAATCTGGTGTGATTTTTTCTAAGGACCCGTCATATAATAATGATAATGTTGTTATCGAAGCTGTTTGGGGATTGGGAGAAGGAATTGTTTCTGGAATAATTTCTCCAGACCATTACGTAGTTTCCAGCGACGGTGAAATGGAAATTAAAGAAAGAAAAATTGGCACTAAAAAAATTGCATTAACCAGAGATTCTTCTGGAGCAAAAGTAGAAGTTAAGTTAAAAGACGAGCTTGCTAAAAAACAAGTCCTGAAAGATTATGAAATTAAAAAACTCGCAGAATATGCTTTGAAATTAGAAAACCATTATGGGAAACCACAGGATATTGAATTTGCAATTGAGAATGAAAATATTTATATTGTCCAAACTCGGCCCGTAACAACGATAGGCAGCAGGCAGGAATCTGGCAAAGGCGTTCAAACAAAAGACGAGCCGATTGTTTCTGGTTTGGCTGCTTCTCCAGGAATAGCGTCGGGAAAAGTTAAAATTGTTTATGATTTATCTGACTTGCCTAAAGTTCAGAAAGGCGACATTCTTGTAACAGGAATGACAAACCCAGATATGGTCGTGACTATGGCAAAATCTGCCGCAATTGTAACTGATGAAGGAGGGATGACTGCACACGCTTCGATTGTTTCCCGGGAAATGGGAATTCCGTGCGTTGTTGGAACAGATAATGCAACTGAAAAATTGAAAGACAATGAAATTGTTACTGTCGACGGTTTCCAGGGAAAAGTTTACAAAGGAAAAGTTGCTGAAGATGTTCAAAAAGAAGTTCTTCCTGTTGTTGAAACTAAAATAAAAATTAAAGTTATCGTTGATCTTCCTACTTTTGCTGAACGTGCCGCGAAATCAAAAGTCAAAGCAGTTGGCTTAACAAGATTGGAAGGAATTATTGCTGAATCAGGAAAACATCCAAAATATTTTATTGATAATAAAAATATTAAAGATTATGAAGAAATAATTTACAAAGGAATTAATGGTATTGCAAAGTTTTTTGATGAGGTTTGGGTAAGGACTTCTGATATTCGGACAGATGAATATGCAAATCTCGAAGGTGCGCCAAAAGAAATTGAAGCAAATCCAATGTTAGGAATGCATGGAATACGTTATGGCTTGAAACATCTTGAAATTTTGAAAGCAGAATACAAAGCAATGAAAAGAGTTGCAGAAAAAGGCAAGATTATTGGTTTGTTGCATCCTATGATAATTTCAGTTGAAGAAATAAAAAAAATTAAAGAGATATTAAAAGAAATTGGCTTTACATCTAAAGTAAGAGTTGGTGTCATGGTTGAGACGCCTGCAGCTGTTCAAGTTATTAAAGAATTATGCGAAGAAGGAATTGATTTTATTTCATTCGGCACAAATGATTTGACGCAGTTTACTTTAGGTTTGGACAGGGGAAATGAAGAAGTTCAGTACATGTTTGACGAGACACATCCTGCAATTTTTCATCAAATTGAACACGTAATTAATGTTTGCAAAAAATATAAAGTTGAAACTTCTATTTGCGGACAAGCTGGTTCCAAAAAGAAAATGGCGGAATTCCTCGTCGAAAAAGGAATTGATAGCATTACTGTTAATGCCGATATGGCAAGAGAAATTTCTGAACATGTGCAAAAATTAGAGAATGATAAAATTTCCGACGAAAATGAAGAAGATGAAATTGATGAAGAAATTGATGAAGAAATTGGTCCTCCGCCTTTTCCTGAAGAATTGCCGGGAATTGTTCCTAAAACAAAATTTGAAGCTGAACGAGAAGAAGAAATAGTTGAGGAAGAAGATACACTTCAAGAGCCAACGATTAATGCTGAATCTGAATTCGCCGAGGAAATTATTGAAGAACCTGAAGTTCAAGAAGAAATTGAAGAAGAAAAAGATGGCGAAGAATTTTTAGATATATTTTGAGAAGTTAAGTTTACTTTTTAAATAAACATTAGCACTCGCTCTAAATACTCGCAACCCCACTCGTTATCTTTAGTTTAAGTTACTTCTCGTGAAGTTGCTCGTCGCTCGTGTTATCTTTGGCTCAGAAATCTACTTCGCTTGATTTCTTCGCTCGACGAGGATTAATGCATAAAAATTCTTTAGCATAAATGTCATGGACTATTGAATTGTTTTTGAAATCAGGGTATTGTTCAACTTATTGTAAACATTCAACAAATTTATAAATACTAAAATCTTTAATAAATAAGATAAAATGGCAAAAGAGGTTGTTGAACAAACTATTACAAAAACTGTAACTAAAAGGAAAACTCCAAAAAGAAGAAAAGCTGTTCAACAAAATAAATCCGTTGCTAAAAGAAAACCTAACCAACAAAACTCCTCTTCTTCCCGAGCAAGTAAAATTGACAAGGCAATTGTAGAAAATTTTGTTTCGCTGCAAAAAGTTATGACAAATCTTTCTGTTAAATTTAATGATCTTTCTGATAAGATTTCTAAATTGTTAGATGTTTTTGAGATTTCAGCCAAATCGCTCGCTGAAAAGGACTTTAAAGATTTTGTTAAAGTTAATGACGAAGAAATTCTTGAGAAGCTTGATAGTTTGCTTGAGCAAAATAAAGTTATTGCAAAGGGCCTGATTATGATTCATGAAAAAGGCAGTGGAGTAAGACCAATAAGCCATTCAAAAGAAAGAGTTATTGAATATAAACCAACTGCGCATTCAACTAATTCTCAAATGTCACAGAAAAAAATAATTGAAGAAGAGTTTGAAGAAGCGCCTCCTGAACCACCATCTGCAACACAATCTGTTTTTTCTGATATGGGAGAATATACAAAATCAATTGCACCTCCAAAAGAGGTTTAAAATATGGCATTAATGCAAAATAAATCTGAGGCATTTAAGATATTTTTTCTTATACAATTTTCAAAACAGCTTTTGAGACATTCTGCAACTTATGATATAAGTACCTTAGAAAGAATCCTTAAAGAAAAAACAAAACAAGTTATTGAAAAGAGAGAAAGAGAGAAAGAGAGAAATAAAATAAAATTGTTTGAGCTTGTTGAAAAGAAAAAAAGTTTTGTTGTTGAAGGAACTGCTCCTCTAAAATCAAAAGAAGTTGGGAAATTTGAAATTAATAAATCTGAACACATTCCAAGGAAAATAATGATTAGGCAATCTCAGTCAATTCCTCCGCCAATTCAAAGACCAAATATCCAGTTTGGACAGCTGCCATTCAACCTTCAACATATTCGTCCTATGCCAAGCAGTGAACCGATTGATATTGGGGACTTAACACCTTATTTGAATGACCCATCAGTTTCAACAATAGAATGTAATGGGTCTGAAACAATTGTTTTGATTAAGCGAGGACGAGAAATGAGGAAGACAGATGTTACATTAAGTAAAGAAGAAATTGAAGCAGTTTTACAGGCCTTTTCAAGAGCTGCGAAAATTCCTATTCACGAGGGTGTTTATAGAGTTGCTGTTGGAAGAGTTATTTTAACTGCACAGATTTCTGAACAAGCCGGTGCAAAATTTGTTATTAGTAAGATGTTTTGATTAAGAGATAAATTAATAAGTATTCTTTTTTTAGATAGGATATGAGAGGAAGAGGGCAAGTTACAATATTTGTTATAATTGCGGTTTTAATTGTGGTAACAGTTATTTTGTTTTTTGTTTTTCGTGAAAAAATTAGTGGAGAAAAACCGCTTGATGTTAATGTTGCTCCTGCTTATGATTATGTTATTAATTGTTTGGAAGAAACAGGAAACAATGCAATAAAAGATGTTGGCGAGAAAGGAGGATATGCGTTAGTTATTGATGATGTGGATTTTGTTGAGCAAGTTCCCCATTATTTAATTGGTGAAAGAAAATTAATTCCTTCTGTTGAAGGAATTGAAGCTGAAATTAGTTTTATTGTTATGAATGAACTCTCTTATTGTATTTTGAATTTTAATAATTTAGATGATGATTATGATGAGATAAATCACGAGTTGAGAAATGTTAAAACGACAATTTTGGAAAATGCTGTTGTTATTGAATTAGATTACCCCATTAGAATTAATAAAAAAGAATCAACTTATGAAATAAGCGAGTTTTCTTTTAATTTTAAGAGTAGATTGTATGATTATTATTTAATTTCAGAAAAAATTGTTAATGAACAACAAGAACATCCTAGGAGTTTTTGTGTAAGTTGTTTGTATGATATTGGCGAAGAGTATGATGTTAATGTCGATATGTATGATTATGGAAATTCTACTGTTTTTTCAATTATTGATGAGGAATATAAAATAAATGATGAAGTTTATGAGTGGAGGTTTGCGATAAAATGAAATCTGGAAAAAAGTTATTTATTGTTTTATTATTTTTATTGAGTTTGCAATTTATTTATGTTATTGCGATTAATTCAACGCAAACCAGTGAATATGGCATTTATGAATTTAATGATACTGAAGCAGATTTTGGTAATTTGATTGGAAATGAAATTGAAAACGAAGACGTTAGTGGTAAAGATGTTGTTCTTAATAAGACATTTGGTTCGAATACAATAACTTTTACTAAAGAAGGAAGCTATTTTAATATTAGTGGTGATTTATTTGAGAATGTGAAGTTTCAGACTCCTCTTACAAACTCTTTTGTGAAATTAAATGAAAAAGGAGAAATTACCGAAGCTGATTTAACAGCAAGCGACGATACTTCTTTTGTGTTTAATAATACGAAAATAGATATTAAAAAAGGAACACAGGTGATATATCAAAATGGTGTTATGAATGTTTTTGGAAATTCAGGAGAGAAAATTAATTTGTTGGACAAGGTTGAGCAAGACGGAAAAGTTTCTTTTACAAACAAGCACGAGATTACATTTGGAGATGAAAAAGGCAGAAGAGTTTTTATTGAAGGAAATAAAATAAGGAGTGATAATTTCAAGGTGGATGATTTGGCTGTAAAAGGAATAAATCCTGATTTTCGATTAGGAGAGGTTACACTTGTGCCTGAGGGTTATTTGCTTGGGGGGATTACAACTGGAGAATTTAAGGGAATGTCATTGTCAACTCTTGATGAGGTTAATTTATTGTTAACAGAGTCTGGAGAAAATTTAGATAATTATCAAAATTATATACTTTTTGGAGATAAAAAATTAAAAGCTCAAGGAGAATTTTTTGATGTTAATTTTGGTAAAGATAATCCTTATGTTAAAATAGAAGACACAGATAATTTTAAGGTAAGGGCTATGAAAGATTTTTCTTTAGAATTAGAGAACAGAGATTCTATTGAAAAAATTCCACAAATGATTGTCGGCGGCGATTTTATTATGGATCAAGATAATAAGGGAATTTACACAGAGGATGGAGAAATTTTGATAGATAAAGAATCAGCTAATTTGTATTATGAAGGAAGTGACTTAGAACAGACATCAACAAGTCCTGTAGAGTTATTAATTAAAGATACTAATTCTAAAACTGGATTTAGAGATGAGAGTTATATTATTTCAAATTTTAATGGAATTACGTCTGTTCCATTTGGAGAGCAGGAGGGTTTTACTGACGAGAGATATGCTAATTCCATACATTTCAAAAGGGCTTCAACAGATATTCGCTATAATTATCCAACAATTGAGGGGTTTGAGAGAATAACTGGAAAAAAGGTAGAGTTTCTTGGAAAGGAATTTGATGAACCTGAAGACATTAGAAGATTAATAGATATTTATTATCAAAATCCAAATCAACCTTTTAGTGGGATTACTAAGATAAAGGTTTATGATGAAGATGAACTTTTGAAGACGGGTGTGGTGGAGGGTCCTGGTGCTTTTTATAATTCAGATGATAAATCAATAAACATACCTTCTACTAAGCTGTACCGTGATGAGGCAAAAGCTTATGGTATGATTATTCATGAGGCAGGTCATGCAATTCATTATGATGAAGTAAAATATAAAGAGCTTGAAGATATAAAAGAACAGATTGATTTAGTAAGTAGTCAAATAGAGTCAACTGATGCTACACCGATTCTTTTAGATGAGTTGAATGATTTACAAAGACAAAAAGATAAACTTGAAGGAGAGGTGTTGCCTATTGATTTTGAATGGAAGGAAACTTTAGAAAAGGACTATAGTAATTTGGATTTTGTAAGGAGGGGAAAGAAAGATTATCTTGGAGATTTAGGAACAGCATATGATTGGAATACTGATAATCAAGAGTATAAAGAATATGAAAGATGGGTTAAGGAAAAAGTTGAAGGAGTTAGTGATTTTGAACCTATTCCTTATAGTGGCTTTGTTGAATTTTATGGGACAACTAATATTAAAGAGGATATAGCTACTTTTAGAGAGGCTGTTGTTTCAAATCCCGGTTTTTTTAAGAGATTTAGATTGTTAGATTCAGAAAATAATCCATATTATTTTTCTGCTTATAAGAAAAAAATTGATCTTCTTTTGAAATATGGTTTTATTACACAGGCAGAATATGGTGCTGTTTTTGAATAAGATGTTTTGAAATCAATTTATCAATTTGATTAATTTGTAATTAAAATGTATAAGATTCAAATAGCAAATGATAAAACAGAAAAGAGGTTGAGAGAATACATTCAACAAAGGAATGACATTAAAAATAAACTTGATAGATTAAAGATTGATCCGAGAAGAGAATTAGATGCACATCCCTTACATGGAAAATTAGCTGGAAAATGGAGTTGTTGGCTAGGTTCAAACATAAGGATTATTTATAGCATAAATGATATTGAAGAGACAATTACAATTGAAGCTGCTGGAACTCATAAAGTTTATTAGAATTAATACTTAAACTCTTTAAATTTCCCTTTTCTTACATTGGATTCACTTTCTAAAATCTGGCACATAATATCTGGATTCTGAAGTATTTCTATCGTCTCTTTCATTCCTTCATATTCTTTCAAAGATATTTTAATCATATTTTTCTCCATAATAGTTATACCTTTCTTAAGTTTATAATCTTTTTGGTAAAATGACTTTAAGCAGAATTGAATTGGTGAATATTCGGTGTAAACTAATGTATCCTAAAGGATATACTTTGTTGTCATCTTTCTAATCTCTTTGTGCTAATATAAAATAACCAGCATCATGATAAAATTTATCATTTCTTAAAGCTTTGAATCCATTTCTTTGTAAAGCATCTAAAGCTATTTTTGAACATAAAATTTCTGATGAATCTTTTGTTCCTGCTTCTTTATTTAATTCATCTTCTCTTTTTAATTTTTTAATTTCTTCTGGAGTTAAAATAAGTCTTCCTTCTAGAGCAGCTCTTTTTGCTTCTTCTTCTCTAAATCTTCTAATTCTTTTCATCTGGCTACCTTCTAAACCAGTCATAGCAAAATATCCATTTTTCTTTAATGCTCTATAGACTCCGGAGAAAACAGGATCAAAATATTCTCTTTCCTGAAAATTTGATACACATGAAGCACCATCAAATTGATTATGAAAATTTAATTTTCTAGCATCTTTTTCAAATAAAAATAATTTACCTTCACCTTGTGGTCCAACTTTTCTTTTAGCATAATCCAAGCTATCTTGTCTGTTATCTACTCCATAAACAAATTTACCTTGTTCTATTAATATTTTTGCTAAATTACCCAAACCAATTCCTAGATCAAGAACTCTTGTTGTATCCCTTAGTCCGTCAGATAGTAATCTAAGTTGCTCTGTATTAAAACTACCTGAATCGATTAGTTTTTGACAAAGTTCTAATCCTAGTCGGTCATATATTGTTTCCATACATTATATAGGTCATTTTACTTTTTAAATCTTCCTATCTGTTATTACTTCTAAGTTACTATATAATTCCATACAAACCTTTAAATATAGGGTTACCTATTAAGTAACTATAAATAAACACTAAAATAATGACTAAATGGCAACAGAAATACCTCAATATGGCTTGAAAGCTTATGCCTTGTTTTTTGCAAAGCATAAAGACACAGAAGAATTCAAGCAATCAGAATTAGATTGGATAGTTGGGCAAAGCATGAAAAAGAAAATATTTTCTTTATTATTAAGGGCTGGTTGGATTAAAAAGCAACAAGATAATACTTATATTTGCATAAATCCAGAAATTGTGATTAATAGTTTATTGGAGTTTAAGGTTCCTCAAATAATAAAAGAAGCTGAAAAAGATTATGCTTTTACTAATTTATCTGCTATAGAAATTTGGAGTGATTACTCTTATGTTCAAAGAGGAATAGAAAAATCTCCTTATTTTATTAAAATATTCAAGAAAGATTTAAAATATTGGAAAAACTTTTTTAATAGACATAATATCCCAAATTATGTTAATCAGGGAACTACCATAGGAGAATATATTATTTTAATTCCTGTTGAAAAATTAAGTTTTATAGAAAAAGAGGGTTATAAAGTTGAAAGCTTAAAAGAAACAATTAAATTGGCAAAATTAAATGAAATGTATTTGTATGCTTACAATTACATAAAAGAGAAGTATAAAAATGTTACAGCTTAGAGAAAAAGAGATATTTGAAACATTAAAGAGAATGGGAAGATTTAAGTTTGTGATTATTGGGGGATATGCTGTAAATGCTTATACTCTTCCAAGATTTTCAGTTGATTGTGATATTGTAGTCAAAAACAAAGAGGAATTAAAAGAGATTGAAGAAACTCTAGTAAATTTTGGTTATGTAAAAGAAGAAAATAACAAAGACAAGACTTCATATTATGGAGATTTTTTAAGATTAGAGAAAGATATTGGTAATAACATTAAAGTAAGTATGGATATTCTAATAAAAGAAGTTTTAGATAGACAAACAAATGCTACTTTTTCTGCTGATTGGATTTTTGATAATTCAGAAATAAGAACATTAAGAGGAAAAACCATAACTGAAGAATTAAAATTAAGAATAATAAATTTAGATGCTTTATTTGTATTAAAATTTGTAAGTTGCCGATTAACAGACATAAGAGATATTTTTATGTTAGCTCCAAATATAAAAAACAAAGAATGGATAAAAGAAGAGATTTCAAAAAAATATGATTTTAATAAATTATTTTTGAAAGTTAAGGAAAAAATAACATCAAAACAGTTCAAAGATAGTTTACAAGGTGTTTATGGGATTATAGATGAAAAGGTCTTTGAGAAGCATAAGAAAGCAATTCTTAGTCTAGACAAAATTTAGAAAGTATATCCTTTTTGATATACTTTGTGTAAACAAGTATAACAAACTTCTTCCTATTTTTTTAATAACTTTTTATGATACTAACTCTTTTATGAACCATCATTTGGGAATTGACTTTTTGCAACAATATTAATTGATATTATATGTGAGGGTGTTGTGAATGCAAAATTAATTGCCTCTCCAACACTAATTGGTGGACTTAAAGTAATTTTTTCTCTCCACGTTCCTTTATATTCATCAGAAATGACTTTTATTGCTTCTTGGACTGCAGGATTATCATACATACCAGTATCAACACCGCCTGGACGTATTGTAGTAATAAAAATATTATCTTTGTATAAAGCAAGCATTGAAGAATTAGCATACCTATCTATTGCTCCCTTTGCGGTTGTATGTGTTCCACCAATGGAATAACCCCTAATTGCGCTCATAGAAGTTATTATTGCTATTCTTGTTTCTTTTTGTTTCCTGAAGATGGGTAAAAGTGCCTTCATCATTATATGTGTTGCTTTAACTACAGTGGTAGTTTCTGCCTCAATTAAATTTAAATCAATTTTTTCTAGGGGTAAATAAGGGTTATCATCTTTTAATTTATAACTTCCAGCACCTAATCCAACAGATTGAACCCAATAAAAAGGTTTATCTTTAGGTAATTTCCCAACAAAACCTTTTACCCCTTTTTCATTTAATAAGTCTAGAGCAGAGTATTCTATTAAATCTGGTTTTATGAATTCAGAAAAACTATCTTTAATGTTTTTTAATTTATCTGCTGATGTTGAAACCATATGGACTATTGCACCATTTTTTGCAAGAATTCCCGCCACAGCAGAACCGATATTTAATTTCATTTCCTTACCCCCAATTTCAATAGAATCATGACTCGGTTCTTTTGTTACAATATCAGTAAAAACTTTTGAAAGAGGTTTATAACCACAACCAGTTACAATTATTCTCTTTCCTTTCAATAAGTCTGTCTTAGGTAATAATTTTAATCTTTCTAACATATTATCAACAAGAAAATTCAGTTTATTAAATTATCTTTTTTGTGTATACTTTTCATAATAAAAATGGTCATAATGTATAACTAAAATGTTATTAATTTTATGGTAAGATGTAGGTTATACTTTGTGTAAACGAGTCAGTTTACCGATAGCTTATACACCTATTAAGATTATTATTAATAATCTATAAAATAACAATAAGTTAGAGACTTTTAAAGCTTATCCTAATTGTTAAGTCAAGTTGCTAACTTAACATTTACACTCGCAAGCTCGTGTTATAGGGTAAAGGTTAATTCAGATTTAATATTGTAATCAGATTAATTATTATTGGATTTTCTGCATTAATATCCTTCCCAGCGTAGAGCTGTGCGGTAAGCGGCTCAAAGCCAAATCAATGATGCGAGTGAAACGAACGCTATAATTTTCCTAACCTAATAATTCTCCAACCTTTTTATGTATTGTAGCTTCAAGTTCGTCTTTTCTCTTTGCGAGTTGGGCTTTTTGTTGAGCAACATTGTTCTTGAGTTTTGAAATCAATTTATTAAAGAAAGATTTATCAATTTGATTAATTTGTAATTAAAATGTATAAGATTCAAATAGCAAATGATAAAACAGAAAAGAGGTTGAGAGAATACATCCAACAAAGAAATGACATTAAAAATGAGCTTGATAGATTAAAGATTGATCCGAGAAGAGAATTAGATGCACATCCTTTACATGGAAAATTGCTGGAAAATGGAGTTGTTGGCTAGGTTCAAACATAAGGATTATTTATAGTATAAATGATATCGAAGAAACAATTACAATTGAAGCTGCTGGAACTCATAAAATTTATTGGAATTAATACTTAAACTCTTTAACTTTCCCTTTTCTTATATTAGATTTACTTTCTAAAATCTGGCACATGATATCTGGATTTTGAAGTATTTCTATTGTTTCTTTCATTCCTTCATATTCTTTCAAAGATATTTTAATCATATTTTTTTCCATAATAATTATACCTTTCTTAAGTTTATAATCTTTTTGGTAAAATGACTTTGTTGAAAAAGTCCTCGGATAAATGTTAATCTACCCAAGAAACATATTTCCACTCGCTTAACTCGCGCCCACGTTTTGTTATGGTAAGTAAAATTTATCAAAACGTAAACGCTCGGCTCGTGTTAAAGGAAGGAAATGTTAACTCAGATTCAACATTGTTATCCAATTAATTATCATTAGATTTTTTATATAATATTCTCCTCAGCGTAGAGTCGTGCGGTAAGCCAAATAAATGACGCGAATGAAACGAACGCTAATTTTTCTATCCCAGCAACGCCCCAACTTGCTTATGAATGCTTGCTTCTAAGAGTTCTTTTCGTTTTAGTAATTCTGCTTTTTGTTGAGCAACGTTGTTCTTGAGTTTTGCATCAAATTCTACCTGAAGTCTTCGACGAAGAACTTTTTCTTTAGAAGAAAGTTCATTTTTTAATTGATTATGCAAAGCGTCCCTTAAACTTCTAATCCTTTCTTCTTCTTCAGCCCTAAATTTTGATTCAATTGCCTTTTTTTCTTCTGCTAATTTAACAGCATCTGTTTTTCTTTTTTCGTTTAGTAACTTTTCAACTTCATTTTTCTTTTCCATAAATCTGGCTTCTAAAGCTTTTCTTTGCCGTTCAAGTTTTTGTATAGCTCGTCTATCTTTTTCAGCAAGAGAACTAGTCAATTTATTCCTTTCATCTTTTAATTGTTCTTGAGCTCGTCTATCTTTTTCAGCAAGAGAACTAGTCAATTTATTCCTTTCATCTTTT
>CAYXNP010000013.1:0-15588 GCA_964466575.1 Candidatus Woesearchaeota archaeon | reverse complement strand
CAGCAAGAGAACTAGTCAATTTATTCCTTTCATCTTTTAATTGTTCTTGAGCTCGCCTGTCTTTTTCAGCAAGTGATTTTGTTAAAACATCTTTGACATTTTTTAACTCATTAAGTTTCTTTTCTAATTCTTTTTTCTTATCAATTAAAGTTTGTTCATAATCTTTTCTTTTTTGAAATAAACTAAACCTGAATTTTTTCTTTGTAACTCTAAATTCTTCTTCTAAGACTTTTCTTTTTTCATCTATTTCTTTATCTTTCCTATTGATTTCATCTCGAGATTCTCTGATTGTGTTTTCTGTTTGTTTTTTACTTAATTCAAGTTGCCTTCGAGAAATTTTTCTTTGTTCTTCAATTTGTTCTTCTAATTTTCTTGCAAATTCTGCCTGAAGCCTTTCCCTTAGAGCCTTTTCTTCTGATAATATCTTGTTTTTTAATTTGTTCCTATAACTTTCTATTAAAATCTTTTTTGATTTTGCTAATTGTTCATCTAATTGTGCTTTTTCTTGTTTTTTAATCAAGTCAAATCTTTGTTTGATGCTATTTTTTCTTTCATTAACACTGTTTTCTAAGGTAGATTTGTATGTCTCAAATTCAATTTCGTTTTTTCTTAGAATTTCTCTTTCAGCATCTAATTTTTTTTGCAATGTTGAAAGTTGTAAATTAGTAAGCTCGTCTTTGTTTCTTAAAGAATCCGCCCTTTTTCTTAAATCCTCTTTATACGCGTTTAATTTATTCTTTTGTTCTTGAACCGCCGACATTAATTTTTGTTTTTTTAACCCGAGCTCTTTTAATTTTCTTTCATATTCTATACCAATATTTTTTATTTTAGAATCATACACAGATTCTAATCTTGCTCTATGATGAATTGTAACTTTCTTTAATCTATCTTCGAATTCTTTTTTGAATCTAAATCTCTGTTCATTTTCATGTCTTTTAATCTCGCTTTTAAGCTGTTCATTAAATTTCCTTCTTAACGCTCCTTCTTTTATTGTAATATCACTTCTAAGTCTGCTCCTAAATAACTTTAACATATTGTTATGAAATCCTTTTTTCTCATTAGAAATTTGTGACTTCATTAAATTTAACTTAGTTTGTAATTTTTTATTATATTCTCTTCTTACTTCTTTATTTAGCCGTCTTTTTTGTCTTTTAAGTTCGTCTTCGAGTTTTTTCTTATTATCTTTTGCCAATTCATTATGTAATTTTATTTTTTCTAAAACTCTTTTATTAAACTCAATCATTCCCGCAGTAAGCTGTCTTTCTTGTTCAACTTCTTCTAATTTTCTAGAAAATTCTTTATCGAGTTTTTCTCTTAAAACTTTTTCATATGCCGAAATGCTCTCAGAAAGTTTTGCCCTATAACTTTCTGTAAGAATTCTTTTGGATTTTTCAAGTTTGGCGTCAAGTTTTGCTTTTTGTTTACTTTTTGCGTATTCAAGCATTTTATTTAAATTTGTTTTTTTCTGCTCGACGCTGTTTAATAATGATGCTTTTTCGGCTTCATAACTCAATTCATTCTTTTTTAGTATTTCTTTTTCTGCAGCCAATTTTTTCTTTAAAGTTAATAATTGGTCTTTAGTAAGTTCTTCCTCATTTTCCAATTCTTCCTCCCTTTTATCTAAATTATTTTTATAATCGTTTAATTTGTTTTTTTGTTTTTGTATAGATGAGATTAATATTTGTTTTTCTCTTTGTATTTTTTCAAACTTCTTATTAAATTTATTTTCAATCTTTTTATCTTTTGCAGCGTGCGACATCTCGATTAAATGTTTTTCTTTTGTAAGTTCTAATATTAATTTTGAATCATATCTTTGATTTAATTTATCTTCATATTCTTTTCTTAATCTTTTCTCAATTGCCTTTTTTTGTTCTATCGCGGCTTTGTAAAGTTTATGTTTATTGTTTATAGAAAGCTCGTCTTCAAGTTTGATTTTTTCAAGAGCAAGTCTTTTTGCAAGCTTTTCATTAAAGATATTCTTTACTTCCTTATCCAATGTTAACTTAACTTTTTTCTTATAATCTTCTTTCAAGTCTTCTTTCTTTTTTTCATAATCAATTTCAAGTTGTTTTTCTTTTTCACTAAACTCTTGCTTAAGTTTATTCTTTAGTAATTCTTCTTCCCTCTTTTCTTTTTCAGTTAAATCTTTTTTTAAGGAATTAATAAAATTGCCGTAATTTTCTTCGACTAAAATTCCTATACCGGAATTAATATTTTTCTTTTTATTCTCAGCGATTTTTTCATCCTCTAAATTTTTGTTTAATCTGCTGATTTGAGATTTAATGTTTTGATGCTCTGTTTTTCTTTTTTCTTCTAAATAGTTTAGTCTTTTTTTAAATAAATCCGCTTCCTTATCATTTCCTTCTTCTATTTTCTTTTTTAAAACATTAATTTGGCTTTTAACTTCGGGAAGTTCTTCCTTAATATCTGAAACACTTTTACTAATCCTTTTTATTGGCGATGCTGATTTTCTCTTTTTTAGAATTTTTCTTTTTAATGCATTAAGTCTTCTTTCAATTTCTGGAATTGCAGTTGGATCATTTAATTGGGCTTTAATTATAGAAACTTCTTTTTTAAATCCACGGGTATCAATCTTTTTTAATTCAGATTCATATTGCTTTAATCTATCGATTTGTTCTTGGTAATTATTAAACTTTTCATGTACAGAATGAAGTGTCGTCCCTTTTTCAATAGCCCTTCTTCTTGCTGGTTTTCTCTTTGAAACCTTCTTTTTCACCTTCTTTTTATTTGCCATTCTTAATTATTTAATGAGTTTATAATTTAAAAATGCTTTGTTTAATCTTTCTCATTTCTCAACCTTTTTAATTCTGTTTCCAACTTCGCGGTTCCATAATATCCTTGTTTTTTCCAAAGCCTTAATTTAGCCAGCAAATTTATTATTTTCTTTTTTCTAATTTCTCTCTTTAATGATTTTATTTGTTTCTTTCTTATTTTCTTTCTTGCTCTCTTTTCTTTTCTTTTAGCTTTATGCTCCTGTCTTAATTTTTTCTTCATAATCTTTTTAATATACTTCATTCTTCTTTTTGCTTCCTTTTCATGGCGTCTTCTTTTTAACCATAAACCAAATCCACTAAACATCGGTTTTCTTAATTTTATTTTTTCTTCTTTTAATCTCATCCTTTCAATTTTTTTCTCTTTCCTTGCTTCCCTGCTTCTTCTATATGCTCCTGCTATTCTTTTAACAAATGATTTTTCTTTACTCTTAATTTTCTGCTCTAATGTTTGGATTTCAGATTCAATTCTTGCTGTTCCGTAATACCCTTCTTTTCTCAACATCCTCAACTTTCTCTTAAGTTTAGCAAGCAAGTCTTCTTCTGGACTTAACCTTATAACTTCTTTTTCTACAACTTCTTCTTTAGGTCTTCTTGCTCTTGTAATTTTAATTCTGAATGGTAATTTGATTATTCTATTAAACCAATCAGCTATTTTTCTTTCTTTAATTCTTGCTTCTTTTTCAGATTTTCCTTTGAATAAGTTCTTTAATCTTTCTTTGATTCCAATTCCTTCAACTTCTTCTCTTCTCTTTTTATAATAATATAATAATAGGATTACTAATACAGACCATGAACTAATTATTAACCAGAATAACCAATCAAAATAATCATAACCTGGATCACATGAAATGCAATTTGGTCCGCCGCAATCTACGTCTGTTTCGTCGTAATCTTTGACACCGTCGTAGCAATAATCACAAAAGCCGACAAAATTACTTATTATAAAAGATATGTCTAATTTTAGGATTTCTTTTGTTTGGGGTATCTCAGTTTCTTTGACTCTGCTGATTAATTTGTTTGTTTCTTTTTCTTTGATTTCAACATATTCTTCTTCGCACCATTTTATTTTTTCTGCGTTGATAGGAATCGTTAAGTCGCATGGCCTTTTTTCAGATTTGTCATCGCATTTTTCTGTTGAATCTTTACATGCTCGTCCCATTGAACCTTTAATAGATACTTTTCCGAGTAGAATATCTTTCATACTATATTTTGCATCACATTCACCCCAAACCGAACAGCTCCAAACTGATTCGTTGCATTCGTCTAATGGGCGGTCGTCGCAAGAAATTGGTTCTGTTGGTTTGTATGTTTCTGTTCCACATCCAGTTAAGTCGACGCAATCGTAAGGGTAAGTTAATGTATCGTTTTCTACGCATAATGTCCATTCACACTCCCATTTTTCTTCACATAAATTTTCACATTCTCTTATTATTGTTTTATCGTCTAATTCACATAATGTGTTTTGACAGACTGCTATTTGAATTAACCGTTCAATAGGAGAGCCTTGTATTTCCCCTCCAGTTTTATTTCCTGAACCTCCCCCTCCGCCACCGCCACCGCCACCACCTGGAGGTGTTTCAGCGACGCCAAATTCAAATGTTTCTGTTCCCCCAAAATAAATTTCTTTTGTTACTGGTTCAGATTTTGCTGTTACTTTTATTATTCCGTTTTGGACTTCATCAATTGTAATAGAGTGTGTTTCTTTGGTTTGTGAAATTCCCTGTTCAATAATTTTGATTCTTATTATTATATCTGTTTCATTTTTGTTTTCATATGTCACTGATATTTTGTCGCCCTGATTTATTTCTACGTCTATTGAACCCCCTACTTCTATGAGTTTTCTTATTTCAGGAATTGTTTCTAAAATGAGGTTGATTTTTAGCGTTGGTGGGAGAATTGTTTTGTTAGTTGTTTGATTTGGAGGTGTTAATTCAATATTGCAGTTATAACAGCCGTCTTTTTCTATTAAATTTCCGTCGTCGCATTCTTCAATTCCATTTAAAATTCCATCTCCGCATGATTCTGTTGAAATACAGATGTCATAACCTAAACAGTCAATTTTACATTTTTGATTTCCATTGTAATTATTTATTGTACATAATTTAACATCATTATCACAATTTTCGCCTTCTTCTATAACTGAATTTCCGCAGATTTGAACTGGAATACATTCAGTTAAACAACTCCCGCCGCAATCTATTCCTTCTTCATCAAAGTTTTGAATACTATCTGAACAATGTTTTACTTGACAAATTCCCTCCTCACATAATTCTCCAGTTTTACATCTTGTTTTTGTACCCCACTTCAAACAACCATTAACATCTTTTTCACAAGTTTGGGTTTTTGAACTGCTAATGCATTTTTTTTCACTCTCGGTTTCACATGAATTTTTTATTGTGCATACAGCTTCGCCATTTTCACAAATCATTCCTTTTGGAACCTTGAAATTTTTCCAAGTATAGATTATTCCTTTTGCTGTTTGCTTGCTTGTACATTCCTGGTAATAAGAACTTTTAGTTGGATGACATTGTTTTTCTCCCAGCACTTCGCAGTTTGAACCTTTTTGGAAGAAGTCGAAAATTCCTTTTCCAGTAAAACTTAAAAAGTTTTTTATTTTGGTTATCAATGATTCTTTTTTCTGTTCTACTGCTTTTTTGTTTATTGAGACTATATTTGGTTTTATAATTGTGCTGACAAGTGCGAAGCCTGTATTTTCAAGAATTGTGCTGCCGGTTATACTTGATTGGGTTATTCCTTCTGGAGAAAATTCCAATGGATTTCCTAAGAAACATTGCCCCCATGAACCACATTGCCAGTAATCATCGCATAATAATAAAACACATTGCGCGTTTTGACAAGTAGAACCTTCACCGCAATCTGTGAATACCTCTCCCCCTAATTCTGTGCAAGAATCAGCGTCGTAATTTCCACAAGTTCTTGTTCTTAATGTGTTTTCAGTAACACAAACTATTTCTGTTTCTCCAGTTGTACATTCGTTGCTGCAAGAATCTCCACCGCCTCCACCTCCACCGCCTCCACCACTATCACAACTTTGAGATTCTGTACAACCACTGCTGTCTGTTCTTGATTGCGTACTGCTTGAACAAGTGCTCCAAGCTCCAAAATCTCCTGAACAAACTGCAACATCTGCGTGAACTGCCGAACCTATATGATTTACAAAATTGTCGTCGGTGAGCCAAACATTCCATTTTAACAAAGTGCTGAAAGTATAGTTAACCGTAACATTTGTTGTATATACACCTACTCCGGTTCTTGTTATATTTGCAGGATAGTATGATGTTCCTCCTGGATAAACTATTCCTGCAGACGTTGTCGCGTTTGATGTTATATTCTGCGGGTCGTAAGCGGATGTTCCGGTTAAATTTATTTTTGAAATTGTCATTGTTAATGTTGCGGTTTCTCCGTCGTAAAATTTACTGCTGTGCGCTGCGTTCATGCTTAGTGATGTAACATATCTTGCAATTGAAACATTTACTGACGAGAAACTTACAACTTTTGTATCCGATGTCGTGCTTGAATAATTTACTGTCAGGTTTCTTGAGCCGACGCTTAATCCGCTTTTTGTCCAGCTTAATATGCAATCGCCTGACGAATTTGTTGAAGAGTTTCCTAATAAAACTGAATTGTCATAAAAATAACAATTGGCTCCTGAAAATCCAGTTGTTGTTCCGTTCGTGAAAACCTTTGCTCTGATATTTATTGCGTTTGGCACAGCCGCGAGATCGTCTTCATTTGCAGTTGCGTCATTACCTCTTGCTATTTCTGAAAAATCTAAAGGAAAAGTAATATTAATTGCAAGATTTTTTGTCGTCGATAAAACACCTAATCTTCCAGTAAAAGAAGAACTTGTATAATTTGACACAGGCTGATTTCCTGAAATGAATCGATTAACAAAACTTGCAGAAGTTGAATTTCCTGACGCTCCAAAATCAAATTTGCTGAATACGTCGTAGTTTGTTGAACTTCCTTTAGGTGCTCCAATTAAAGGCAAGAGTAAAAGAATTAATGCAATTAATAATATTAGGTTAAATTTATTTTCCATTTGACACCCCCCTTGATTTTAAATAATGCAGTTTGCAATTTCCAATAATTCTTATGTTAATTAAACTCTGACCTTCGAGTTTCATCAGGGCCATTGCTGTAGTGATTCTTGACACCTTTGTTTTTTCAGAAAGTTCCTGAATTGTTAAACCACGGTTATCTTTTTTGAGAATATCTTTAATTTCAGAAATGACCTTGTCTATTTTTCCCATTCACACCTTTTAAACTATATACTAGCATTAAGTAATAGAGTTAATTATAAGTAATATATATACTTTTATAAATGTTTTGATTAAAATTAACTTATATAGGTTCATGACATATGTCCTAGGCTACCGAAGAATTACCTCTCGCTCGCGCTCGAAAATTAATTGTAACTCCAAAACCTACTCGCAACCCCGCTCGGTTATCAATATTTTTGTTTTCTCCTTCGCAAAATTGCTCGCTTTCAGCAGGATTTTCCGTCGAGAAAAGATGATGATAATATATTTTGAGATTTATGGCTTAACAATTTCTTAGCGGAGACGAGCGATTTCACGAGTGGCGCCTCAAAACTTTATTTGAGTGGGGTCGCGAGCAGTGACGAAGTCTGGCCGAGTGTTTTGACTTTGACAAATTTATTATTGATAGCAAAATCGGGACGCGAGTAGAAGCCATTAATCTTGTGTCAGCAACAAATTTACACGTAAAGTAAATATGACATATGTCCGTGAGCTATACACTAATTAAAATTAACCCTTGAAAAAATTAATTATTCCTTTAAAAAATCCTTTTATTGCATCACCAGTTTTTGCTACTGCATTTCCTGTTATTGGTGTCGTAGTCTCAGTTTCATTTGCTTCAGATAAAGATTCTGTTTGAGTTTCATTTGTTGTTTCTGATTTTGTGACATTTTCGGTGGTTTCTACTATTGTTTCCTCTGCATTTTCTTCAGTCACTTCTTCTACAGGAATTTCTTCTTCAACGGTTTCTTCTTCTACTTTATTTGTTGTAGTATTTGAAACGATTTCTACAGATTTAATTCCTGTAATATTAAACTCGTTTCCGATTAAGCCATCAACTTCTTGAGGTTCTTCTTTTGTTTTTGATAGCTGTGTTGCTAAATCTTTTAACCATCTAGCTTTATCCCTTTCCATTAAGTTTTCAATACTATCAACTGTTCCATCGTATTCATAAGAATATTTAATCCAATATTTATCTAATTCGTATTTCACAATAAGCCGGTCATTTATTACTTCGGCTTTTGTTGTTTTAACTGATAGGTTTCCAAAATTTTCTACTAAAATTTCTTTTTCTTTTTCTGATAATTCAATTAATAATGGGAGTTCAGTTATTGTTTCATTTGATATTTCTGATTCTGTTATGTTTGTTGAAGTTGCAGTTTCACCTTCTATTTCAAGTATAGAACTGACTGAAACGATTTCTTCTTCTTCAAAAATCAAACTAACTTTTAAGTTTCCTTTTTCTGCAGGGATATTTAGTTGTTCTAAATCAATATTTAATGTCTTTGCAGTGTTTCCAAGATAATCTTCTCCAAAACCTTGTGATTCTTTAGTGTAATCTGTTGTGACTGTAACTACGTTGTTTTCTACACTAATTGAAACTTCATCGTCGCTGATTTCTTCGCCATTAACTTTAACACTATTCTTTTTTATTGATGCTGTTTGCCCGTCCGATAAAGTGTATGTGTATGGCTTAGTTTTTGATGTTTCTCCTCCAACACTATTTTCAGTTTTTAATGTGACTTTTCCAGTCGGTGTTATTCCTAAAAAGAAATTTGTTATTGTTCCAAAAAACCTTTGTATGATATTTCCAGTTACAGGAGTTGTTTCTTCAGTAGTTGATTCTGCTGATTCAGGAGAAGATTCAGTTGGTGCTCCACTTGATTCACTTGGAGTTCCAGTAGTTTCTTCAGTAGTTGTCTCACTTGGAGTTTCAGTTTCTTCAACAACTGGTTCTGTTTCTGTTGTTATAGTTTGTTCTTCTGCTGACTCTGTTGTTTTTTCAGTAGTTGTTTCACTTGGAGTTTCAGTGGGTGATTTAGTTTCCTTTTCTTTAGAAATTGATTCTGTTTGAATATC
Organism: Candidatus Woesearchaeota archaeon; assembly: GCA_964466575.1. Classification (GTDB taxonomy): domain Archaea; phylum Nanobdellota; class Nanobdellia; order Pacearchaeales; family GW2011-AR1; genus PFCY01. The sequence goes on along the minus strand of CAYXNP010000013.1, from coordinate 6,650 downwards.
TAAAGTGAATGTTACTTCTGCTGGAACATTCGCAGTTCCTTTTTCACCAAACCCTTCTCCTGTTCCAGAAATTGTTTTTCCTTCAACATAAAAATTTCCAGTTGCTATTTTTTCGTTTGTTAATTCACTTAATGGAAATTCATAGTTTTTTGTTATTGTTTCTATTTTTACAATAGAAGAACTCGGGAGCAATTCACCTTCTTTTAATGAGAGTCTTAATATTCCCTGAATAGATTCATTTTCAAAGTATGTTGTTTCTAAATTAAGTGCAACCTTTCCTGTTAATGTTTTGTTGAATAAATTTATGCTGAATAAAACTAATACAATAATTAACAAAATTCCGATTGATATTAAAATGAAATTTTTATTTAATTTGAAATTAATTTTTGGTCCACCTTTTCCATGATATTCTGATACAACTTTTCCATCAACTCTTTTGCTGTGGTAGGTATATGGGCCGTATTGTTTGCCGTTTTTTATGATGTATTTCTTGTACGCCATGTTCCTCTTTTACCCTACAACAAAGAAAAATTATTATTTAAACATTTCCCTAATTTAAAAAATTGAAAATTATAAAATCCTTAGAACTTTTTTGCACTACATAATTATTTTGTCAATTCATAAATAGATTTGACTTCGTCTGCTGTTAATGCGCGATTGAATATTGCGAGTTCGTCGAGCTGACCATTTATGGTAGCTGTGGAGTATCTACCAATTTGAGTGGGATTCAGATTACTTCCACCTGCATAACCAACTGAATGTGGATTTGCAGGCATGGATTCACCATTATTATAAGAATGGAAACCATTAGTATCATGAGACATAACTATATGTATCCATCTTCCTTGATAAGATAATGTTTCTCCATTAGGTCTTGCACAGCCGTTTGGACTTACTATAAAACAAGGATAATATCTAGGTGGTGTAACTGATGAATCTCGATTCATAATTAATGATGTTATTGGTGATACTGGTTTTGTAAGAATACCCTGACCCGCTGATTCTATTTTTATATATACCCAAAAAGATGCAGACCAATCCGTTGCTAAATTAATAGGAGTTCCACCAATTGCAATATAATCATTTACACCATCAAAATCCGCCGCCTTTCCGACTTTTCCATCAACAAATGTTGCACCATTATTTGTTCCATCATGTCCATTTCCAGTCGCATCCTTCGCATCGCCATCCAATTTCCACCATGCAATTAATCCTCCTAAACTCTTTACAGATTGGTCGTATGATAATTTTCTTTCACCAACAACTTCACCAACTTTCTCATTACCCTCTGAACCACCAATTGGCCTAATTGAAACTTTTGTTATTGCTCCTAAATCGTCTTTAGAAATATCATATGTTGTTTCTTCTCCTTCATCGAGTGGATCAACTTTTTTAGTTACAGACTTTACTCCATCAGATAAAATAATATTAATTCCCTGTAAATTTCCCCCGCCAACATTTCTTTCAACTCTAACAAGAACATTTCCTGAAGTTGAAGAAGGTTCAACTGTCTTAACAGCCATTGAAACTTCAAAAGTTGATGATCCAATATCATCTCCTTTATCACGAATCAAATTAGAAATAACCACCCAAACAATTGCGATTGCGACTAGCACTAATAAAACTAGAATCAATGTTGTTACAACTTCTGACAATCCCCTCTTTTTCATTAGTTAATTAAGAATGTTAAACTTATAAATCTTATTGTCTTGTTTTCATTATGGAAATAATAAATGAGACTTCGTTTGATAAAGTTCGGAAGATAATTCAGAAAGCCGAAGGTGAGAAGGTTTTTTCCAGCAACGATGATGAACTGAACCGGAAAGTTCTTGAGAAACTTGGGATTGATGTTTTGCTTTTGAATTTAAGTGGAAGAAGAGATAGGTTGAAGCAGAGAGATTCTGGATTTAATCAAGTTTTGGCGAAGATTGCGAAGAAGAATAATGTTATTATTGGAATTAATTTTGATGAGATAATTGAATCGAAGAATGAAAAGAGAGAAAAGATTCTTGCGCGAGTGAAGCAGAATATTCGGTTATGCAATAAGAATAAATTGAAGATGAAATTTATTATTCAGGAAAAAGAAAATGAAAGAAATATTTATGATTTGAGGGCGTTTGGACTCGTGTTGGGAATGCCGACTTGGATGATTTAGGAACTCGCCTTACGGCTCGTTCTTATCTTTGAGAGATGTTAATGCACAAAAACTTTTAAAATATTTTGAGTTTGGATTAGGTTTTATTAAATAATCTAATATAACGCGAGTTTACGAGCGCAATTTATTAGAGTATCTCCGATGGGTTTTAGTCATTTTCAAAAGAGAAAGATTAGCTGCTCATTACATTCGTAGATTTCTATTAAAATTAATATAATTCGACGAGCAGGTGCGAGGAGTGAATTTTTACTCTTCAGATTAAAAATAGATAAGGTGTAATGGCATTTGGTTTGTTATAATTCTTTGTTGTATCGGAGGTATTGTATTATAGAAAACCTTTTTTAATACCTTAATCTTGGATTTAATATGGAAAATGATGTGCATAAAGTTATGGAGTATCTTTCGCCGAATGAGCAGAGGGTTTTACCTTTTTTAAAAGAGGGTGTTGACGAGGTTATTGCGAAATCTGGTCTGGACGAGGTTTCTGTTTTGAGAGCTTTGGATTTTTTGCAGAATAAAGGGATTGTTAAATTGGATTCTGAGAAAAAGAAAATTGTTGATTTAGGTGTTAATGGTATTTTGTATAAGCGGAATGGTTTGCCTGAAAGAAGGCTGCTTAATTTTTTGAGTGAAAATAAAGGCAGGCTGCTTGCTTTTGACGAGGCGCAGAAATTGTCGAAGCTGTCGAAGGATGAATTTAAGGCAGCGCTTGGCGCTTTGAAGAAAAAGGCTTTGATTGAATTGAAGAACGGGAAAATTGCGATTAATGCTTCTAGCGGCGAGATTTTGAAAAAATTTCTGGAAGAGAAATTTATTGACGCGCTTCCGTTGGAGTTGGATAAACTTGAGGCAGAGCAAAAACATTCTTTTGAATCTTTGAAAAATAGGAGAGGCATAGTTTTGATTGAGGAGAAGAGGAATGTTAGTTTTGAGTTGACAGATTTAGGTAAGAAGATTATTAATTTAGATATTAAAGACGATAAAATGATTGAGCAGCTTACGCCTGAAATTATCAAGAATCAGGATTGGAAAGGAAAAAAATTCAGGCGTTATGATATTTCGTCAAAGGTTCCTGCGATTTATGGAGGCAAGAGGCATTTTGTGAATCAGGCGATTGAGCATGCTCGGCGGATTTGGACTGATTTGGGTTTTGATGAGATGACTGGTATGATAATTCAGAGTTCGTTCTGGAATTTTGATGCTTTGTTTACAGCGCAAGACCATCCTGTTAGAGAATTGCAAGACACTTTTTATTTAGATAAGAATGGAGAATTGCCGGATAAGAAATTGGTGAAAGCTGTTAAAGAAGCGCATGAATCAGGAGTTGGTGGAAGTAAGGGTTGGAGATATGATTGGAATGAAACTGACGCTAAGAAGCTGGTTTTGCGAACGCATACGACTTGTTTGTCTGCGCAAAAACTTTATGATTTAAGTAAATTACCGACGGAAGAAAGGCGTGGAAAATTCTTTGCGCTTGGAAAAAATTTCAGGAATGAAACTATAGATTGGAGCCATGGTTTTGAGTTCTATCAAACAGAAGGAATTGTTGTTGACGAGAATGTTAACTTTCGGCATTTGCTTGGTTATTTAAAACAGTTTTATGAAAAAATGGGTTTTGAGAAAATAAGATTCTCGCCGGCGTATTTTCCTTATACAGAACCGAGTGTTGAGATAAATGTCTGGCATCCTGAAAAAAAAGTTTGGCTTGAAATGGGCGGCGCAGGAATTTTCCGTCCTGAAATTACAATTCCACTTCTTGGAAAAGAAATTCCGGTTTTAGCGTGGGGGCAAGGTTTTGATAGGATTATCATGGATTATTATAAAATTAAGGATTTGCGTGAATTGTACAAAAACGATTTGAATAAATTGAGAAGAGTTAAATTTTGGGTGTAAGATGGAAATAAAAGAAGCGCAGGAAAAAATAAAGGAATTTGATATGGTAAGGGGGTGGGAAGATAATTGGAATATCAAGGACTTATTGCTTAATATAACTGAAGAGGGTGGAGAAATTTGGAATTTAATTAAATGGATTGACGACGAGAAACAAAAGAAAATTGTCGGAGAAAAAAAAGACGAAGTTTCTGATTATGTCGGTGATACAATGTTTTTGCTTTTGAAAATTGCAAATCAATCTAAAGTTGATGCGAGCCAAGCTTTTCAAAATACATTAGATGAATATGAAAAAAGAATGCCTCCAGAAGTTATGAAAAAATTGAAGCACGCAAATAAATTGGCTGGAGGATGGGATAAAAAGTAAAATGGAAATAAAAGATATAATTATTTGGTTGATAGTGGCAATATTGACTATATTGGGAATATATGTTTTATTTAAAGGAGTTTAAAATGAAAATAAGAATGGAAGATATAATTTTTTGGGTGCTGATAACATTAATTGTAGGAATAGCTATTTGGAAGATGATAGGTTCACCGACTGATACGACTGCTTTAATTTCAATAACTTTATTTATCGCCGGCTCTGAAATACTTTTGTGGAAAGCGTTTTTTTCAATAGATAAAAAAACTGCTGTTGGTTTTATGAAGTTAAAAAATGATATTGATAATAAGCATAATGAATTAAAATCTATGTTAATGAAAAATAAAAAATGGCAAATATAAAAATTCCTAAAAAATTGTTTGAAAAAGAAATCGGAAAGCTCGACGATAAAATGCAGGAGCAGATTGCTTTGTTTGGAACTCCTGTTGAATCTGTTGGAGATAATGAATTTGAATTGGAGATTTTTCCTGACAGGCCAGACATGCTTTCATACCAAGGATTCAAACGGGCATTTTTGGCTTTTCTTGGAAAGCAAACTGGATTGAAAGAATATAAAATTAAAAAACCTGCAAAAGATTACAAGGTTGTTATTGATGGTTCTGTGAAAGGTATTAGGCCGTTTACTGCCTGTGCGATTGTTAAAAATATTAAATTTGACGACGAGAAAATTAAAGAAATAATTGATATTCAGGAGAAATTGCATTTTACTGTCGGCAGGAAGAGAAAAAAACTTGCGATTGGAATTTATCCTTTGGAAAAAATTAAGCTGCCGATAACTTACAAAGCTCTTGAGCCAGATAAAATTAAGTTTCAGCCGTTAGAATCTGAACGGGAAATGGATGGTTTGCAGATTCTTCAACGACATCCTGTTGGAAGGGATTATGCGCATCTTCTTGCTGGAAAAGAGAAATTTCCGATTTTTATTGACGGCGATAAAAATATTTTGAGTATGCCGCCGATAATAAATTCGCATTTGACTGGAAAAATAACTGAAGAGACAAAGGATGTTTTTATTGAATGTTCTGGTTTTGATTTTGAGATTTTGAAAAAAGCGTTGAATATGATTGTTACAACTCTTGCAGAGCAGAGCAGTGATGTTGAAATTTATCAGATGGAATTACAGTATGGAAACAAGAAAGAGTTAACGCCTGAGCTGAAGCCAGAGAAAATGAAAATTAATTTAGATAATTTGAATAAACTTCTTGGATTGGAGCTGAATGAAAAACAGATTAAGACTTTTTTAGAGAGAATGGGTTATAATTATAATAATAAAGTTGTTGAAGTTCCTGGCTGGAGGACAGATGTTTTGCACGAGGTTGATTTGATTGAAGATGTTGCGATTGCGTTTGGTTATGGGAACTTTGTTCCAGAGATTCCGTCGGTTAGTACAATAGGGAGCGAAGATAAAAAAGAAACTGTTAAGAGAAAAATTTCTGATATTTTATCTGGACTTAAATTTTTGGAAGTTTCTAATTTTCATTTGACGAAGAAGGACGACCAGTTTGTGAAAATGGGCTTGAATGCGAAGAATGAAAAGTTTGTTGAAGTTCAGGATTCGAAGACAGATTATACGATTCTGCGTCAGAACTTGTCGCATTATATTTTGAAAATTTTATCAGAGAATGTTGACGCTGAATATCCGCAGAGAATTTTTGAACTCGGAACCGTGTTCAAAGGTTTCGAAGGCGTTGAAGAAAAAATTAATTTGGCGATGGCGATTACTGCTGGAAATTTTACTGATTTGAAACAGGTTTTGGAATATCTTGGAAGAATGCTTGATAAAAAAATTGAACTAAAAGAACCTGGTGGTTCAAACAGTTTGCCGAAACATTTTATTGAAGGCAGGGCTGCGGAAATTTTTGTTAATGGAAAAGGTGCTGGTTTTATTGGCGAGATTCATCCGAAAATACTTCGTTTGTGGAAATTGAAAATGCCTGTTGTTATTTTAGAAATTTGTTTGGGAGAAGTTTTGAATATATAGCTTCGCTCCAAAGTCGCTCAGTTATTATGACTCAAAGTCAGAGCAAGCTCATGACTTTTCGCTGGGAAAAGAGTTGATGTGTAAATTCTGAAGATGTTTATGCGTCCTACCCTAATACCAAACAAAATCTCTAATTTAATTGAATTGATTTTTTGTAATGTGGGATGTAGCCTCTAAAACATATATTTTTATAAGCTTGCCTGCTGAAAGAAAACTCCACACTTAAGTGATGAGTGAAT
>CAYXNP010000012.1:0-28438 GCA_964466575.1 Candidatus Woesearchaeota archaeon | reverse complement strand
TTAATTTTGAGTTAGCACGTGGACGCCCCTGACTTTAGTCTGTGGGTAGTTCACATAAATTATTATCATGATGTTTTATTCCCATTCCTCTGCAATCCTCTAACAGCGTTGATAACTCTTATGTCCGGCGACAAAATAAAAACATGGTCGTCTTTTGAACGTAATGCGCGGTAAATTCTTTGAAGGAATTCACGGTTTGCTTTGTCTTTATAGAATTCCCAATATTGATTTGGGTGTGTTTTCATCAGGACTTTCCAGAATGTGTCGGATACGTTTGGGTTTGGATATTTTGTAAAGATGATTGATTTGCACATGTCGCCGGGAAAGTCGATTCCTCGCGAACATTTTGTGGAGAATAATGTACTTGCCATTCCGGCTTTGAAAACTCCCACCATTTTTCCGATTTTGTCTTCGTATTGGAGTTTTTTTAATTTTTCAGATGACATGATGTTTAATAGTTCGTATTTTTGTTTTTCTTCGTCTGTTGGGAGGTCTTGGAAAGCGTGGACGTGAATTAAAGTTGGATGAACTGATTTTTCTACACAAAGAGATAATGTTTTTAGATAATCTTCGCGCGAGTGCATCTTTGATTTGAAATTTGAATACTTGCAATCGAATTCTTTTCCAGTTAAGGATATTTCTATGTTGCCGAAGTTTGTTGTTTCAGCTTCGACGATTTCATAATCTTTGACTTTGAACAAATCCTTTAAAATTTTTTCATTATGTAATGTTCCGGACATGAAGATTAGAGCTTTGCTTTTTTCCAAGAGGTCTTTGAATTTCGCAGAGAGGTTTGTTGAGACTAAACGCACATATAAATTTTCTTCATCTTTTTTGTAAGTCAGGTATACTTCGTCTAAGAGGTTTTTTAGATTGTATGCTGTCTCTAGCGCTTTGTTTGAGTAATTTAATTCGTCGACGGTGATTAAAGATTCTAGTTCTGGGTTTTTTATGAATAATTGCAGGATGCTGGTTAATTTTGTTTCATTTATATGGAATACCTGCGATTCGTCGATTCCGAGAATTCTTTTGTTTTTTTCTTCTAAGTCTATGAGTTCGAGAATTTGTTTTATGTCGTTTTTTGTTTCTATTTTGTCCGGTGATAAAATTTTTAGCGAGGCTGTGAGCATTGTTAAATTTAATTCTTCCTGTTGGAATAGGCTGTCTAAGAAATCGTCAGCTTCATCAATTATATCTACATCGGTTTCTGGTTTTCTTCCAATTGAGAGTTCTGATTTGAATTTCGCGGAGTTGTAAATTATGACGTCGGCTTTGAAGTAAGAAAGATATTGATCATAGTAAGAGCATCCGTGTTTTCGATGATAGAAAATGAAATCTTTTCCATTTACCCCTCGGTATTTGTATTTTTTTACGTCCTTGAATTGCTGGACTTCAAATTCTGCAGGCAATATAGGGCTCCAATAAGGGTTTGCCGGAGCGATTGATAATCGCCGTATGTTTTCTAAATTTGGTTCAGAGTCTTTGTTTTCGATTAATGGGTTGTCTCTGTAATAATCAATTAGCTTTCCGTAATTTCTATCTGTGATTTTTATGTTTTCAGGAAGTTCCGGATTAGAACAAGCCACGCCGGGCTGGATAATTGAATCGTGGTTGTCTTTTCCTGTTATCATTGCGATTTTCATTTTACTGCCGTCCAATTTTGTCAGGTATTTTTTTCCCAAATAATCTGTTTCGTATTGTTTTTGCAGGGATTTTAACGGCACGACTATAGATGATTTTTTATTTAACGAACGCGCGACGTTTAATGCAATTGCTGATTTTCCAGAACCGCAAACTCCGTGGAGAAAAATTACTTTTTTGCCTTTTTCAATTAATTCAACAATTTCCTTGACGACGTCTTCTTGAGTTTTTTTATTAGAAAATTTTAGCGGGGGAATTGCGACGTCACGGTTTCCAGATTCATTTAAATCCCAATATGTTTTTTCGAAAATATTTCTTACACTTGTTGAAATTGATTCGTCTTTTAAGAAATCTAAATTTTCAGAAGTCTTTAATTTGATATTTGAAGGTTTTTTGTGAGAATAATACTTTTTGTAGTCGAATCCTTTTGGTGATTGGAGGTGATTAAATTTTTTTGTTTCTTCTTGATTAAATTCTCTGCCGTCTGCTCCTATAATTTTACCATTACTATTAAATAATAATCGTTGTTTTTTTAGTTCCTCTTTTGCCATAGAAAAATTAAGAGAATGAGGGTTTAAAAGAATTTTGGGGATGGGGGAGCGTGTCTAAAAATAGTTTTTTCTAATAACTTATTCCGACGTAATTTCATAGTCCCAATTCGCGCCCACGTTTTGTTATTAATATTCGAGATTGTCAAAACGTAAACGCTCACCATCCATCCCTTACTCACAATCTCGCCCACCTTTCCCACACTTACATCCTTATCACGAGATTGCTCGCCACCCACTAGAGTAGTTAGTAAATTAATGAAATTGCGTCGGTAAATAATCCTATATTGAATGAATTATTAGACACGCTTGGGGTGGATAGATTTAAAATACATTGTGCAATATATATTTATAGTATTTATGATTGACTTAACTTTTTCTAAACAAAACTTTATATATTTGATTTTGTAAATGTTATAATGGGGTGGAAATCAAATCAAGAGGTTGGTGGGAAAATAATTGATAACGGAGTTAAACAAAAGCCAGAGAATATAAAGAGTCATTGGGTAAAGGTAATGCCTGTTTTAACATTTATTTTAATAATGTTTTTTTTAGGTTTACTTTTAGTTTATATTTTTGTTCCGTTGTCTGTTGATTTTAGTTTTGAGGCCCGGAATTCTAATTTTACATTGAATACGGGTGAGTTGTCAGAAATGCAGTTTTATCCGAATATGAGGTTTCCCACGCCAAATATTACATATACTATAAATGACTGCACTGTAAAGAAAAAGAATGATATGCAAATTGCTTTTAATATTATAGAGAATAAGACGACATTAAAGTTTACTAGGGTAATTAAGGATGGAGATATTTCTGTTTTATGCGATAGCTCTGAAAGAATTGAGAGTGGAATGTTTATCGCGGGTGAGGGCGGGCCGAGCAATATTACTCAAACTGATTTATTTAATGTAATTTCTAAAGGAAATATTTTATTGATTAAAGAATCGCGTTGTGCTAATCCAAACATAGCTCTTCACGAATTATTGCATGTGCTTGGTTTTGATCATTCTGAAAATAAAAATAATATTATGTTTCCGGTTACAGACTGCAAGCAAACAATAGGCGACGACATTATTGAACAGATAAATAATTTATATGAAATTCCAAGTTATCCTGATTTGGCTTTTACAGATGTTAGAGCGAGTTTTAATGGACGGTTTTTTAATACAGAAATTGAGTTGATTAATCAAGGTCTTTCTGAATCTGAAAGAACTGAAATTATTATTTATGGAGATGAAAAAGTTGTAAAGCGTGTAAGATTAGATTCACTTGATTATGGATATGGAAGAGTAATTACTTTAAATAATATTTTTGTTTTTAGTAAATTTAATACTGCCAGATATTTTATTAATTCAACCTTTAATGAAGTTGATAAAGGCAATAACGAAATTATTTTATCAATAAACTAAAAAAGAAAAAAGAAAAAAGAGAAAAATTATAGATCTTCGTCAAGATCCCATCGGTCCAATTCTTCGTCATCATCTTCACCGAATTTTTCCAGGGCATCAGAATCATCCATTTTGTAACCTCATTTTTTTCAAAATTCTAAGAAGTAAATAGTTTAAAAATATTTCTGTTTGAAATGAATGGTGTTAATTTGCAGATTATTAACAAATTTCTTTTGTTGGGACAGATAAAGTTTGGAAAAAACAATTAATCTCTTCATTTGTCTTTGCCGGGTCTGAAATTTGAATTAGTCCGCTGAAGGTTTTTGTTTGTCCTGGAGATATTTCTGATTCAGATGAAGTTGAATCGAAGAAGTTATCTGTGCCTTGTCCATCTAAAACATATAAAAATTGTATTTCGAATGTTCCAGAAATTTGGCTATCTAGATTTTTTACTTCTACAGAACACTCGACTGATTTATCAATGCAAGTTGTGCTGTCAGCGTCTAGGAAATTGCATGTTTGGATTTTATTTATGTTTGAGATTGAATAGGAAATTTGCTGTTGTTGACAGTTATTGCCGACAGCATTTTGTGAATTAACACTTCCTCCGCCACTTCCGCCTCCATTATTAGATCCTCCTTCTGATGCGGGTTGATTATTATCATTAGTCGTTGTTGAAGGATTGCCTTCAGAGGATGTAGGTTCTGGAATAAAAATATTTTCAAATGTATTTTTTAAGATGTTTTGGCTTTTGTCGATAAATATAAAGTAAGTTAATGGAATTGTAATTAACAATATTATAACTAAAACAATTAGGATTTTATTTCCTCTTTTCTTTTTCATGATAAAGAGAGGGGAAGAGGTTATATAAAATTTTGTGAAGAGAATATCTCGCTCCGAAGTCGCGAGAAATTTATTTATATTAGCTCAGATTCAACATTGTAACTCATTTAATAATCTTTAAAGTATTTATGTTCACATTTTTCCCAACGAAAAACTTGACGAAGTCAGTTTTGAGTGAGCATTTTGACTTTGACAAATTTAAATAGATAATAACAAAGCCCGGGTGTGAATAATTGATTCACGAGCCCGCGAGTGGAATTATCTTCAATGAATAACTTTATAAAATACTAAAATCATCCATGTTAACAAGCTTATGTGCAGATAAGCGATTATTCTGCGTGAGTTTGTTAAACCCCTCGTCGCTTAGTGGTTAAAGCGCTTGGCTGTAGGTAATACTTAGGGTGGAGATTCCTTTTGGATAACTATGAAGCCTGACTAGTCATGATTAAGAAGTTTAGCAGTTCCCGAGAGCAATGTTAAGCTCGGAAAGAAAGCAGTTCCCGAGAGCAATGTTAAGCTCGGAAAGAAAGCAGTTCCCGAGAGATCCCCGGTTCGACTCCGGGCGAGGGGATTTTATATTTATTTTAATGACCATACTTTAAAGTAAACTATGAAACTTAACATTTGCTTGCTCGTAAACTCGCAAGTTATCAATGCTCAGAAATCCAACTCGCAACCCCGCTCGGTTATTAATATTATTTTGTCCTTCGCAAAGTTGCTCGGCTTCGCTTGGATTTCTTCGTAAAAACGAGCTAAGATAATAACTTTTTTAAGATAATAACTTTTTTAAGATAATAACTTTTTTAAGATAATATACAATGATAAAAGAGATAAGTGTTAAATTATAAAATGGACTTAACACATACCAAAAATATATAAATTATAAATTACTTTGTTAAGGATGGAAAAGAAGTATTTTGCGGACATTGTTATTAACAAAGAAGAATTGAGCGATGGTGGGGCAGTTTTTGTTATTCATTGTACAAATTTGGGAATTGCAAGTCAGGGAGCTACGACAGAAGAGGCTATTGAGAATATTAAAGAAGCGATTGAACTTTATCTTGAAGAAGAACCGGAAGGGTATAAAGAATTGAGTTTGAATAATCAGCTCCCTATGTTTTCTGTTATTGAGGTGAATAAAAGTGCCAAAGCTTCCGGTATTGTCGGGCAAGGAAGTCATTAAAGCTCTTTCTAAGATTGGTTTTGAGCAAGCTCGAACAAGAGGGAGTCATGTTATATTAAGAAAAGAAGACAAAGATAAAACTAAGATAACACTTCCTGTTCCGCTTCATAAAGAATTGGCAAAGGGAACTTTGAAAAGTATTATAAAACAAGCAGAGATTACCTTGGAAGAGTTATTGGATTTGTTATGATTAGGTGGGGATTTTTTTATTTTGGAAAAACGAGCGTTAAAAAGATATAGAAATGTTTAAAAATAAAGATATATGATAAATATTATAGGGTGTAGTGCCTCAGAAACTTAATTCTGAGAGAAGAAAAATGGAAAGAGACAAAGCAATCAGTATATTCGAAAGAGAGATTGAGAATATTGGACATCACAAATCATTAGCTCAAAAACTTTTAGATTTAGTATATAACCCAAGATTAACTGAAGGGGATATAAAGAATTTTGTTAGAGGTTATAAAGAAGGCTATGATAGTGGTGTGAAGAATGAAGCAGAAATGTGGAGAATGTAAACATTAGCACTCGCAAGTTGCTCCCGACCCCGCTCGGTATTATAATAAACAATTCACCTTCGCGAAATCGCTCGTCGTGTCATCAATAGCTCATAATCGACTTTAACTCGCATCCTGACTTTGTTATTAACTAATAATAATAGTCAAAGTCAAAATGCTCGGTCAGATACATTCGCTTAAAGAAATTATTAACGAGAAATCATGGAAATTTAAAGGAGGTTGATTGTCAAGGAACCTTGGTGCCTTACAATTTTGAGCAGTTATCCTCGCGACTCTGGAGCGAGCGATTTTTTACAAAGTGTATACTTTACATATTTACTTTACAGAGAAATGGCTTTTAATAAAGAAGGAGAACAATAAAAACGAACGTTTTTTCCTACAATTTTTCATCGTCTTACAGGAAGCAAGGCTCCCTTTAATTTTCTCTTACATTCACCACTCCTCTTCCTCTGCCCCAATTTGCTGTTCTGAAACAAAGAATGCTTTGTTAGAATATACTTCGTGGATTTTGTTGTCTTTTTCGTAGACTGCTGTTGCTGAAGGCAATGCGAATTTTCCGAGAACTCCGACTTTTGAAAAAACAATATATGAAACAACTCTTGCTTCACCTGGAGTTAATGAATTAAAATTCCATTCAAGTTTTCTGTTTTGCTCGTCGATTTTGCTTGGATGTTCAACTCCAAATTTGTGATATAGTTTAACTAATGCTGGAAGTTTATCAACGATATTTATTCTTTCAACAAATTTTCTGGCTTTGATTTTAATTGTAACTTTTAACGCGAACTCACCGCCCTTTGTTTTTACAAATGAAACTTTTTTATTTAATTGAATTGGTTTTAATGAATATTGTTTTGCAAGAACAGTGATGACTATTATTAAAATGATTATAATGAATGGATAAAACCAATTTGTTTTTACTGCAATATCTAATGACTGCCCTGGTTTTATTTCTCTATTCCATGTGTAAGTTATTTCAAATCCTTTTCTCTCGACAATATCTGGTTCTGGACTGAATGCTGTAAATAATCGCGAGATAATGTTCTTTTTTATTTCAGTTGTTGTGGCGGTTATTACATTGCCTTCATTTGTTTTCTTGATGATTTTTTTGTTCACAAACCAGCCAAAATCTCTTGATGTTGAAATCAGAATGTTTTTTTCTTCGAATTTTATTAAGCCTTCAAGATTTGCTTTTTGTTCTGCCGAGATTATTTCTGCGTTTAATGTATAAAATCCTGCTGTTAATTGGTTGAAATCCTCTTTATTGAGAGTTACGTCGAATTTTTCTTTTTCATTTGGGCCAATATCAAAGTTTTTTTTAATATTAAAAAAAGGCGATGAAAAAGTTGCGTTTACTTCGTTAAAGTCATAGTCTTCTAAATTTTTTATAAAAAGTGTTATAGTATTTGATTCAGGGTTTATAGATTCCGAACCGATTTCAAATGCATCTTTTAATTCAACAAATTTTATTGTAATCTTTTCTGCCTGTTTAATCTCGTTTGTGTCTTTTATGAAATACTCTAAAACAAAATAACCTTTTTTGCTGAAACTTTCTCTTGGATAGACAATGAGTTCAATGTTTTTTGTTTCGTTAGATTCTATTTTGAATCTTCCTGTCGGTTCCATTGTGAAACCAAATAGATTGTAAAATCTGAATTCGTCTGTTTTTCCATTGTTAGTTATTTCTAAATTAAATGTAGTTGGATTTTCCAGGCCGACTATTGAAACTTCATTGGGATTTTGTTTTTGAACATCTAAATTTATTGCAATTACTGTGGGAAGAAATAATGCGAGCAGTATAAGGATTAATAGTTTTTTTATCATTATTAAGAGATACAGAAATTCTATTTAAAGATTTCTATGGTGAATTTGGTTCGCTGTTACGAACGATTATAGCTCAGAATCTGCCTTGAATTGGATTTTTCGTTAGGAGAGATTTTTAATGCAAAATCAGAGCAATCAATGCTAGTCATATTAATGTTGTTTAGAAGAATAAGAGCCAAATGAGATTTCATAAAAAATCATGTCAAAATCGTGCCGGCTTTCTGGCCTTCTAAATCAAGATATGCTTTTGCCTGGTCTAAAAATTCGTCTGCATCTTCGATTAATTTATCTTCGTATTGTTCAATTCTTGACGGAATTACCCATTTTTCATAAACTCCACGAAGAAATTTTTTGAATGCTGATTGTTCAAATTTGCTTTCATAATCCCGAATTAATGTTCCTTTGACTTTGATTTCGACGGCACCGTCGTTCATTTTGACTTTTTTCCCCTCTTTCACAATTTCAATTTCCCTCATATTTGTAATTCTCCATGTTACTTTTATTTCAAATTTAAAATAATCTGTGATTTTTCTGAAACCTGTCCAAACAATATCCATTGCTTTTATATCACCGGAAATTTTTTCAACATATTTTTCTTCTATTACTATAAGATTTGATTCGTCAGTTAACCAATCATAGCAGAACCTGTAGAATTCTTTAAAATTTACGGGACCTGTGTTTTTAATTTTACTTCCGAATATTACTTCTTTTTCTACCATCTTTTATTAAGATTAATAGGAGAGAAGTGTTTAAAAATTCTTTGTTTATTAGACTCGCTTCCGCTCGCTTATTTCTTACTCAGAAATCTACTCGAGCCCACGACTTTTTATTATGTAAATATTAGTTCAAGTCGTAAACTCTCGCTTCCAGCAGATTTCTTCGCGACGGGAAAAGATAATGTGAATGATTTTTATCATATTTGAGAAACTTCTATTGTGTTTATGAGAAACTTTTTGAGTTGTTGTTTATAGAGAAAGTGAATTTATATTCTTATTCACATGCTCGCTCTGCAGCTTTCACAAATCAAACGACCGTCAACCCTGTAAAGGATATCTTGACCCCCGCAATCTTCGCAAATTCCTTCATGCATAAATTCCCTGTTTTTTGCTTTTTGGATTCGTTTTAATTTTTCTTGTTCTTCTTTTAACATTTCTATTTCACTTAATTCTGGATAAATTTCTGGATGAAAACTTAAGATATCTCTAATTGTTACAATTCCAACAAGCTCTTTTTCATGGATTACCGGAAGTCTTCGAAATTTTAATTTCTTCATTTTTTGCAAAGCTTCTTTTATAGGCGAATTCGGTTTGACTGTCGCAATCTTTTTAATAGCTATATCTTTTGCTTTAATTGAGGAAAGGTCTTCTTTTGATTTTTTGATTAATGCCCAAAGAATGTCGTCGTTTGAAATGAAACCTACTAAGCGTTTATTGTCAACAATAAGGAGACTTCCTGTTTTTTTCTTTACCATCAATTTCGCGCAGTCTAATAAACTGGCGCTTGGCGCGATTGTTACTGGATTTCTTGTCATGATATCTGCGACAATAATTTTTTCCATATTTGTTATTTCTTTAAGGATGTTGAAATATTTAAAGTTTGCTTAGATACTGAATATATAGTGGAGGAGAAGAATTTTTATAAAGGGAAGATTTGGTTCGCTCCGCGAACGATAATGGGAAATGTTAATGTATGTAAAGTAAACATCTTAACTACACACTTTGTAAAAATTGCTTGCTCCAAAGTCGCAAGTTATTAATGCTCAGAAATGAGAACCACCAGCGGGTTCTTCACAGTTCCTGCAACCACTAACTGCTTCGCCTGAATTTCTTCGTTAATAATTTCCTTAAGCGAATGTTATCTGACCGAGCATTTTGACTTTGACAAGTTTATTTATTGATAACAAAGTCAGGATGCGAGTTAAAGTTGATTATGAGCTATTGATGACACGAGCTTGCGAATGCTAATGTTTAGTTAGAAAGTGGACTTAACAATGTAAAAAGCTTTTTGTTGTTAGTGAGAAGGAAGTGAGCGTGATATCACAATAATCTTTAAAAATTGAATTCTATCTTCTTAATTATGTCAGACAAACCAATATTTCTAATGCCTGAAGATATTCAGCGTATAATGGGAAAAGACGCGCAGAGAAATAATATTCTTGCTGCGCGAATGGTTGCCGATATTGTTAAGACGACGCTCGGGCCGAAAGGGATGGACAAAATGCTTGTTAGTCCGTTGAATGAAATTATTGTTACTAATGACGGAGTTACTATTTTAGAAGAGATGAAAGTTGAACATCCTGCTGCGAAAATGATGATTGAAATTGCAAAGACACAAGAAAGTGAAGTTGGCGACGGAACAACAACTGCTGTTATGATTGCCGGCAAATTATTAGAGAACGCTGAAAAATTGTTAGATAAAAAAATTCATCCGACGGTAATTGTTAAAGGTTATCGATTGGCTGCTGATGAATCGCAGAGGATTTTACAGGGTTTGGCTTTGAAGATTGGTGAAGGTTCTGAGGGTGATGATATTTTGAGGCATGTTGCGATGACTGCTATGACTGGCAAGGGCGCTGAAAGCGCTAAAGAAAGTTTTGCGGATATTATTGTTAAAGCTGTTAAGCAGATTTATGATAAAGAATCAAATAGTGTTGATTTGGATGATATAAAAATTGAAAAGTTGAAAGGCGATGGTGTTGAAGATACAGAATTGATTTCTGGAATTGTTCTTGATAAAGAAAGGATTTCAATTGATATGCCTAAGAAAGTTGTGAATGCAAAAATTGCTTTGCTTGATTCTCCTTTGGAAATTAAGAATACAGAGATTGAAACAAAAGTTTCGATTTCGTCGCCAGAGCAGTTGCAGAGTTTTTTAGACAGAGAAGAAAAGACACTTCAAAATATGGTTAACAAGATTAAAAATTCCGGAGCTAATGTTGTTTTTTGCCAGAAAGGAATTGATGATTATACGCAGTATCTTTTAGCAAAGGAAAATATTTATGCTTGCCGGAGAATTTCGAGAAGTGATATGGAAAAGTTGTCGAAGGCAACTGGCGGAAGAATTATGAGTAATTTTAATGAGTTGAGTATGAAAGAATTGGGAAATGCCCAGTTTGTCGAGGAGAAAAAGCACGGCGATGATAAAATGACTTATGTTACTGGATGCCAGAGTCCGAAGGCGCTGACGATTTTGATTCATGGCGGGACCGAGCATGTTATTGATGAAATGGAACGTGCGATTAAAGATGGTTTAGGAGATGTGGCTGCTTCGATTAAATCTAAATTAGTTGTTCCGGGCGGCGGCGCAATTGAAATTGAGCTTGCAAAAAGATTGAGGGAATTTGGACAAAAACTTGGAGGCAGAGAGCGTTTGGCTGTTGAAGAATTTGCATTGGCTCTTGAAGATATTCCATCTACATTGGCTGAAAATGCGGGTTTGGATCCAATTGATATTCTTACTGAATTAAGAACCCGGCATGATGCAGGAGAAAGAAACGCTGGTTTGAATTTATTTACAAATAAAATTGAGAATGTTCTTGAATCTAAAATAATTGAGCCATTGAAAATTAAAACCCAGGCTATTCAATCTGCGATTGATGTTACTTCAATGATTTTGCGTATTGACGACGTGATTGCTTCTTCTGGTGGAAAAGGAAGTGGAATGCAGGGTAAGGGAATGGGTAGTGGAATGGGTGGTATGGAATATTAAAAAGATTTTTATACGATAAAAACTAATTGATTTAATGATAAAAGAAAAAACTGGAATGTATTTAGCATACTTTTTTCAATTTATGATTTTTATTTCAATATTTTTTGTTTTTTTTAATGGAAATTATTTTTATACTGCCGGCGCTGCTATTGCGTTATTTATAACTTTTCTTCCTGCAATAATACGAAGGAGATGGAATATTACTCTGCCTTGGACGCTAAATTTCTTGATTGCATTATCATTATATTTTTATTCATGGGGGCTGGCGTTTAATTTTTATGGAAGTTATTATCCTTTTTATGACAAGTTTGGACATTTTTTTGGGTCAATTGTAGTTGCATTGTTAGGTTTTGCTTCTGTAATTATTGTCAGCAAACATTCAAAACTAAAACTAACAAAGAATCAAATGATTTTTTTTATAATTATTTTCACAATGGCAATTGGAGCGTTTTGGGAAATATTAGAATTTAGTTTTGATCAAATTTTTGGAACAAGAGCAAATGCAGATTTAAGCGACGCGATGTATGATATGATCTTTAATTTTATTGGAAGTTTGGTTATAGCAGTTATAACTAATATTAATTTTGAGACTATGAAAGAGAATATAGTTAAAGTAGATAAGAAAAATTAATATTTATTTTTAATTATAAATTTATTTTTTAGGTATTTGTTCATAAAACAGAATATTGCGTAGGCGAAGATTAAGCCCGAAAGTACATCAATTGTATAATGCCCTCTTGAAAAAAATAATGCTGCAATGAGTATGAAGAGAAGCGCCATCAAAATATATTTGTAAATTCCTTTTGACATTAGTATATATAAAAATGTTCCTCCGCTATGTCCTGATGGATATACTCCGAGTTCGTATTTGGAGAATCCTTTGAATATGCTGTTTGAACCTTCGAAGCCAGGCGGATTTCCTAATGGAGTTAAGATGATGAAGATTCCTCTTAAAATTTCGAATGAACCGAGCAGCAATAAGAAGTATGGAATCTTTCTGTATTCTCTTTTGTAAACAACATAAGATGCAAAAACAATTATTACTAAAAACGCCGCCCAATCATAAATAAATGAAATGTTCCAATAAGGAATATTATCTAAAATAATATCGGAGAGTTTAGGGTATACAACGCCTTCAATTCTCCATTTATTTAATATTGATTGAGAAATTTGATTTGCCAGAACACCAATGTAAAAAATTAATAAACTAAGATAAAATATTTTGCTTGTGAAGACGAGTTTCAACCCCTTTTTTATTTCGGTTAGTTCCTTCTTTAACCATTTATTCATAATGAGAAAAGGGAATTTCAATTTAAAAACTTTGTCAAATCTCATAAATCTTGTCGATAAAACTTACGTAAAGAATGTGAAGGAGCTCCATTAAAAACAAAGCAATAACCGCGTACAGTTCATAATCATAAGAGATTGCAAAGAATATTACAATTAAAATAAATACAAATGCGAGAGTGTCTGTTTTTAATTTTTTAGTTATGAATCTTTTTATTTTGGTGTTTGTGACATTTGGTTTTATTGACAGATATTTTACTATTGACAAAAAGAACAGGAATAAATAAATGTAAAGCCACGACGTGATGCTGCTGAGAGCTATTGTGGTGAATAAAGTTATTATCATGAAGAATATAAAGATGTCGAATACGAATTCGATTAGTTTTTGTGAGTGGTGGATTTTTTCGCCGATAAAAACATAGCCCCACCAGAAATAAATTGCAGTGATTATTGATGTTGCTAAGAGCCAATATTCTGTGACAGAATTTAATTTCCAAAATATATCTATCGCTAAAATTGCAGGGATTATAAAAAAAGCTGTAGATAATAATCGATGGACCTCTTTCATAATTTAATATAGCAAGATATGTTTATAAATATTCTTTATATTTAATAATATGAAAATTGCGATTTTTACAGATTGCTTTTTGCCGCAGATGAATGGGGTGGTGACTGTTGTTGTTAATTTAGTTAAGGGGCTCGCTGATAAAGGGCATAAGGTTTTTATTATTGCGCCGAGATATAAGGGTTATAGAGAATTCAAATATAAAAATGTTGAAGTTCTTAGAATAGCGTCGGTTCCTTACATTTTTTATCCAGAATTTAGAGTTACTTCTTTTTTTAATAAAAAAATTTATGATTTAATTAAAAGAGAAAAACCAGATGTGATTCATTTTTTTGCGCCGATGCCTCTTGGTTTGCAGGCGATTTTAATGTCCAAATATTTTAAAATTCCGTTGATTGGCGCGTTTAATACATTTAATGCAGATCCCCAATATATGAAACATTTTAGGATTAATACAGAATTTGCCAGAAAGTTTGTATGGAACTTTATTAAATTTCATTTTAATAGATGTGATTTAGTTACATGTCCAAGCGAGAGTGCGAAAAAAGAAATTGTGAAAAATGGTTTTACAAAACCCATTAAGGTTATTCATAATGCAGTTGATTTGGAGATTTTTGATAAGTCAAGATTTAAACGTGTAAAAAAGAAAGATAATGCAGAAGGAAAGTCTCTTTTGTATATCGGCAGGATGGGGCATGAGAAGAATATTATTTATTTGTTAGAATGTTTTAAACTTGTTTTGAAAGAAATGCCAAGGACAAAATTAGTGTTGGTTGGAACTGGACCTAATTTAGAGGAGTTTAAGAAAAAAGCAAATGAATTAGAGATTTCTAAGAATGTATTTTTTAAAGGGGGAATACCTCATAAAAAACTTGTTAAAACATTGGTTTCTGGAAATTTTTATTTGTTTGTAACAGCGTCGACAACTGAGACTTTTGGAATTTCAACTTTAGAAACTCAGGCAAGTGGAATTCCATGTGTGGCAATAAATGCGACAGGAACTAAAGATATTATTAAAAATGGTTATAATGGATATCTTGTTAAAGACGGCAACAAAAAAGAGTTTGCAAAGAAAGTTTTAGAACTTTTGAAAAAGAATTCTTTGAGAGAGAAAATGGGAAGAAATGCAATTAATGAATCTAAGAAATATTCAAGCAGGAAAATAAATAAAATTTGGATTAATGAGTATAGGAAGTTGATAAATGAAAAATAAAGTGTCTTGCATAATTCCAGCGTATAACGAAGAATCTCGGATTGCAAATGTTTTGAAAGTTGTTGAGAATCATCCAATTCTTGACGAGGTCATTGTAATTAATGATGGTTCTACTGATAAAACTGCCGACGTTATTAGAAGATTTAAGGTGACTTTTATTGACAAGAAAAAAAATCAAGGAAAAAGTATCGCAGTAATGACTGGAATTCAGAAATCTAAGGGAGATATTATTATAATGTTAGATTCTGATCTTTCTGGATTAACAAAAAAAAATGTTACTGATTTAGTAAACCCTGTTTTGAAAAATGAAGCAGATATGACATTAAGTTTGAGGGGAAATAGCTTATTAATTTACAAGCTTTTTGGAAATGATTTTATATCTGGCGAGAGGGCTTTTAGAAGAGATTTTATTAAAAATTATAATGTGTTAAAAAAACTTCCAGGATATGGAATTGAATCTTTTTATAATGAACAGGCAATTAAGAAAAAATATCGGATTAAGATTGTTGATTTTAGCAATGTGATTTTAGCGAATAAATCTGATAAGATTGGATTTTGGAAAGGGAATTGGGGAGAAATAAAAATGGTTATGCAAATTTTTAAGATGATTGGTTTTTTTAGGTTTTTTTATATTTTCTTTAAAATGAATTTTATGAGAGTTTAAAGTTGATAAGTTCCTTTTGCTGAAACATGGGCGTCATAGCCATTTTGCCTTAAAGATTCACATTGGTCCTCGACGCAAAGTCTTGGATGATTAACTCTTGAATAAAATAAACCGCAAACTAATATTGGGCGGTCTTTTGGAACCCTCTCTGGAATTTGTGTTGGCGGCCATAAATTCATTTCTGTGAATTCATGACTTCCTTTTATTTCCGCGATTTCACTTCTTACTTGGTTTAGGAAAGTGGAATCAAGATGGCGGTCTGCTTTATCTGGATTTGCATGCACAACTACGAAGAATGGATTTTGAAATTCTCTTGGATTTCTTAGGGAAAGTTTTTTGTCAACCATGTTTAAATTGTTATTTTTGTGGTTATAAATGTTTTGATAATGTGTTATCCACAAACATATGTCGTATTTCACTTATGTGTAAATTTGTTGCTGACGCAAGATTAATGGTTTCGAGCCAGACCTTCGTCAAGGCTCTCCACTAAGAAATAGTAAACCTAAAACATCTTAGAAATATACTATTGTCATCTTTTCTCGACGGAAAATCCTGCTGAAAGCGGATTTGAAGTTATAATTAATTTTCAAGCGCGAGCGAGAAGTAATTTTCGGTAGCCATTCGATATATGTCTATTGATTCTACAAAAATGTTTTGATAATAATCTTTTTAAAATGTTAATCCCCTTAATTAATAATGCGTGGATAGTTTATCGGTAGAATATCTCGTTGCCAACGAGGTGAGCCGGGTTCGATTCCCGGTCCGCGCATTTTTCTTTTTAGAAAGCTTTTTAATATATTGATTTGTTTTCTTTTTATTACTCGGCCCTATAGTCTAGTGGCAAAACGGCTCGTTTACACCGAGCAGTCAGCAGTTCGATCCTGCTTAGGGCCATTATCAGTCTGAAAGACTGATTATTTTCATTAGATCGACCTGTTCGATTCCGAGCAACTTTGCGACGGAGAAATGTTTCTCAATTAATAACCGAGCGGGGTTGCGAGTCGCGCAGGGCCATTATATTATTTACTTGCGAGTTTCCAAAGTAGATCAAATTGCTCAACGAAGCCGGAGGAAATGTTTTTAGAATTTATGACTATAACTTTTTTGTCTGTCCAAGAAACAAATGCTGTCTTATCACCATAAATTATAATTGCCATTGGTACCTTATAACTTGAATCTAATACTCGAACTTTTGAATATGGAGTTTTTGCTACTTTTTTAGCTCGATCTTGAGCTTCTCTCTTAAATAATATTTTTTGGGTAATTTTTCTTTCTATTCTGATATTATAATATTGATCATAAAAGTGTTCTGTTAGAGAGGCAAATTCGTTTCCAGCTCCGAGAACATAAAATTCTTTAACATTTTCTAATTGTTCTCTCAAAACAATCTTTATTCCCCGTAAACCTGAATAGACTTCAACATGCATTGATTCTGGTTCCTTTTTGGTCATTTGTAAAAGGGAGGGCATTATCTCATCCAGATTCTGTTGTTTCTCTTCGAGAATTTTTTTGATGTTTTTTGGATTATTTGCTGAAAAATAACTTCTATTCTCTTTTGTGACTCTAGAAACTAATCCTTTCTTTTGCAAAGATTCAAGAACTCTATAAATTAAAGATCTATTAATTTCTGTTTCCTTTGATAATTTACCAGTTCTAACCTCTCCTAATTTTAGTAAATCTAAGTACACCTTGGATTCATTTTCTGTTAATCCTAAGCTGATGAGGTTTTTTTCTATATCCATCGTTAAATCTAGTCATTAAACTATATAAATATTGTTGTTACCAAAGTGAAGACACTAATTTAAATATGGAATATTTAGCCCATCAATATGACAAAAAATAATATAGAGCATTATGTGAAATTTTTGTGGAATAGTTTTGGCAGTTATACTCCTGCAAAATCAGTAAATGTTAGAGCTCCTAAACAAGTTAGTATTCCTAGAAGTAGAAAATTACCTTGTGGAGATCCAATATGGGTATATGGTTTTTATTTCTTTGACATAGACCTTAACAGGTTTGATAAAGAGAAACTTCGACCTACTAGAGATGTAATGGAGTTTTTTAGAGATAGATTTTCTGAGCAGGGAGTAAATGTAAGTGGAACATATTATCTTTCAGATGGTAAAAGATTAGTAAGACCGGTTTTAGGCAAAGATGTGGTAAATAGATTTGAAGCGCTGAAAAAGTTGTCCAGTCTATTGAAAAAATGTGAAAATAAAGATTATTTGCTTTACGATGAATATCCAGGTAATATTGTTCATAAACATTTAAAGACTTTAAGTGAATCGAGAGAAGTTAAATCAGATAAATCATTGAAAGGTGTAATTCAAGAGTTTTCCTCTCCAGAATTAGGTTGTACATTACTTAGACTTGGAAATGAAATAAATTATATGCAACTTCACTTCAATATGGGTTACTCATGGAATATCCGTAAATATGTTCCTGATACGAAAAGATTGCTTTTATTAAATCCCACAATCGATTCTTGTGGTGTTCCATATTCATTAAGAGATGCAAAAAATAAAGATTTTATACGAGATCAAGAAACAGGAGATTATAAACAAGTTGGTTCTATTTTTGCTGGAACTAAACCAAAAAATAGTTTGGAGTGGACCTTACGCAAAAAATGATCCCTCAATTCACCGAGAAGGGTCGCGAGTGTGCTTAGGGCCATTACTAAAATTATTTAAAGAAAGCGTCTTTTAATGTAAAATGAAAATCGGAATTTTAGGTTCTGGCGATGTTGGAAAAACTCTGGCTTTAGGTTTTAAGAAGCATGGCTACGAAGTTATGATTGGAACAGAACATAAAGAAAAACTCTTTGAGTGGAAAGAAAAAAATAATATTGATGTTGCAAGTTTCTCTGCGACTGCCGAATTTGGTGAGATAGTAGTGCTATCTGTTAAGGGAAAATCTGCGAAAGAGGCATTGACTATATCTGGCTCAGAAAACTTAACTGGAAAAACAGTAATTGACACAACAAATCCTATTGCTGACTCTCCTCCAGAAAATGGGGTTTTAAAATTCTTTACATCATTAGACAATTCATTAATGGAACAATTGCAGAAGGATTTTCCTGAAGTAAATTTTGTTAAAGCGTTCAATAGTATTGGTAGTCCATTTATGGTGAATCCTGCTTTTGATGAGAAACCGACAATGTTTATATGTGGAAATAACTATGAATCGAAAAAAGTAGTAACTGAAATTTTAGATAAGTTTGGTTTTGAAGTAGAAGATATGGGAAAAGTTGAATCTGCAAGAGCTATTGAACCTTTATGTATGTTGTGGTGTATTCCCGGATTTTTGAGAAATGAATGGTATCATGGTTTTAAGTTGTTGAAAAAGTAGTTTTTAGAATTTATTTTTTATACCTAATTATCTCAGCGATGAGAACAACCAGCCCAGCAACAAGGGCGGCGTTTTCCTTCTTTAATTTCTGTGTACGTCCTCTTGAGTCTGCGATTCCTCGTCTCAATTTGTTTAGCGTCTTCAATCCAGCATATAAAACTCATTGCGTCCAAGAGGTGTAAGATTATTCCATGCGGTTAATGACGCCTTGTCAGAAGTAAGAGCCTTTCGTAAATCATCTGGCACTTTATGCACCACTCCGTCGGAGATTTCTTTTTTGAGAGTTGTATTTGATTGTTTTTGCATAATTATAATATTGATACAGAATTTATAAATTTGTAGGATTCTCTTTAGGGTCATTATAAAAAAAGATTTAAACATGTAATCTCTCGATTATTATGAAAATTATTATAGATGTGAAGGTTAAGAATTTGAAAAGAGCTGTTGAATTTTATACAAAGAAATTAGGATTGATTTGCCGACGGCAGGAAAAAGATTGGGCAGCGATTGGAGTTGGAGATAGTGAAATACACTTATATCTTTATGGAGGGGTTACTCATGGATTGGAGTTTTATGTTGATGACTTAGATGAAGAAGTAAGAAAATTAAAAGATAAAGGCGTCGAGTTTTTTTATGATAAAAATATGCCGAATTTTATTAGTGTGGATGAAAATAAAATAACAAAATTTCTTTGGGGAAGAACAGCTTTTTTCAAAGATTCTGAAGGAAATGAGTTAGCGTTAGTCAAGGATTTTTAGTTAGAGTATTTTTTGATATGACCATATTTTGAAAAAGATTATAAAGCATTTTTGATTATATCTAATATGGCTAAAGTCAATAAATTCATATTTTGGACTCCGAGGATATTAGCTATTTTGTTTATCCTATTCTTAGCGATGTTTTCGTTGGATGTTTTTGAATCAGCGTCGGGTTTTGGCGAGATTTTAGTTGGATTGTTTATTCATAATATTCCAGCAATGATTTTATTAGTTGTTTTGATAATATCTTGGAAACATGAAATTGTCGGCGGAATTGCTTTTGTTCTCGCGGGCATAGCTCACATGATATCTTCAGTTGTAAGAGCAGATGTTGACCCATGGTATATCTCTGCCGCCTTTTCGTTGATAATTGATGTGCCTGCATTCTTCATAGGAATTTTATTTCTTATTGGATGGAGACAGAAAAGAAAACGAAAAAAATAACTTGTTATAAAAAGTAACTAATGGAAGATATTCTTTTACATCGAAAATTCAGGGGTTCGAGGAAAGTTTAGGGTTATTCGTTCTTAATCAAAAGTAACGACAAAGCAAATCTTTATAAGTCATCTCTTTTTAATTTTTATATGACTGATAAAATTGAACAAACTATTCCTGGAATGGATATTGATAATAAATATTCCAACAAGAAACCTATTGTTGAAGATGCTGATAAAATCAAGAAAGAAATGGATAAGAAAAAAGAGAAACTTGAGAAATTAAAATCCCAGCTTATTAAAAAATTTTCTTTTATCGAGGCGATTGGTGTTTTGCCGCCGCAGTCGATTCCGATTTTTATTCAGGATGAAGAAGCGCCGAAGGAAACTGAGAAACTGATTCATCTTCTTGTTGTGATTCCCGAAGATAAATTTAAGGAAATTAAAAAGATTAAGAAAGAGATGGTTGAAATTATTGAGAAATCCGACGAGAAAGTTTGGCTGCATCTTTTGACGCCAGTTGATATTTGGGAATTGTGTCTTGATTCTAAGTTTGACCTTGTTGGTGCGTTCGCAATGTCTTTCCCTTTGTTTGATAAAGGATTTCTTGGAGCATTAAGAGTTGCAGAAATTCATAAGAGTTTAGTTTTGAGAAAATTTGAGAAGTATGTTGTTAGTTATGTTATTGCCGGCAGTTTAGTTAGAGGCGAGGCTGTTAAAACTTCTGATGTTGATACTTATGTTATTATTAATGACACTGATGTCAAACGAATGCCTCGTTTGGAATTGAAAGAAAAACTTCGTGGAATTATTTACCAATATATTTCTGATGCAGGTGCATTGGCTGGAGTTAAGAATTTGCTTAATGTCCAGGTTTATCTTTTGACTGATTTTTGGGAAGCTGTTAAAGATGCGCATCCTGTTATGTTTACTTTAATTAGGGACGGTGTTCCTTTGTATGATAGAGGAACGTTTATGCCATGGAAAGCATTGCTGAAAATGGGCAAGTTGAAACCATCGCCAGAAGCAATTGATATGTTTATGTCAATGGGCGATAAAGTTGATAAGCGTGTTAAGAGGACAATGTTGGATTTGGTTATGGGAGATATTTATTGGGGTGTGCTGACACCCTCGCAGGCGCTGTTGATGTTGTATGGTTTGCCACCGCCGAATGTTAAGGAAACTGTTAAGCAAATGAAATCTGTTTTTGTTGACAAGGAGAAAATGCTTGAGAAAAAATATATTGATATTCTTGAAAAGATTTGCATTAAATATTACAAGGGTTATGAACATGAAAAAGTTAAGGAGGTTTCTGGCAAGGAAGTTGATGAACTTTTGAAAGATATGAATGATTATCTTAAACGTTTGAAAGAATTAAGAGAGCAGATTGAGAAGCGAACAAGCGAAAAAACAATTGAAGATATTTACAAAGACGTTTTTGAACTTTTAGAAAGCGTCGTTGGAAAGAAGTCGCTGGAAAAAACAGTTTCAGAATTTGATAATATTTTTGTTAAGAAAGGTATTTTTTCTGGACAGCATTTGAGAATTTTGAAAAATATAGTTACTGCAAAAAAAGAATTCAAGAAAGGAAAATTGAATGCACATAAAGTCAACGATGCCCGTAAAGAAGCTTCGATTTTGATTAATGATTTGATTGAATATAATCAGAGGAAAGAGTTGGGGAAAAAATGATTATTAGGTTCGTCTAAGGACTCGCTTATCATTGGCTCAGAAATCTGTTTCACTTGATTTCTTCGTTAAGAAAAAAGTTAATGTAAAAATTTTTGAAATATTTTGTTCTACGATTTATTGTTTTTTGTGAGTTTTAATCTTTTAAAGATATAATAATTAGCTGCTCATTACATTCGCAGATTTCTATTAAAATTAATATAATTCGACGAGCAAGTGTGAGTGTTTACGTTTTGACAATTTTAAATATTAATAACAAAACGTGGGTGCGAGTAGAGGAGTGAAATTTTACTATTAGATTAAAAATAGATAAAGCTAATAAATGTTAAGTTTAGAATAGTTTTTTTAAGTATCAGAACACGAAGGTAAACTTTTTAAACGCATTTTCTCATTAGATTTCTATGAAAGGAAAAGTAATTCAATTCAGACGAGGAAGGCATACTGTTCATCAGAAGCATTTTCTTATAGAAGTTGATGGTGTTGATAATCGAGAGAAAGCTTCTAAGTTAGTTGGAAAGATTGTTGAATGGAAATCGCCGGCAGGAAAAATGATTAAAGGAAAAGTTGCTTCTGCTCATGGAAATAAAGGTGTTTTGAGATGTATATTTGAAAAAGGTTTACCGGGGCAAGCGATTACGACGGAGGTTGAGATAGGAGAGAGAAAATGAATGAGTTAACATTTGACAAAGAGTATAAAGTATTAAAAAGGAGAGATGTAAGTGTCGGAGAAGAAATTGAATTATCTGAAGATGAAATATATTTTGTAAGATATAGAAATAAAATAATTATTTCTCCATTAAAAGGGAGATACCTTATGGATAAGTTAATGAGAACTAAATTTTCTTTTCCAATTAGTATGATGAATGTTTATAGTGAAAGAGGAGCCTTGGTTCCTTTAGATATTGAAGGTCCATTACAAGTAATAAAAGGAAGAAAAACAGGAGCATTAGAATAACATGGCAACATTGAGAAAATCATCAGCTTATAGCAAGACAATAGAACGTCCGTATACTCGGAAGTCTAAGAAAAAAAGTAAATCTTTTATTAAGGCTGTTCCTGCGCAAGGGATCGTTAAGTTCAATATGGGAAACCAGAAGATATTTGATAAAAATAATTTTCCTTTTGTTTTAAATATGGTTACTACTGAGAATATTCAGATTCGTTCGAATGCGTTGGAAGCGTGCCGCCAGTATATTAATAAGAAACTTGAGCAAGCTTATCCTGGACAATATTATTATAAGATTCCATCTTACCCTCATCACATCCAAAGAGAAAATAAAATGTTGACTGCAGCTGGAGCTGATAGAATGTCGACGGGAATGCAATTGAGTTTCGGGAGGGCGATTGCAAGGGCAGCTATGCTTAAGAAAGGAGACACTGTTTTTCTTGTTGCAACTTCTACAAAAAAGGCGGATGCTTTTGCAAGGAATACACTAAAGACTATTAAAGCTAAATTGCCCTGCAAGACGAGTATTATTGGCGAGGAATTAAAGGTTAAGAGTTGAGAAATTATTAACCATAAATATTTTTTCTATGTCCTATTTCAAGAATATAAATTATTGAGTTCTCTTGATTTATGTCTAATATAGTACGATAGTCTCCCATTCTCATTATAAAATAAGGTGTTCCTTCTTTTCTTTTTATGAAATGAAATGGTCTTATTTTTATTCTTTCTAAAACATTGATAACTCTTTTTTGAATATCTTGAGATAATTTATTGAACTGTTTTTCAGCAGTTTGTGTAAATTCAATATTATACATTACTGCTACACTCCGACTTTTCTTTTCAATTGTTCAAGAGAAATTGTTTTGTTTTCTTTTATTTCTTTTTCAGATTGCAGAATGTTTTTTTTAGTATTTTCCGAGAATTCCATCCTATCCTCTATTAAATCCCAGATAACTTTCTCGTAGCTTTCTTTATTATCCATTTTCATGTTTCTTAACTTAGATAATAATTCGCTGCTTATTTGAATTGTTGTATCCATAGTTAGTTATATAGTCAGTTATATATAAAACTTTCCTCCTATTTTGTTACTCCTATAGTATAGTTACATATAGAAAAGTTTATAAACCACATTTTTCTTGATTTGTTAAGATGAAAACACTAAAAGATGTTTCAAAGAAAA
This sequence comes from Candidatus Woesearchaeota archaeon, assembly GCA_964466575.1. Classification (GTDB taxonomy): domain Archaea; phylum Nanobdellota; class Nanobdellia; order Pacearchaeales; family GW2011-AR1; genus PFCY01. The sequence continues at coordinate 4,707 of CAYXNP010000012.1, read as the reverse complement.
TTGGAAGAGGATTAACTGCGTTGGCTATAGTTGGAAACTTGAGTGGATGCGGTGGAAATCCCCCTTCAAGATTTGTAACAACTCATTCACATATGCCTTATGTTCTTGAACAATCAAGATTATTCCATAAAAATTACAAATCTCATGGAAATGATAAAGATATAGACGGAGATAAGATGAATGATTTATATGTTGTAAATAATGATGGGACTGCATATCACACAATGTCTCGAAGATTAATTCAAGGTGAAGATTCTACTGAACAACTTTTATGGGTCGAAAATACTGAAGAAGCAATCAATAACGCACAAAAAGGAGAATACGATTCAATATAAAATGAAAAATAATTCACTCACTAAAATTGTATTGCCTATTGCATTAGCTGGAAGTTTACTTGGATTAGCTGGAAGTTTAGTTAGAGGATGTAGTGGAGATAAAGAAATTAAAAGACCTGAACCTGTTCAAAGAGATTCTGCAATTGTATACTTTAGAAATATTGGTCAATCACAAATAAGAGATTTAGATAATGATGGACAAGCAGATGTTATCATTGGAGATAATGAGTCACAAATAGCTAAATATGTTTTCCCTGGATATGAGGATAAAGTTAGAACACTTCCTAATTATACAAAAAAAATGTATCCAGTTATGAGGACAAATGCATCGGATGTTCTAGCTTGCTTAGGGCGTCTTGAAGATAATATTAATTATAATGTTTATCTTGAACAAATAAAAATAAAAGGAGCAACACAATAAAATGAAAAAAATAAGAAACGTCACATTAGTTAATAATGTTAGAGAAACCCCGAGATTTTGGGGAGATAAAAGAGCCGAAGGAAAGGGAATTGAAGTTAATGTTGAAGCATTAAATCCGAGATTAAGATTTTCTGGAAAGATGATTGTTCCTCCCCTTGATTTAACTCAGGATTTTATTGGAATTACTCCTGAATCAATTGAAAGTTATGCTAAAAGTTATGAAAATCAGGGAATGACTGTTGACGGAGTTTATGTTTACAAAAAACCTTTTGAAAGCAAAGGTTTTAAAAGACAAGCCCCAAATCATATTCAAGAATATACTCCTGGAGTGTTAAATTAAATGGCAAAAGAAAATAAAAAAGAACAATCAAATGAAGAAAAGAAAGTTGATAGAGAGAAAAAGAGAACTGAAGCTTTGGAGAATTTGAAAAATGAAAATCTTAATAGTTTAGCTGTAGCTTATCATGTTAAAGGTAATCTTAGAGCATATGGAGAGGAAACAAATAAAATTGTTGAAATGCATCTTTATAGAACTGCATTGGGAGATAATCCGAATGAGATTGTTGGTGAGCTTTTAGGTTCAAGAGAAGGAGATGAACTTTATTCTGGACAAGTTAGTGAAAGTAGAATAATTAATAGAGCTGCAGCAGTTCAGCAAGAATCATTATTGAGTGTTACTGTTGGAGATGTTTTAGGATTAATGGGTATTGATAAAGAAAAAGACACTTTAGCAAAATACAAAGACTATTTTATTGGAGATTTAAGCAAGTCTAAAGATAAGGAAGAAAAAGAAGCTTTCCAAAGTATAGTTGGCGGTTATCAATCTTATTTCATAGAAGGCAAAGTTATAGAAGCATACGAGAAAAGCAGGGAAGCAACAAAGAAAAGTTTAGAGCAAGTTGTTGATGAAGAAGGAAATGTTGTTAAGTTAAAACCCAGAAATGATAGAGAAAGAGATTACGATAGAGAATATGCTAAGGCTGCTTAAGATTTAGAAGTTTCAAAATGACATACAGATTAAAACCTATTACTGAAGAAATTCCTTACGTTAATTCATTAAGGCAAAATAATTCTGCAGGAAATTACGGGCGAAAGAGCAATTATGATTTAGAATATTTCGTAATGCAATCTTTTAGCGGGAAGTATGAATGAATTATGTTAAAAGTTTGAAAATTTATTACGACTTCAAATCCGACTTTAACTCACATTCCGACTTTGTTATATATTAACTATTTGTCAAAGTCAAAATGTTCGGTCAGGACTTTCCGTCGAGAAAAATGATAACAACAAAAAGGATTCTTCGAGATATATCATGAAATGAAATTACAAGTGATTAATGACCTCATACATAAATTAACATTAAAAAAGGATTTCAGGAGAGTTGAAGAATTACTTAAAATGAAAGTAGAATTATATCCTAATCAATAAGCACCGAATGTTAAGGTTTTTATAATGACATTTCATAAATTTAATATGGTAGATACAACGTTTATAACTAATCAAGGAACAGACACTCTTGAAAATCATTTTAAGATGTTAATGAAAAATACTAAAGCATTTAGTTGTCTAGTTGGATACTTTTATGCTAGCGGATTTTTTAGAATATATAAAGAATTAGAAGATGTAGAAGAGATAAAAATCTTAGTAGGTATTAACACAGATAAACAGGCATTTGATATGTTAAGTGTTGCAAGAGAAAATCAATTAATATTAAAAGATTCTACGGCTGAGGTAAAAAAAGAGATAGAAAATAAACTTGTTAAAGAGTATGAAGATTCTAAAGATACTTTAGAAGTTGAAGAAGGAACAAAAAAATTTATTGGGTGGATACAATCTGGTAAATTAAAAATTAGGGCTTCTCCAAATCAAGACATGCATGGAAAGATATATATTTTTACTTCTAAAGGTGGGGGGTTTGGAGATGAAGGAAGAGTTATCACAGGTTCTAGTAATTTAACAGATGCCGGATTAAATAGGGGCAATGAAATAAACAAAGTAGAAAAAAGAAAAGAGGATTATGACTGGGCTTTAAAATTTTTCAATAATATTTGGGAATCTGCAATTGATATTTCGGAGAAGTATGTTCACACAATCAATACTAAAACTTGGATTAATTCCGAACTTTCCCCATATCACTTATTTTTAAAATTCTTATACGAATATCTTAAAGAAAGAGTAGATGAAGATTTAGAAAAACTTAGAGATGATAATTTTAGACCTGATAAGTTCATGGAGTTAAAGTATCAATCTGATGCAGTTATAGATGCTAGGGCAAAATTATTAGAATATGGCGGAGTATTTATCTCGGATGTTGTCGGCTTGGGAAAAACATATATTGCTACTATGCTCGTAAAGGAACTAGAGTTAGTTGATGGAAAAAATGCTGGAACTCTAGTCATTGCCCCACCAGTATTACTAGATAAGAATAATCCCGGTTCATGGAATAAAGCATTTTTTGACTTTGGACTAAGAAGGTTTGATTTTTGTTCAAGAGGGATGTTAGATAATGCTATTGAAAAAGCTAGAGATTACAAAACCATAATAATAGACGAATCTCATGGTTTTAGAAATGAATCTACTCAGATGTATGAGCAACTTTTTAGGATTTGTAGGGGCAAAAAAGTAATACTTGTTTCAGCTACACCCCTAAATAATTCTCCAATGGATATTCTTTCTCAGATTAAATTATTTCAAAATACTAGAAAGTCTACTTTCCCAAATCCACAAGTTAGAGACTTAGAATCCTTTTTTAAGAGACTTCAAGCTAGACTAAAGGGATTAGACAGACAGAAGGATAAGGATGTCTATATTAAGATAGTAAAAGAGAACGCTAAAGAAATTAGAGAAAAAGTGCTCAAATATATAATGGTTAGAAGAACTAGAAAAAGTATAGAGAAGTATTACCATGAAGATTTAAAACAACAGGGATTAAAGTTTCCTAGTGTTGAAGACCCAAGACCAATAATATACAAATTCGATGAAAAACTGGATAAGATATTTAATAAAACTCTAGACCTAATTATTAATAAATTTCATTACGCTAGATATACTCCACTGCTTTATCTGAAAAATCAAAAAGTTCTTTCGAATTTAGAAAAGGGCTCTCAGAAGAATATGGGCAATTTTATGAAAGTGGTTTTATTGAAAAGACTAGAAAGCAGTTTTCATGCTTTTAAGAATACTGTTGAAAGGTTTATTAAATCTCATAATTATTTTATTAAAGCCTATGAAAATGGGCATATTTACCTTAGCAAAAAGTATCTTAATAAAATCTTAGAGTTCATTGAATCTGAGGACGATTTCTCCCTCCAAGAATTAATTGATAATGATAAAGCTAAAGACTATGATGCGAAGGATTTTGGCAGTGAATTTATTGTTCATCTGAAAGAAGATTTAGTTACTTTAGAAGAGATTCAAAATCTTTGGAAAGATGTAAACTATGACCCTAAACTTGAAGAATTTGAAAGGAAGTTATCCTCTGACGATATTCTAAAGAAAAACAAAGTTATTGTTTTCACAGAATCGAAAGAAACAGCAGAGTATTTAGAGGACAAACTTAAACTTTCTTTAAAGGGCGTAAGAGCATTTTCAAGTGCTTCAGAAGAAAGTTTGCGAAAAGAAATTATGGAAAATTTCGATGCAAGAAAACCCGATAAAAAAAGTATACGAATTCTTATTACTACAGATATATTGGCAGAAGGTGTAAATTTGCATAGGTCTAATGTAGTAATTAATTACGATATTCCTTGGAATCCTATAAAAATGATGCAAAGGGTAGGGAGAATTAATAGAGTTGATTCAATCTACGACCGGATATATACTTATAACTTTTTCCCTGCTGGTCCAATAAATGAAAATGTTAAACTAACTGAAGCCGCAGAGGCAAAAATAAAAGCATTTATAAGCTTGCCTGCTGAAAGAAAACTCCACACTTAAGTGATGAGTGAATTT
>CAYXNP010000011.1:0-30002 GCA_964466575.1 Candidatus Woesearchaeota archaeon | reverse complement strand
TTAATTTTGAGTTAGCACGTGGACGCCCCTGACTTTAGTCCGTGGGTAGTTCACACTATTTAACTTTTAATTCTAAATCCGAATGAAGAAAGAACAAACAATTTTCCTTCTAATTCCGGTTGAGAAACTTTCTCAAAGAAATTTAATAATGAACTATAAACGGTCTCAATTAAAGGAGGGTGTATATCTATAAATATTATGCCATGATGTTCTTTAGGAGAAAATAATCTTTTGTTAAGAAAGTGTTTGTCAAAGGTTAAAATAACTCTTGATTCTGATTTTGCTGTTTTTGAAATCTTCTTATCAGTTGAGTTCAAAGAAGCATCGACTATATCAAAACCTTTTTCTTTTAAGAGCCGAGTTACTTTTATTGGAATGTTTTCATCAGAAAGAAGTTTTGGTTTATTGGAAGAGGACATATTTTTCTTCCTCAACAAGTTTAGAAGCATAATTCAATACAGATAAAATAGCTTCCTTGCTTAGTTGTGGAAAATAGTCCTGTCTGATTTCGTCGATGCTGATTCCCTGCGCCAGCAATTCTAAAATTTGCCAAACCATGATTCTCGTTCCTTCAAACACTGGTTTTCCATCGCAAATCTCGCTGTCTGCAACAATAAACTCATTAATCTCTGTTTTCATTAATTAAAGATTAGATGCAGATTATTTAATATTTTCTGTTTGTTAAGAAGGTTATCTTAGTAAATATTGTAATTATTAAGTAATAACATTAGAAAGGTATTTAAAGTTTGGAGTTGTTAGTTTTTTATGGAAAGACGAAAGTTTATTGGAGGATTGGCAAGTTTGTTAGTATCGCCTATGGTTTTTGCTGGAGAGCCAGGAGACGAAAAAGCGGAGAATAGAGAGATGTATAAACAAATGTTGGATGGATTCAAAAAATATTATTCTGAATTTAGAGAGCAAACTGATAAAGATGACGAGTTTTTGAAGAGAGTTGATGAGAGAGTTAGTAAATTAAATTTGTTTCCACAATATCCTGCTTATCAAGATTGGTTTAAAGAAATAATGAGGTCGTATTTACCATTGCTGTCAGAAGAAAGGAAGAAGGAGTTAAAATTAGAAGATTGTGAAGGATTTCTAACTTCTACAGAGGTTGTTTATCAAATTGAAAAATTATTAGGCTCTGATTTCTTTGATGAAGGATTATCTGATGAGGAAGCATACGAGAGAGGATTAATTGATTTGCTTGCAATTAGTTTTGAACGGGGCTTTTGGAAAGATGGGCATTTGCAGAAAGGAATAAGGGAACCGGCAGAGTTATCTAAAGCATATTCAGATATGATTCATAGTCCTACACAATTATCTCTTTCTGAGGAATTGATGTATATCGAAAGAAAAATTTGGCCAAATTATGAAAAACATTTTGATTCTTTGAAATAATCAATTAACAAGTTTGGCAGTGAATGTGATTTTTGCCATCATCTGAGTCTACAATATTTCCTGTTTCGTCACCATCTTTATGTTTTTTACAACAAGGTGATTGATCTGTCCAAGAACCTTGACCTGGTCTGCATGCAGGATATCCTAAGAAACCATCTATATTATTACCGAGATCATTATAATTGTTTTTGGAACATTTTATATCTACTCCACAACCAGAATTATGATTACTACTGTGGCTGCTACATACAGTAGATATACGACAACCTGCTTCACATATTTGAGGATTTTTGATTAATTCTGTTGCTATACTATTTGGTTTACATGATTTGCAATCCGGTGCATCTCTCGGATTATAACAACCACAGGCAGGACATCCATTAGTTGATTTATCTCGGAGTTCATTTCCTTCTGGAGTTGGACAACAATCTTTTTTATCCACATTATATTTTCCGTATCCTTCACAACAGTCAAAATTTTGAACTCCATCTCCATCTGGATCTGTATCAAAGGGGCGTTGTTGAACAGCAGATATGAATCTTTCATCTCCAAGTAATCCTGCTAATTTTACTCTTTCTCCACAGCACGCATTAAAATCACCATATGCATCTGGAATTGGAGGATTTCCTCCACTATGACAGCAAGTTCCTATATCTGCCGGCGCATTTCTTATAATATTATCTATTTGTTGATTTGTTAATGACCTATCTACATAATGAATGCATGGTACTGTAATATCATAATCATTATATCTAGAACATCTTCCATAATCTGTTGGTCCGAGTGTTCCAGGTAATCTTTCCCAGCCATAACATGCTCCAAACAATTCACTTTTGCAAGCCTCTGGACTTATTCCCATCCATTCCCTATATTTTGCCAAACAGCCCTCAATCGTCGTCGGATATTGAATGGGTTCTAAGTTGACATTATTATTTATACTAGAATCTTCTAAAGTTATTTTTCCGGTAAGTGAAGATGAAATATAGAATGCGATTGCTATCACGATTATTATTGAAATTAATAAAAATATATTTCCTCTTTTCATTATAAAATAAAAATAATAGAGTTTTTAATATTTGTTGTTTAACATTTTGTTGTTTTCGCGCTTAGGCATTCTGTATCGTCTGCCTTGCAGCACCTGTAGAAATCTGTATCACATACGCATGAAGGTTCTACTTTAACTAAAATCAACCAATTTCCATTTTCATCGACGCCGCATGCATGATCTCCTGGAGAACCCATTCTTGCATAAAACGGACATTTGTTTTTGTCAGGAACTTGAATATTATCGCATATATTATCAAAATCATTTTTATAATCGCTTTGAAATTCACCACCTAAATTTTTCTTAATGCATTTTTGATAATTTCCATTTGGATCGTCAGTGCCTGCATATTGTCCAGGATCTAATGCAACTTCACAAGCGTTTTTATATTCTTTATTGCAATTTGAATCATATAAATTACAAGTAGGGAAGTTGTACTTTTCTCTACATTTTATAGACGTTGCTTGCGCTATTTGACAAACTTTTGGATTGTCTCTTTCTTCATGGAAAGTTAAACATTCACAGCAATTTGAACATCCTCCGTCGGCTGTAGATTTTATTTCATTTCCTCCTTCTCCATCTGAACAACAAACATTGTCTTGAACTCCATCTTCATTTGTGTCTTTTACATAAGGACCTACAAAAGGACAACAATCTGTTTCAGGAATATTGTTATAGTTTAGGTCTGAGTTATATGGTAATTGGAGCATTTCTCCGTCGTCAGCTTCTCCACTTCCTTTCATTCCCGACGGAGGAAGTTCTTTTATACAGCATGTACTTCCTCGGTCATATATAGAGTGATCATATATCTGTCCGAGTCCCGTATTTCCTTCTCCTTTTGGACAACATGTTGATAATGCTGTATAAGGTAAAGTCCAACAAGAATCTATTCCGTCTCCATTGTTGTCTGCCCAAATGTGGCATTGTTTACTCCATTCTGCATTACATGCAGTTTCTTCAGAGATAGATATCAAACATTCTTTTGGAGGATTTCCTCCTGAACAATCAATTTGCATTAAACTATCAGCTAATAAATTAACATCACTTTTTGTAATCTGTCCTATTATGTTTTCTTGAGATAATATTATTCCTAAAACTATAATCAAACTGATTATAACAAATATTAATCCTCTTTTCATATACTCTCAAGTATAACATAATTTTTAAACTTTCTTGTTATTTATTTTTATGAGATTAAGGAATATTTTATTGACAAGTTTGATTTCAGCGCCAGTGTTCTTTTTTGCGGGTTATTTATCTCACGATAAGATTGAAAATTATTTTAGAATTTCTAGTTATGAAGAATTAGAGAAAGATGCGAAAAGAATTTTTGGTTTTGGCGACACGTTGCCGATGGATCCTGTTTGGGATGATATGCCACCTTACAAAGGAGATAGCAATCTATTTTATTTTGATGGGATGGAAGATTTGAAGGCTTTCGAATCTAAAAGAAGATTTATTATGTAATTAGCGCTCATTTCATTCGCGTTATTTATTGGCTTCACATCCTATTTCATTTGGATGTTTCGCTAAGAAAAATGTTAATCCCAAGAAATTCTGATAAGTTTGTTTCTCAAGATGGAGTGTGTATTCATTATAGTTGTTGTTTCTGAGAAAGAGGTGATATTGTGTAAAGTAAACCTTGAAACTTAACCTCATTTACTTCTAATTATGTTGCTTAAATTTTACCTCGATTTATAATTTGCTACTCCTTCCGTCGCAGATTAACTAAATATTTAATAACACGACGACTTTGGAGGAGTGCAATTTTTATCCCCATGTTAAATTAACAACTTGACTTAACAATCAATAAAGTTTTTTAAACCTGTTTTTCCTGTTTAATTTATGGGAATAATAAGAGGTGCGCTTTTGATTTTTATAATTGTGCTGCTGTTTATTTCGCTGATGCTTAGCAACATTTTTTTCACAATGTCTTTGTCGCTGCAGCCAGAAGTTGTTCAACCAAAACTCGAAGAAGCGTTAAAAAATATTAATAGAGGAGATTTTAATGTCAGGCAGACTATTGAAAATAATTATGATGTTATGTTAACTGATTGCGTGAACGAAACAGTTTATTCTTTTAGCGACGATGAATTTGGTGTTGGTATTGAAATTCCCTGCGGTGTTGTCGCGCAAGGTGTTGATTCTGTTCTTGATTATTCTGTTAATGCTTATGTTGAAGAACAATATAATAAAGAAATTGACTGCAACTTTTTTGATTGTTTTGGGAAGACAAAATCTCCGATGTTTTTAATGTCGAAGAAAGCCCAGAATTATTGGCAGGCAAAGTTTTATCTTTTTTTGGTTATTTCGTTAATTTTATTTGGGGGTGTAATGTTTTTTACATCTAATAAAAATAATTCGTTTATTGTCCTTGGAATTTTGATGATTGTTTCTGCGATTCCGCTGCTTAAGATAGAAGTGTTTTTGTCTCCGATTTTTAATTTTATTTTGGGTTTTATGAATTTGTCAAGCGACGCTTTTTCTAATTTAATTCCGCAAATTTCTTCAATCTTTTTCTCAAAAGCATCAATAGTTTTTTGGATTGTTTTTATAACAGGGATTGTATTTTTAGTTTTGGGCTTTACTTTTAGGATTTTAAGTTTTAGTTTTAAAATGAGTAGAGTGTTTGGTTTAGGACAAAGTGATTCTAAGGAGGAAAAGGATGTAAAGGAGAAAGCTGATGAGATTAAGAATAGAATTGAGAAGACAAAGAAAGAGATTGAGGGGTTGAAGGGGAAGAAATGAATTGTTAATTGCTATGAGCCGGCTTTCAGCACGGCTCTTCGCAGAAGAAGATGTTAATGTAAAAAATTCTTGGATGTAGTGGTTTTTAGATGTTAGTTTTTAGGATTTGGTATCTGAATTAAATATAGATTTTAAACAATAAATTTAAATACTGCTTTCAAACTACAACAAAATATGGAATATGATTTTACTCTTACGGAAAGTTGGAATGGTAGTATAGTCCTAAATGAACTTAATAGTGGCTATTCACTTGTATTCTATAAGGTGATCCATAATGAGGGAGAAAAAATCAAAGTAGGTCTTAATCATCCAATAGAACGTGCACTTCAATTAACATCTAGAGATTTAAGTTTTTATGTGCGCACATTTCCAGAATTAAGAGAGGTTAATCCAAAATTTCAGTATGTTGAAGTTGGAGCTGGATTGGGTGGGTGGATAACCTCTTTAATTGATAAAATAGGGAAGAATTCGCCAAAACCAATAGTGATTGATATGGCTGATTATAGATTAATTCAGGCTATGTTAAGGTATAGCAAGACATTGGATCTTGGGTTACATCAAGAAAGATTAGACATTTTATGCGATAGGGTTGATACTTATCTTTCTGATGATAGAATCAGATTAATCAACCTTTCATTGGGAGAAGCATTAGAATCAGAGAAATCTCTAAATGGATGTGCAGATGTAGTTGTAGATTGTTGTGGTGCAGTTTCATATCCTCTTACTGAACCGGTTGGAGATCAACTGACTGACAGAAATAAATTAAGAAGAAGTGTTCTAGAACTAGAAAATAAATTATTAAAACCAACAGGTTCTTTCTTTCATAAATTAATAGGTTAAAAAATTGCTGCTTACAACGACAAGTCCGTTAATATTCTTTAACGGAACATCGGCGTTCGCAGAGTTAATTTTGGGAGAACTTAGAATACTTGAATATGAATTGAGAAACATTTTTTAGATAATTTTATATCATAAAGTTTAAATAGTGTGTAAGATTAATCTTACTATGGTAAATATAAATATAACTAAAATAAGTTCCAAGGGACAGATAGTAATTCCCCTCGATATGAGGGAAGGATTGAAAGAAGGAGATAAGTTAATTGTGATTAGGAATGGCAATCAAATAATATTAAAAAAGGCAGAACATTTTGACAAGAATTTGGAAGAAGATTTGGAATTTGCAAAAAGAACTGAAGAAGCATATAAGAGGCATGAAAAAGGAGATTTCATTAGCATAGATGGTGATGAATTTCTTGAACAAATGAAAAAATGGTGAGAGTTATCTACGATGATAAATTTGTTAAGATTGTATCAAAAATAAAAGATTCATTAATGAAATTAAAAGTTCAAAAACAAATCTCTAAGATAATAAAAAATCCGGAGATAGGTAAACCAATGAGAAATGTTAGAAAAGGAACACGCGAAGTTTATGTTAATCCTTATCGGTTGTCTTACAAATATTATTCTGGAAATGATACATTAGAATTTTTAGAGGTTTATCATAAGGATGAGCAATAAAAATCATCCCTTCTTCAGCCTGTCGACAAAGCCAGAAATGAATTTTTTGTTTTCTTCTGAATCACGTATGCCGCGGAATTCTTTAATGGAAAAAAACTCAACGTCACCTTTCTTTTGTTTTTCTGTTTTTACGCCTGACATAAGCTGACTGTTAAATTCCGGCGTTAAGTTGATTTCTCCATTTGAGATTGAAGCGATTTTTTTGCTTAATCCAATTAAATTTCCCAAGCTCATGAATTTTAAGAAATGTTCATGATTTTCTCTTTTCGCAATGATTTGCCCTTGGTTTAATGAAATTCCGTAGATGATTTTTTCTTTTGCAAGTTTATTATGGTCATCCAGGATTTTTTTGGCTTCTTGTCCGAGTTTTATTGCAGGCGTGTCATTCTTGAATGTTTTTGTTATTGCCGGGGAAAATATGAAAAAGATATAGTCACCGTCTTCATAATATACTGCTTTTTCTTTGTCTGCATGATCAGTTATTTTTTTAATTATTTCTTTTGATTCTTTTCTTAGGTCTTTGCTATTATGAATCTTTAAGCAAGTAATTTTTGCAGGTTGTTTATCACCTTTTAATGATAGAGAAACTTCTGCAGTATTTTTTTCAATTAATGAACCTTTTGATGCATGATGTATTTCTTTGACTGTTTCTTTGTTTTTTCCAATGTTTAAGTGTCCAATGAAACTTCTTTTGTAGCCTTTTCTAACAACCATGAAGGCTATAAATCCAAGGATTAAAATCATAAATATCCAAACGAGCGGATATCTTATTAGAGAAAATTTTTCTGAGGAGGATTTTTTGACATCGATACTCCTTCCTGTTAAGGTTGCAAGGCCTGTTATTTTGCTGTTTCCGTCGGTTATTACTTCTATTTCATATTCGCCGTCGGGTGCAGACATTTTGTATTTTTGAGTTTCGTCTACATCAAGATCCACTTCTAATGGTTTAGTTACGCTGCCTATTTTTACAGATATTGTCTTGTTGTAATGCACGTTTCCGATGTTGGTTATGACTAATGTTTTGTTTAATATTTCTACTTTTATTTCTTGTTTTTCCTGAATTTTAAAAGACGCTTCTGATGTGAAATCGTTTGATGTTGCGGTTATTTTCCATTCTTTTGGCGGTTCGTTGTATAATATAGGATATTCAAAGAATTCATCTGTTGGATGGTCGACAATTTTTTCTTTTATCTCGCCTTTATTGTCTTTTATTGTAATTGTTGAGATTGAGGGCATTTTTTCTCCTGTTTGGTCGTGCAGTATTGTTTTGACTTTTAATGATTCACCGGGAATAATATTTTCTTTTTCTAAAATCACTTCTAAGCTTGTTGGAACTTGAATTACTGCTGCAGATAAACTTGACAAACCTGTGTTTGTTTCAAAGCCCTCAAAATCTTTTTCATAAACTTTTAATTTGATTTGGTATTGTCCTGCTTTTGTATTTTTTGGCAGCTGTATTTTAACTTGGAAATAACCATTAGTTACTGTGTCTAAAATATTTATTGCCTGGTTTGTTGGTATTGGTTCTGGCTGAGTTGGTGATTCTGTTTCGTTAGTAGGTTCTCCCTCTTCTTCAACAGGGTTTTCAGAAACCGGAAGTGCGCTTATGCTTGAAGTTATTTCAATAAATCCTTCGGCAGGCTGTCCGTTTTCTTTAATTGCATCTCCTTCAATTATAATAGTTTCTCCTGGAGAGTATTCTGTTTGTTCTGTTTTTAATGCAACGTTGATTTTTTTTGAAATCTTGAAGTCATTTGTTAAAACATATTCGTCGTTGAGAATTGCTTTAATTTTGCAGCTGCTTGCTGTTATTCCTGTAAGACTTGGCAATAACCGAATTTTTGGAGACATTCGTTTTTCCTCGCCTGCTAAAAGAAATATGTATTCTTTGTAAATTTCTGTCTCTTTTCCACTGCAAATTAGGTTGACTGAGAAAAATCCGTTAATTTCAGAAGCTGTTTTAATTGTTACTGGAATAGAAAGCGGGTCGCCGAGATTGAAAAGTTCACCTGGCTGATTGAGAATTATTTCTGCTGAAGTTAATGGCAATATTATAAGTAAGAATGCAAATGCAACTATTGTTAACCCCGTTTTCATGATTTGGAAAGGTAATTATTGTTTATAAATATTTGTTCGTTGGGTTTTGATGTGGATTGGGCTTTGTTGAAAATCTTTTTTATTTAATACAAGTTCGTAAGCCCCAACCTCCGTCCCCCAACCACCCACCCAGACGAAGTTACTGAATATACGAACTTGTTTTTATTACATTAACTTTTTCAACAAAGCCAGTGGATTGAATAGTTTTATAAAATTAGTTTTCTTATTTAATTTATGGATGTTGCGAAAATTCCACAAGAGAATGAAGATTTGATTAAGAGATTTGGAGCTGAAGCTATGTCAAAATTAAAAGACAAGCCGGATTTTTATACTTTTGAAAAAGGAATTATTTATTCTCATAGGGATTTTGATAAGTTTTTTTTTGCTTTGAAGAAAGGAGAAAAGTGTGCAATCCTTTCAGGATTTAATGCGTCGGGAACAATTCATATTGGGCATAAACCGGTTTTTGATACTAATTTGTTTTTTCAGAAAAAGTATGGGTTGGATGTTTATATTCCGATTTCAGATGATGAAAGTTATCTTGCTGGAAAAGTTTCAACTCAAGAAGAAGCGTTGGTGAATGCGAAGAAGTTGGCGAAGGAGCTTTTGGCTTACGGATTTAATCCTAAAAAAACGTTTTTTATTATAGACCAAGTTTATACTAATATTTACAATCTTGCTGTTAAGTTGTCGAAGAAAGTTAATTATTCTGAGATTAAGGCGACTTATGGATACAAGCCAGAGGAAAATATTGGTTTGCATTTTTATCCAGCTGTTCAATCAGCGCATATTTTGTTTCCTCAAATTGAGAAAGGAATAAAAAATGTTCTTGTTCCTATTGGGCCTGATGAAGACGCGCATATTAGAATTTCGCGAGATATTGCTGGAAGATTTGGATTGAATAAACCGGCAATTCTTCACGCGAGATTTTTTCCTGGATTAGACGGCGAGAAAATGTCAAAGTCAAGAAATAATGCGATTTTCTTGAGCGACGACGAGAAAACTATAAGAAAAAAAGTCAATAAAGCTTACAGCGGCGGCGCGGATACTGCGGAAGAGCACAGAAAAAACGGCGGAAATCCCGACGATGACGTTTCTATTTTTTACTTGACAAATTTATTTTTTGATGAAAGTGAAAGCGACAAATTAAGAAATGATTACAGGAAAGGCCGAATTCTTTCTGGTGAAGTCAAGAAAATGCTTGGTGATGAAATTGTTAATTTTGTAAAAGATTTTCAAAGCAGACTGAAGAAAATTTCTGATAAAGATGTTGAGGGGTGTTTGATGAGGAATGAAGATTGAGTTGTAGTTAAGTGAAACACGGATCTTAATATCTTTTAATCCTGTTGTGTTGCTCATCTTTTACTTCAATTTATAATTTGTTGCTCATCATAGTTCGCAGATTAAATAATATTGAAACACGACGACTTTGGAGGAGTGCAATTTTATTTATCTAAAAGTTTCTAAAAGAGAGATGTTTCATTAATTATCAGATAACTATATAAATTAAAAGTATTTTATAGTTATTAAATCGTGAAAAAGATAAAATGGAAAAAAAGAGCCCTTATTTTAAATCAAATAATCTTCTAATCTTTAATGATGATGTTTTAAAAATTCAATCTATCCCAGAAAATTCTGTAGATTTGATAGTTACATCTCCTCCTTATAATGTAGACATAAAATATAATTCTCATAACGATCAAATAACTTATGGAGAGTATCTTGAATTCAGTTACAAATGGTTGTCTAGATGTTTTGAATGGTTAAAGGACGATGGAAGATTATGTCTTAATATCCCTTTAGATAAAAATAAAGGCGGCCAGCAAAGTGTTGGAGCGGACTTTACAACAATTGCAAAAAAAATAGGCTATAAATATCACTCAACAATTATATGGAATGAAGGTAATATTTCGCGGAGAACTGCATGGGGTTCATGGCTCAGTGCTTCAGCGCCTTATGTGATTGCTCCAGTAGAATTAATTATTATTTTATACAAGAATAGTTGGAAGAAAAACAATAAAAAACAATCTGATATTTCAAAAGAAGAATTTATAGAATGGACAAATGGTTTATGGACTTTTCAAGGACAGAGCAAGAAGGGAGCCGGTGGACATCCTGCTCCATTTCCTGTTGAATTACCAAAAAGGTGTATTAAATTATTTAGTTTTGTGGGAGACGTTGTTTTAGATCCATTTTTAGGCAGCGGCACGACGTTGATTGCCTCTTATTTAAATAAAAGAAAAGGTATTGGAATAGATATAGATATTAGTTATTGTGATTTAGCAGTAAAACGCTTGAATCAGGAAGCACAAATGAATCAATTAAATTTGATAGATTTTGAATATGGAAAAAGTTTCAATCAAAGAGTTGTTGATAGAATATTTTAAGAAACATTCAAAAGAAGATTTGGAACATGGTCCTGTAGTTGATTGGGTAGAAGATGAATACAAAAAACTTTATAATAAAAAACCCAGAGATACATGGCGTTCAATAAGAAGCTTGCATGAAAGCGGATTTTTAATTAAAGTAAGAAAAGGTGTTTATCGTTATGATCCAGACATGGTGCAGAAAAAAGAGCTGGATGATTTTAATTTAGATCAAAAAGAAGAGATTTTGAAGAAGGATAATTATAAATGTGTTATTTGCGGGAAAGGAAAGAAAGAAGGCGTCGAATTGCATGTAGATCATATAAAACCGAAATATCTTGGAGGAAAATCTGTTGTTGAAAATGGGCAGGTTTTATGCGCACAACATAATTTCATGAAGAAAACTTTTAATCAAACTGAAACAGGGAAGAAAATGTTTATTCATTTGTATGAATTAGCGAAACATGAAAAGAACAAAGAACTTAAGAAATTCTCTGAAGAAATTTTAAAAGTATATGAGAAACATAGTATTAATGGGCATATTGTTTGGGATAGATAATCAGCCCTTAATTCCCGCCTTGTTTCCAATTTCAATTCCTTTTTTCCCGATTTTAAATTCATAAGTTTCTTTGCTGTGGTTTGTGCCCCGCATTTTTAAGATTTCAATAAAACGTTCGCGTTTGTTCTTTATTTTGGTGTAGTGAAGAAGGATTAAACTGTCAGATTGAAGTTCTGACGGAGAGACTTTTTGATTTTTAATTTTTGATGTGTCTTTTTCTAAAGTTAGTAAGTCTGTGTTATCCCATTTTTTTAGTATGTCAATTAATGAAAGTATGGCTTGTCTTTTTTCAGATTCGTCGTCGAAAAGAAGCGTGAAACTGCTAATGCTGTCTATTACTAATCTTTTTATTTTTTTTCTTATAACAATGCTTTCAACTGCGCCGCCGCCTTCATCTAACATCATTTTTAATTTTGCCGGCGAATATTCTAAGAAGGTGAATTTTCCTGAAGATTCTGCTTTTGATAAATCCCATCCGAAACCCAGCATATTTTTGTAGAATTCTTTTTTTGATTCTTCGAATGTTATGTAAAGGCAAGGCTCTCCTTTTTTTATACCGTCTATTAAAAATTGCATTGCGAAAATAGTTTTTCCGCTTCCGCTTCCACCTGCAACCAAGTTAACAGAATCATATTCAAATCCTCCTTCAATTAATTTGTCAAATTTTTTAATTCCAGTTGGAACTCTTTTGTTTGTATCTTCTTTTTTAATTCTTACTCTTGATTTTTGGAGAAGTTTTTTGGCTGGTGATTTTATAGACTTGCTAGAAATATTTTCAGTCTTTTTTTTAAGAGTTTTTTTCTTATCTACTTTTTTCTTTTTCACAGGTTTTCTTTTTACAACCTTTTTCTTAACAACCTTCTTTCCCTTTTTTTTAATTCTCTTTTTCATTTTTATATTAGGTATGAATTCCTTTTAAATTTATTGTTAGTGTTAAGTCCATTCTACAACTTAACATTAGCGCTCGCAAGTTGCTCCCGACCTCACTCCACCTCGCAAGCTCACTCGTTCTCGGTTTTGAGGCGAGACTCGTGAACATTGCTCGCCACCATCGCGCGAAGAACCCAAACGTGAAATCGCTCGTCGTGATATCAATTATTCGCATCCTGACTTTGTTATTAACTAATAAAATAGTCAAAGTCAAAATGCTCGGTCAGATACATTCGCTTAAGGAAATTATTAACGAAGAAATTCAAGCGAAGCGGTTAGTGGTTGCAGGAACTGTGAAGAACCCGTTGGTGGTTCTCATTTCTGAGCATCAATGACTTGCGACTTTGGAGTAAGCAAATTTAGGATAAACTATGTTACATAAGATGTTTACTTTACAGTTAAAACTTAAAAGCTCCCCCTATAAAACTTGAGACTATTGTTCTGAATAAAAAGAAAACTCCGATGCTGAAAATTACTAAGGGAATAAAATATTTTAGGCCGGCTTTTCCTTCGCCTTTGTTAACGAGTCCAATTACTAAGCTTGATATTAAATCAGTTACGATCATGAAAATTAATGAATAGTAAATTATGAATTGCGGTGTGATAGAAACTTCAGAAAATGAAATTGCTAAATTTGTTGTGTATGAGCCGGCTTCTGGAAGCTGCGAGGAGATGTCAATTACGATTTTAACTAAGACTGTGCTTAGAGAGAATAAAATTGGCGCGCCGACGCCGACTGCGAAAAATATGAATATGACATACATTAGAATACTTGATGTCGCTCTTTTTTCGATGAATTCTTTTTCTTTCATGTTTGATGAAGTTTGTTCAAGCAAATCAGAAATGTTTCCACCGGCATTTAATCCAGAGACAATTAAATTAATTATTTTTGAAATTTTTTGCGAGTCAATCCTCCTTCCCATTTCTTCAAGAGCTGTTTTGAAATCTTTTCCGGTTGCTACATCTTTGCCTGTTTTTAAAATTTCATCATCTAAAGGAGCAAATTCAGGACGGGCAGAAAGTAAAAATGACCTGTCAATTGTAATGCCTGCACGTAAATTGCTTGCCATTAATGAAATTACGTCTGGAAAAAATTTTTCCATTTGTTTAATTCGTGCTGATGCCTTTAGGCTGACATAAAAAAATACAAATATGTTTGATAAAACAAAAACTAATAATGAGAATGCTAAGTTATAATTTAGAAAGAAAAAAACCAAAGAAGAAATTATTGATAAAATTAAACATGCGAACATTGCCCTATTATGGAAACATTCGGGCGTTTTTTTAATGCCCGCGTTAATTATATTCTTTTGATAAATTTCCCTTAAAATTTTTGGATAAAATTTTAGTGTGTTCATTTTACAACAGCGTCGGTCTTCTTGATTTAATTACTCCAAGGAACATAATTTGTATAAATACAACACCTAAAAATAAGAAAACCAAAATCGTTTTTATGAAAGTTCCTGAAAAGTTTAATAGAGATGCAAGGATGATAAGGAAAGTTATTCCCAGCGACGGCAGAATTACAGCGATAAGCATGTAAAACATCACCAGCGGGTTTAGTTTGCTTCCGTAGCTTTGAATTTGGATTGCCTGTTCTTTCCCGAGGTTTTTGACTTCTTCGTTAATTATTATACTCATATCGCTTCCTGCCCGCATACCGTTGCTGATTTGCCATAAAACTCTTCTAAAATATTCTGAGGTGTTTATTTTTCCATATTTTTCTATTGCGACAATTTGCTGGGAGCCAGAATTAATTTCTGAAATAATCTTTTTGAATTCACTGCTTACTTCTCCGTAATCTGAACCTGAAATATTGGCGATGATTCTAAATAAAGGCACACCAGAATTTAATTGAACTAACATGTCCTGAAGAACTGGAATGAGGTTTTTTTCTAAATCTCTTTTTTTGTTTAGGGAGTAAATACGAGGATAATTGTATTGATTCATAAGGATAAAACCTGAAATTAAGAGCGCTATTCCAAATCCGGCTATTAGGAAGTTTTCTATGCCGGGCAATCCAATATAAGTAGTTAGTCCAAGAATTGATGTGAAGATTACTGATGTGATAAGCAAGTTATAGAAAAAGTTTCTGTAACAGATTGCGAGATATGTTCTTTTGTCGATGTCAACTCCTGTGTTTCTTAAGTATTGAGTTATTTTTGATTCCTTGTTGTTTGAAAATTTAAGAAAGTATTTACATTTTCTTTTTGCAATTTCTATATCAGAGAAAGTAAAAGGAATTTTGAGTTTCATATTAGTTGAAGAATCTAATTATTCCTCTTTTATTTTTTCTTTTAAACTTAGACTTTTTTCTTGGTGATTGCTTAAGTGCCCCAACTCGCGACCCCGCTCGTTTATTTTTATTTTTATATACTACTTCGCGAAGTCGTTCGCCCCTAGCTGGAGTTCGCCCCAGCGTCCCCTGAGGGGGATTGCTAATTTCTTTTTCATGTGGTTTATGTTTGCTATCATCTTTTTTATCTTCGTTGGTAGCTCGAGATTTATTCTTTTGGCCACCGCGTTCCCTGCCTCCACCCCAACTAGTCTCGCTACCACCATCATCCTTGTCTTCATCTTCTTTTTTATGTGGTTTCTTTTCAGTTTTATCTTCTTCAATTTTGCCTTTGTCTTCGACAGGATAGGATTCAACACCAGATATTTGTTTTTTAACTATAATTTTTGAAACATCATCTTTTTCTATAATTTCTTTTAATGCGTCTTGATGTGTGTAATATAAATTCATTACTTTTCCAATTGAATCTAAGTCTCTGATATTATTTTTCAAAAGCCATGTTAGGATTGATTTTTTCTTTTCTAAGTTTTGGTTGATTTCATTTTCTGACATTCCTGTATTTCTGCTTAATTCATCTATGAATGTCAGGCTTTCATTATGCGGGATAATTTCGTCGTTGTCAACTACCCATCTATATAATATATTCGCGTTTATTGAATCTTTTCCTGGAATGAATTCTGCAAGTTGTGAGACTCGACGCAAACCACGACGACGGTCTCTAAACATTACCACATTTAGATTTACGTTTGCAAGCATGTTTGTCGGGATGTTTATAGGGGGGTTTGTAAGTCTACGAATTGTTTCATTTGCTGAGTCTGCGTGAACTGTTGCGTAAACTGAATGGCCCGTATGCATTGCTTCGAACAAAACTTCTGCTTCTCTTTGTCGACGTATTTCACCAAGTATGATTCTGTCAGGACGCATACGCAAAGAGTTTACTAATAAATCTAACATTGAAACTTCTCCTTTTCCTTCCGGGTTTGGCGCACGCGTTACAAGCGGACACCAATATAAAAATTCCGGCAGCATTAATTCCCGAGTGTCTTCCATTGAAATAATTCTGTGGTTCGGAGGAATAAAAGGCATGCACGCATTTAAGAAAACTGTTTTTCCTGACGCTGTTCCGCCGGAAATTAAGACATTCATTTCATATTCAATTGCAAGCCATAAAATAGCAGAGACGTCCATTGATACGGTTTTGTTTCCAATCAAATCAATAATTGTCCACGGGTCTCTTGAGAATTTACGGATTGTGATGGTGTTTCCTTTTGTTGCGATTGGATAAAGAACTGCGTTTGCTCTGTCGCCGGTTACAACGTGTGCGTCAAGCAAAGGCGTCAGAATACTAATTTGCCGCCCGACTCTTCGTGCAATAATGTTTGAGTAATTGTTTATTTCTTCTTCTGTTTGAATTAAGATATTTGTTGTCAGCCAGCCATGTTTTTTATGGTATGTTCTGACCGGCTCTTTTGATGAGATAATTACAATTTCTTCTAAAGCTGGGTCGTTTATTAAAAATTCAATTTGTCCCAACCCTAACATTTCTTGAATTAAGATTCCAACTAAAAGATCTTCTGTGTTTTTTTCCATGTCAGGGACTTTTTCTTTTAAGAGTTTTCCAGCGTCGTCAATGAATTGTTGCTTGATTTTAATAACTGATTTTTCATCGACTAATTCTCCTGCTGCAATGCTTGTTACAGAAACCAATTCTTTTCTTATTTCATCAAGCAGCGCTTCTGTTCCAATGTCAATTTTTGGAAGTGATAAAATATAAAAGTTTCCTCCTTCTTTTTTTTGTATTGTTACATTTACTTTTGCCTTGTCAACATTTAGAGTGTATCTTTCCAGAATATTTGCAGCGTGAATTTGCTTTTTTATATCTGTTTTAGGGGACTTGCTATGTTTTTTAGAAATCTTTTTATGTGTTTTATCAACCTTCTTTTTTGAAACGTGTTTGTTTTTAACGCTTGTTACTCTTTTTATGCGCTGCTTTATGTGTCTTGTGCTTTTTGTGCGTCTTTGTTTTTTCTTTGTGTTCTTTGTCGACGTTGTTTTCGCTCTTTTCTTGTTTGTCTTTTTCTTCACGTTTCTTTTCTTGTTCACGTTCTTTTTGTTTTTCTGTTTCATCTTTTTCTTTTTCAAATAACCTTATTTCAGGCTCGCTAAAAGTGGGGTATTCAATTATTGCTAATTTATAATTCTCTAAAATCTTTCCCCATTCTAAAGCATTTTCTTTTTTGATTTTGAATGTTTTTGCTATTAGTCCAATTCTTAATCTCTTTTTCTCTTTTAATAAGTTGTATAAAATATCCAAGTCGGTTTCTGAGCGCGTTATTTTATTTTTTATTCTGCTGTAACTTAATTGAACGTGCTCTTCTTTTCTTTTTTTCATGAATCTCACATAGGCAACTAAAGCGACTATTAAGAGGATAATCCATTGTGCGACGAAGGCGATTATTGAAATGTTTAAATTCCATGGCATTTTTGGAATGTCTTCTATAAACCGTCCTGAAATATTTTGATATGATGCGATGCCTTTGTTGAAAAAGAGATAAAGATTTACAGAAGCGAAAATTATTAGGAATACGGCTAATATGATGTAACCTCGTTTTTTAACCATTTGAAAATCTTTATATACTTTTTATTCCTTAAGTGAGTGAAAAATATTATATAAACCTTACTCTAAGGTTAAGAGGTGAAAAAAATTTTAAAAAAATCTAAACGCTCTACTCGCGATTTTGCCCACCAACCCCTACTTGCACCCTTATCACAAAATCGCTCGCAGTCAGGTGTTGAGTATATGATTGTAATTGGTTTTGTGTCATTTGCAGTAATGGTAATTTTGTTGATGTCTGGTTATTATTCAAATCTTACTAAAGATAAAATTAGGATGAATCAGATTGAGAGTTTTGCAGAACAATTAATTAATAATGCAGAGACTGTTTTTTTTGCGGGCGAGCCGAGCGAGAAAACCGTGAATTTGTATTTGCCGTCGGGTGTTAAGGAAATTATTATAACGAGCAATAGCATTGTCATGACTATAAGTTCTTCTTCTGGAGATAATCTTCGTTCGTTTGGAAGCAATGTTCCTTTGCAAGAAGGAAGTATTTCAAATGTCGAAGGTGTTAAGGTTTTGTCTATTAAAGCAAGAGAAAATTTTGTTGTGATTGAGGAATGAGGATATTAGGTTTTGTTGAAAACTTTTTTTATTTGGAATTTTTGAGTTAGTAATCGCCCACTTAATTTCTTTCTTCGAAAGAAAACCCGCCCTTATTTATGCATTGCGTTACCAAAATTTTACCTAACTCAAAAAATTCATATTTTTTCAACAAAGCCAGAATATTACCAATCTTTAAATATTCTATTTTTAATATATTATAGAGGTGAAAATGAAGAAATTTTTTTGTTTGCGATTTCATAAGTCCACCACCATCCCCCACCCCCCCACCCAGATAGTGACTGAATTAATGAAATCGCTCAAATGTAAATATGAAAAGAGTCAAAGCGCGGTTGAATTTGTGATTATATTCGGAGCAATTATGTTCTTTTTTGTTTTGTTTATGTCAGCTATTCAGAATAATGTTAATCAAAAAAATGTTGAGAAAATTAATATTCTTGCAGAACATATTGCGTTGAGTGTTCAAAATGAGATTGCGTTAGCAACAGGCGCGAGTAATGGTTATTATCGGGAGTTTGAAGTTCCGAATAATATTTTAGGCAAGCAATATGAAATTCAATTAGTTGGAAAAAGTGTTTTTATTTCCGGAGATGATCTTGGAATTTCGTATAGTGTTTTTGATGTAACTGGTGATGTTCAAAAAGGATTAAATGTAATTAGAAAAGAAAATGGGGTCGTCTATCTTAATTAAGTCATTCAGTAAAATAAATTCAATGAAAGTTGTTTTCGGCAGAGTTGAAAATTACTTTGCCCTCGAGGCAAAAATTAATGAAAATGACAGCTAAAAAAAGAAATAAAGTTAAGAGCAGAACTTTGTATAGTTGCTTAGTTTATATTCGGGTTTTGGGCTTATCATTAAATAAATTGCGCGAAGCGGGCAATTTCACGAGGACAAATTAAATTAGAAGATAACCGGGCGGGGTTGCGAGTGTGTAATTAATAAAAATAAAAAATGAAAAGAGTTCAAAATAAAAAAGGACAGGTTTGGAGTTTTGATATAGTTGCTGCTATTTTAATTTTTTTTGCAGGAGTTATTATTTTATTCTTTTATGCGATTAATTATAGCAACCAATCAAATGATGAATTAGATAATCTTTTTTATCAGGGAAATAGTGCGTCTGAAATTATTTTAAGTGACGACGCTAATCTTGGAATTTTGAGTAATGGGAAAATTTACCAGTTCAAATTAAATAATTTTTATTCTTTGGATTATCAAGAAATGCGCACTGGTTTGGGAATTAAAGATAATTTCTATTTTAAAATTGATGGTTTGGAAGTTGGGAATAATACAGGGGGTGGAGGTTCTAGTGGAGGAAGTTCAAATTTAGTTTCTCATTATTCTTTTGACGTCGATGAAACTGCGACTGGTTTGATTACAGATGATTCTGGAAATGGAAATACTGCAACTTGCGGACCAGCTGGAGGGGGAATTTGTCCGACTTATTCTATGTTTGGAGGACCCGATGGAAGTGGAAATTATAATTATGCAGGTTTAGATTTGAATGTTTATTTAACAGCTGGAACTGGAAGTGATTTTGAAACTCTTTGCGTAAACGGATGCACTTTTTCAGCGTGGGCGAATTCAACTATTGACGGAGATTCTTATATTTTAGGAAGATGGGATAATTCAGTTACAGGAGGAAATGCAAATGAATTTTTTTACTTAAGGATAAATCTTCAAGAAGATACAGTCTTCTTTTTTGATAATGATGGAAATACTACTAATAGCTGTTCTATAACTTATACAGCAGGTGATATTAATTTGAATCAATGGTATAATTATGCCGGCGTTTGGAATCCGTCGACGAGCCAGATTCATTTATATAGAGACGGAATTTTGTTGGCTAGCCAGACTTGTCTTTTCTCTTCAATTATAACTGGAGTTGGCGGATGGGGAGATTCAGAGTCAACTTTTATTGGAACAGTTGACGACGGCAGTATAAGAAATGAATTTAATGGAATAATAGATAATGTTCGATTTTACAATAAAACTTTGAATTCAACAGAAATTTTGGATGTTTATAATGGAGTTATTTTTGGAGGCAATGAAAGTATTGGTGAAATATATCCTGTTGATTATATTGGTTTAGTTAATTCAAGTGTTGTTAAAAGTAATATTAAGATTAATCGTTTTGTTATTTACAAAAATAAACCGACTAAATTTCAGTTTTTTGTTTGGACGTGAAAATGATAATAAAAAAGAAAAAATTTAATGAAAGAATTGTTTTAGATAGTTACTCAATTCATCACAGAGCTTTTGGAGTTATTAATTTAAAAATGGCTCGCTTCGCGATGAGAAAAAATTGCTTGCCTGTCGGCAAGTTAGGATAAAATGATAATAGAAAAACGAAATAAAATTAATAGCAAGGTATTGTATGATGAAACAAATTATTCTTGGGTTTTTTACATTAGTGTAAATTATAATATCGCGCGAAGCGCGGCTAGATTTTAAAATGAAAAATAAATTAATCAAAAATAAGCAAGCATATTTTTTTACATTGGACGCGTTTATAGCGTTGCTGTTGATTTTAGGAATTGTTTTGTTTGTGAGACCTTCAATTCATAGAACGTCTCCACGAGTTGACGTTCAAGATGATTTGCTGCATGTTTTATCTAAATTGGAAGTTGGAGAAATAGATAATGTGTATGTTCAATCTTTAATTGCTTCTGGGAAAATTACAAATTTGAATCAGTCTGTTTTGGAGCAAATTGGAGAATTTTATGCAGAGTCAAATCCTGAAGCGAATTTGATGGCGCAGTCTATTCTTGATGAACTTAATTCAGATAATGATATGGGTTTGTATTTTAATGGGATTATGATAGCGACGAGTAATAAAAGTGCTTTTGAGAATGCACGAGATATTTGGACTGCAAGACAGATTATCAGCGGTATTAAAGGAGACGAAGGTGAGTCAGTGACTGGTTTTTCAGCAAGAGCATTTTTGTCAGCGTCGAATAAAGTAGAATATTTTTATTTTGGAGGTTATGTCGGCGACGGAAACATTACTGTTGAATTTGAAGACCAGATAATTGATGTTAAAATTGAAGCAGTTTTTGGAGGCAATTTTGATTTGTATATTAATAATAACTTTGTTAATACTTATTATCCTACGTCGGGCGTTCCATACGAAATAGATTTAAATCCTTACTTAGGTTTTTTTAATTCAGGAACAAATTATATTGATTTTAGATCAACTGCTGGAAGTGTTAATAAATTGTATATTGCAGGCGGATTTATTAAAGTGACTCATGACGCGAGTTCTGAATTAATTCCGTCGATTAAGAAAAATTTTCCGGGAATAAAAGGATTGATAAATGATTATGATGGATTTTATATTCCCGGCAGTTTGAATAATATGGAAGTTTTTTTGCATTATAACAGCAGTTTTGATGTTTTTTTAACTATTGGAAATACGACGGTTTATGAAGATAATAGCGGAGGCGGCGAGGTTTCTGTGACTTTAAATAATGCTGTTTTGTCGTCGATGTTAGATTATGGCTCAATGACTGATACGACAATTCCTTTAAGACTTGGCATGTTTAATGCAACTTATGTTTTGAATCAAACTTTGAACGCTGATGTTTATTCTGTTACTGATTTAAGTGGTAGTATGAAAGCTTGTCAGGGTGATGATTTTTGGTGTTGTATAGCAACGAGTGATAATTGCAATTCCGCGCCGACATGCCAAAGCTGCGGAGGCACTTATGAAAATAAAATTGGGAAAGCTAAAGATGCGAATAGAGAATTTGTTAATAATATATTAAATGTTACTGGGAATAGGGTTGGACTTGTGGGATATAAAGGAAGTTTTTCAACAAATTATTATCACTTTTTATCCAACAATAATAACTCATTAATTGCCGAGGTTGATTCTTGGAGTGCCAGTGGTTCAACCTGCATATGCTGCGGAATAAACAAAGCTGTAACTGATTTAGTTGTGAATTCAACGTCGAGTAAATATAGAAGCTTTGTTGTGATGAGCGACGGAGAAGCGAATGTTCAATGTGCTCAGCAAGGAACAGGAAATGCAAAGCAAGATGCGATTCAGGCGTCGTGTGATGCATTTAATGATTATGGAATTGTGATTTATGCTGTTGGTTTTGGTGAAGCTGCAGATGAAGTAACTTTACAAGGAATTGCTTCTTGTGGCGGAGGAAGTTATTATTACGGCGACGTTGAAGAACTTGCAGGAATTTATAGGCAAATTGCACAAGAAATAATTGAGGCATCTTATTTTGAGCAGACAATAATTGCTGAAACTGTTGACACGCAGCTTTTTTCTGATTCATACATAGAGTTTGATTATAATAAAACAATTCCTTATGGGTTGGTTATTACTGCAGAAACGCCGGACTTTGGCAACGTGATTTCTGAAGGAAGTTTTTTTATGCCTAATGATACAATTGCTTATGAAGTTAAACTTGTTTCGTATTCTGGAAGTCGTTGGACTGACAGAGCAGATTTTTATAATTCTGTTTTAGCGAATTGGATAAATGTGTTTGACTTGTCTGATTTTGGAAATGAATATGTTGAAATAGGCGACCCTTTTGTTGTAAATGTTCCTGCAAGTTTAATGATTCCTGGAGACAATTTAATGCGGGTTTCAACAGCTTTAGGGCCGGGTAATGCGAGTGTTGGTTCAACATATGATAAAATAATTTACACGCTTGTCAAGGACATTTCGTCGTTCTCGCCGATTGTTTCAAGCGCCGAAGGCTGTGAATGGCTGATTGAATTTGAGGATGGAAGCAATTCAACTATCAGTGTTCCTTCGGGTTATGCTGGAGAAGCTTGTTCTTATACTTCAAGCGCTTCGCCAGTTTATAATCCCAACGATGCAATTGACATCGCTGTTTTTAATTTACTTGAAAGTCTGGATTTAAATGGTAATGGTAAAATTGAAACTAAATTTAATGAGCAGGATTTGGAATTGTCGACGTCAGAAGTTAAGGGAATTCCATTTACTTGGGATACAGAAGTTCAAGCGAGGGTTTGGCGATAGAAGAATTTGCTCGCTTTGTTAGTTATAAAAAAATGATAATAAGAAAACGAAATAAAAATGATGACCTGATTTTAAATAGTGGTAAGTACATTTCAGGATTTCAAATATTAATTGTTATGGCTCGCGAGCTTGCGAGTGAGGTAATTTGATGAAGAAAATGAAAAATAAAAAAGCGCAGGTGTTTACATTAATAGCGATTTCCCTAATTGGTTTGTTGTTTTTAACATTTTCAATTTATTCTTATATTGATAAACGGCACCCAGTTGAAGTGAGGGTTTCGAGTATGGAAAGTTTTTTAGGTTCAATTGAGCAAAACCTAGAAAGGCAGATGTATATTTCCGGGTTTAGAATTATTTTTCTTGCGCAAAATCAGATAATTTTGACTGGAAATTATATTACTGATACTGGTGATTTTTTTAATGAAGCATTTTATAATGGAAGTGTAGATAGTGTTCAGATGGATGGGGCTGGAGGCATTTTGGATGGCGCGACTTATGATTTTTTAGTTGATTCAATTAATGATAAAGCGAAGAAGATAAATGTCGACGTGACTTTGTCGAATTCTGTGATTACTGTTGATCAAGTTGACCCTTGGCATGTGAGATTTAGCATTGTTTCTGATTTTTTAATGGAAGATAAATCTGGCTTGGCGAAGTGGGAGAAACGACAAAATATTTCTGCTTTAATTCCAATTAATAGTTTTGAAGACCCAATTTATACAGTTAATACCAACGCCAAAATTTCAAAGAAGTTTAATCAGACAATTTTCGAGGGAGATTATGTTAATGGAAATGACGTAAGTAATTTATTGAGTCATGTTCAAAATGAATATTATTCTAATAATTCCAATGCACCGAGTTTTTTGAAACGTTTGGAAGGAGATTTAAGCGCTGACGAGAATGGAATAGAAAGTTTTGTTAATACGAATAGGTTAGCGCAGGAGGGTTTGCCTGTTAGTGATAAGACAAAAATTGATTATATTTACTTTGACAATGGTTTAAATCCAGTTGATTATCATGTTACTGGAATGCCTGCCTGGTTTACAATTGATGACCAAAATGGGCATTTAGAAAAATATCAAGTAGTTGGACTGACTTTTTGATATATACAATTTCATTACATATGTTATGAGCTAAACCGAAGAATTACTTCTCACTTACGCTCGAAAATTAATTATAACTTCAAATCTGTAAGGCACTGAAGGAAACCAAGGTTTCCTCTCACACACTTTCCTTTCAAATCCTTGACAATCAACCTCCCTTAAACTTGCAGGATTTTCCGTCGAGAAGAATGATAACAACATATCCCGAAATTTTTGGATTAACAATTTCTTAGCGGAGAGCCTAAGCGTAAGCAAGGCTCGAAGCCATTAATCTTTGCGAAGCAAGAAAGTTTACACATAAATAGGGTGACATATATCAGTTGTTTCTCAACTTTTTAACAACATTAAATTTATAAGTATTAATTTCGTAGGTAAATCATGAAAAAAAAGATGGTGGGTGTTCCTAATAATTTAAATAAAGAGGGTATTAAGCAATCAAGACAATTTAAGATTTTTATTGGAATTTTGCTTGTTGTTTTTGCTGGTTTGATTGTTTATTTTGTATTTGCTGATAAGATTAAAGATTTTTTTATTGAGACGCAGACAGAAACTCCTTTTGAAATTATTTCAGAGACGATGAGTTATGATGGCGAGTCGTTGTTTTTACAAGTTAAAAAAAATCCTTATGACAAAGAAATTATTGGTGTGAGGTTTGTTGTTGAGAATGGAACTGATTCTTATGAGTTTAATGAAAGTGTGATTTTTGAAGATGGTGAAACTAAAGATTTTACTTTGAATACAAAAAATTTTATTAGTAATGTGAATAAAGTTATTATTTATCCTATTCTTAAAGAGGAAACTCAGATTAAAGATAAAACTCCTCCGAAAATTGAAGTTCCTATTAATGAAAGTGCAAGAAGGCCTCCTGGAGGTGGAGGAGGAGGGGGTGGTGGAGGTGGCGGTGGACCAGGACCTGGCGATATAACACCACCTGGACCAATTACTGATTTAACTGCTATTTATTCTAGTTATAATAAGATAACATGGAACTGGACAAATCCCAACGACGCTGATTTGGCAGAATTAATTTTATTTTTGAATGGTGCAGAGATTTTAACAAGCGGAGTTATTACAAATTATACTACGAGCTTTTTGCTTTCTGATACAGATTATACTTTTGGAATTCAGACAAAAGATTCGAGCGGAAATATTAATACGGCAACTGTTGAAAAAACAAATAAGACTTTAGCTTTTATTGGGCCGTCGACATTATTAGTTTCATCTCCATTAAACAATACTGCTTTTTTTGTTGAAAATTTAACTTTTGATTTTGCAACTTATGGTTTTTCTATTCTTGGTAAGGGAAGTAATCATTTGCATTTTAATTTGGATAGTGATGCGACAAATTATATGTTTTATAATGTTGATAATGTTGTAGAGTATAATGGTGTTGAGGCTGCAAATTCTGATTGGTTAAGCGGGACATCTTTTGAGCTGCAGAATATTGCAGAGGGGCCGCATGTTTTGAGATTGTTTTTAGTTAATTCTGGCCATAATTTTATTGGAAATCCTGAAGCAGAAGTTTTCATTAGTTTTGATATTGATACAACGATTGCTTTGGTTTGTAATGATACTGATATTGATGGTTATAATCAATCACAGGTTGGCTGCGGAACAATATTTGACTGCGACGATAATGCTCCAACTTGTAATACTAATTGTTTGACATTAGCTTATGAAGATGCTGATAGTGATACTTATGGAAATGTTGCAGTTTCTACAAGAGCTTGTGATGCGCCAGTTGGTTATGTTTCAGATAATACAGATTGCGACGATACTAATATTAATGTAAATCCCGGAGCGACGGAGATTTGCGGGGATGGTTTAGATAATGATTGTTCTGGAGGAGATGCAGTTTGTTTAGTTCAATGTAATGATTTAATTGACAACGACGGAGATACTTTCATTGATATGAATGATGCAGGTTGTTCTTCTCCAAGCGACGACGATGAAACGGATACTCCGCTCCCAGTTGGTGATTGTGGAAATGCAATTGTTGAAAGTTCAAATGGAGAGCAATGCGATGATGGAAGAGGAAATGGGGTTTGTCCGTCGACGTGTTCAGCGACTTGCGAGTTTAATTCATGCTCTGGAAGCAATGTTAGATTTATTACACAAGCTGGAAGCGGAACTTTAAGTGGAAATGATTGGAATAATGCTATGACCGGATTACCCGCAATTCTTCAAAGAAATTTTACTTACTATATCGCTGATGGACAATACCCAAGTTATTCATTTAATGATGCTGTAAGTGGCTCAAATTATATTTACATTAGAAAAGCTACTGACAATAATCCTGAAGTTAACTCAACTGTTGGATGGAATCCAGTAATGGGAGACGGAATGGCACAATTTAATCAAATTACTTTTTCAGATTCAAATTTTGTGTTTGATGGAGTTGTTGGAGGAGGGCCTGGAAGTTGGAAAAGCGGTTATGGATTTTATATTAATGCGAGTGCAAATAAAGGAATCCAAGATAGCGGTGCAAATGCAAATAATATAAGGGTATCTCATGTTGAAATTGTCGGTAGAGGAGATGATGGTGCTGGAAGTCCAGCAAATGATTTAGTATATTTAAGAGGTGGAGGTTCTAACTATTATCTTTCACACATTTATTTGCATGATTCTGGAAGAACATTGTTCCATGTAAGTAATTCTAATATTTTATTAGAGTACATTTATGGAGGAAAATATGAAAGCGTAAGTGCTCAACATTCAGAATGTTTGTCAGGTTGGAGATTTTTAGATGGCGGGGGTGGTACTATTCCTCCTTCTCAGCAACTTCAAAATCTTACTGTTAGATTTAGTATTTTTTCATACGTTGAAGGGACAGGTTGTTTAATGATAACCGGACAAAATCATAATATTTATGGAAATGTATTTTATGAAGGCCCAACACCTGGAAATTCAAATGGGGTTATCGCTACCTGGGGTGATTATGCTATAGATGGAGTTAATATTTATAATAATGTGTTCAGTGATTTTTCAGGGTACCCTGCTTTTAGTTTTGGCACTACTAATATTTATGGTGCTAATAATATAATTGCAGAAAATAATATAATTTATAATGTTGTTTCTAACGCTGCTGTTAATGTAAATCGTGATTATAATTATTATATTGATTCTGGAGCAGTTTCTGAACCCAACGGGCAGATTGGAAGTGGAGACCCTTTCGTTGATAGATTAAATGATGATTTTAGATTGGTAAATCTAACAAATCCCGGAAGGACATTACCTTTACCTTATAATATAGATATTTATGGAAATATTAGAGGCAGCGACGGAAAATGGGATAGAGGTGCTTATGAATATGTTGAAGGCGGCGCCGTGTCAGGATGCGATTTAACATCAGCGTCGTGGAATACAACTTCTGCATTTGAAAATGAGCAGGTTGAAATTTCTGTTCAAGGGGATAATTGCAATGGGGAGCAAATTGATATTGTGGTTTGGGAAGATGATTTGAGTTTGTTTGAAGATGTTGGAGATGATTTGATAAATGATACTATTACTTTGACAATTAATAGCGGAGTTGGAACAGCAATTTGGTATGCAGATAGACAGGACGATTGTTTTGGAGCATGTAATCCGCCGGAATATTATTTTGATGCAATAGTTGTCAGCAACACAAGTGAGAGAGTTGACAGCAGAACTTTTGGTCCAATGATAAATACTTATCTCTCTCCGATTATTTGCGGCAATGGAGTTATTCAATCTGGCGAGCAATGCGACGATTCCAATATTGCTAATGGAGATGGTTGTTCAGATATATGCGAGATAGAAACAGGCTGGTTATGTTCAGGAGAACCAAGTTCTTGCAGTGAAGTTTGTGGAGATGCGATTGCTGTTCCTGGAATTGAAGATTGCGATTGTGGGATTGATACTAATGGGGATTTGAATCCATGTGGAGATGCTGATGATGTTATTCCTGATACTTGTGTTTCTTTAGGTTATGTGATTGGAAATTTAGCATGTTATCCTCCTTTAAATCCCAGCGAATGCATGTATGATATATCTGGATGTAGCGGCGGCCAGCCATCAGGAAATTTAGTATTGCATTATGAGTTTGATGATAATCCTGGCGACGGTGTTTTGGATTCATCGACTTTTGGAAATGATGGTGTGTGTGTCGGGGCAGGCTGTCCTGTTTTAACTACAGATAGAAATGGAAATTTGAATTCTGCATATTTGTTTGATAAATTAGATGATAGAATATCTGTTGCGAATGACGCGAGTTTAGGTTTAACTTCGAGGACAATTGCATTTTGGGCTAATATAACAAATTATACAGGTGTTAATGCAGTTTATTCTGATAATAATTCTGATTATGGAGGGTTTGGCGGCAGTGGTTTATATTTTAGGACAACGTTTACTAATAACTTGGATGCAACTGATTCAATGAATTTGAATGGAGCAACAACGCCAATGACTCCTTTAAATCAATGGGCATTCTATGCAATAACTTATAATGTTAATGGTTTGGAGGTTAATAATAGTCTTTATGTGAATAGTGTAATACAGGAATCTGGATTAACAATTAATGGATTAAAGCCAAAAAATATTGTGAGTATTGGTTCGCGGTCTGGAAGTTTGGTTTTTGGAGGAAGTTTAGATGATTTAAGAATTTATAATAGAGTTTTAACTCAATCAGAAATAAATGATGTTTACAACAATGTTCCTATTGGACCGACATGCACAGACAGCGACGGAGATAATTATTATGCAGAAGCTTCTGGTTGCGATTCTCAAATTGGATTTTTGGGGCATAATGACTGCGACGACGGAGTTGCCTCATGCAATATTAATTGCGTAACTTTAGCGTATCAAGATAGCGACGGAGATAGCTATGGAAATGCTTTGGTTTCTACAAGACAATGTGATGCGCCAGTTGGATATGTTTTAGATAATACAGATTGTGATGATAATAATATTGCAATAAATCCTGGAGCAACAGAGATTTGCGGAAATGGAATTGATGAAGATTGTAGTGGCGCGGATTTAATATGTGCTCCTTTAAGTTTAGCTGCTTATTATTCTTTTGACGTCGATGAAACTGCGACTGGTTTGATTACAGATGATTCTGGCAATTTGAATACTGCAACTTGCGGACCAGCTGGAGGGGGAATTTGTCCGACTTTTTCTGCGACAGGAGGTCCTGATGGAAGTGGATATTATAATTATGCAGGTTTAGATTCGAATGTTTATTTAACAGCTGGAACTGGAAATGATTATGAAAATTTATGTGTTAATGGATGCACTTTTTCAGCGTGGGCTAATTCTGCAGTTGATGGAAATGCTTACATTCTCGGAAGATGGGATAATTCAGTTACAGGAGGAAATGCAAATGAGTTTTTTTATATCAGCAAAAATTTACAGGGAGATACTATTTTCTTTTTTGATAATGATGGAAATACTACTAATAGTTGTGCTATAACTTATACGGCGAATGATATTTTATTAAATCAATGGTATAATTATGCTGGAGTTTGGAATCCGTCGACGAGCCAGATTAATTTGTATAGAAACGGAACTTTGTTAGCGAGCCAAACTTGTCTTTTCTCGTCGGTTATAACTGGAGTTGGCGGGTGGGGAGATTCAGAAACTACTTTTATTGGAACAGTTGACGACGGCAGTATAAGAAATGAATTTAATGGAGCAATAGATGAGGTTAGATTTTACAATAGAGCTTTATCACCGGCTGAAATTTTAGATTTATAAGCTTGCCTGCTGAAAGAAAACTCCACACTTAAGTGATGAGTGAATTT
>CAYXNP010000010.1:0-36674 GCA_964466575.1 Candidatus Woesearchaeota archaeon | reverse complement strand
AATTCACTCATCACTTAAGTGTGGAGTTTTCTTTCAGCAGGCAAGCTTATAAAAAAGAAATTATAAGATTTTTCATTTTTTGCTATCTCTTCCAATATTTTATTCAGACAGAAATTACAATTATCCTTAAGAAAAAATACAGATTTAAATCCCAACAATCCTATTCTCTTTTCAAGAGCATTAAAAAAAGTTGGATTCTCTTCACAAAAAAAGAAATTCGTAAATTTGCCATGATGATTTAATATAGATATTAAAGGCGAGCCAATTAAAAAGTCGCTATGCTTCCCTCTCATTTTATTTATCCCTGAACCAGCAAATAAATCAATATAATTTTTATGGACATACTTTTTATTTGCTACAATTGCACAAACATCTAATGTAAAATTCAAAAAAGTGAGTTTCAATGGAGTCCACTGATTAAATTCATTAAATACTTCTGGCATTACTTCCTTAACTTTTTTAATCTCTTCTTTAAATTTAGAATTAGTTTCTTCTAATTTTTTAAGTTGTTTTTGTAACCAAGGCATTCCTTTAAGTATCATGATATTATCTTTAAAACATAATTAATAAAACTTCCTCTCAAATTAACAAACTCTTTCCCTTCACTTTCTTATTCAGCCATTTCTGCCATTCTGGAAAAACCCTCTCTGACAAGGGTAAACCAATTTCTCTATTCACTTCATCGCTGATTCTATGAAAAGCGTTGTTGCTCAAAGAAGTAAAACTAGCTTCAAGCAAATCCAACCTCTTAGTTTTTTCAGCAACCTTAACCAACTCTTCTTTCATCTTGCCGCGAAGTAAAATATTATCATAAATTGCATCCCAATTTCCTGCCCAACCCTTGACATTTCCAGCAATTGATTTTATCACTTCGCTGTCGCCATTAATCAAATCATCGCTCGGAACAAGCTCGTCTTTTTCAATATCAAATCTTAACAAATCAACAAAGCCCTTTTCTTCTTGAGGATCTTTTGTCCAATGTTTTCTAACTTCAGTAACCTGAACTAACCTTTTCCATGTATGCAAACCATCAGCACTCTTAATTGGATTAGCAACAGCAATAATATCTGTTGCTTTAAAACTTGTTGTCGGCACGCCTAAATCATTTACAACTCTGTCAAAAATTGCGTATGGCGACGCACCATGAATAGTTCCAGCAACAACATTAGCAAGAGCTCCAACACGCATTGCTTCATACAACGCCTTCGCCTCAACACTCCTAACCTCGCCAACTATCAACGATGAATCTCCTAAACGCAATGAAGTTCTAATTCCCTCATCAGCAGAAATTTCTGTTGTTGATTTTAACAAAGATGAACGAACTCTCATTCTCAAAATATCATAATTCAATTTCCTCAATGCTTCAACAGGCAATTCGAGAGTATCCTCCAAAACAATAATTCTATACTTCGGAATAATTTCTAACATCAAACTTCCTAACAAAGATGTCTTTCCACTAGAACGCGTTCCTCCAACAAGCATTGTCCTTGAACCATCAATAAGAAAACTCAAAAGTCCGGCAGCAAAACCAGTAAGCATTTTATTTTGAACAAACAAAGACAAAGTCCATGGCTCCTCTCTATGTCTTCTAATTGCATAAGCCAAACCATCAGGCGACAAAGGTTGTTGAATAATAGCAATTCTCGCGTTCATATTTCCAATAGCCAGCTGTGTATCTAAAATCGGATTCGCTTCATCCAATGGCCTTCCAGAAATCATTCTAAACTTCGCTGCCCACGAATCAACATCTTCCTGGCTCGGAAGAATATTCGCCATGCACTCTCCATATTCTGCATGCCTGACAAAAATAGACGTCTGAGGAATCGGCGCATTCAAAACAATATCCTGAAGATTTTTATCTTGCAGCAAAACTTCTATCAATCCAAACCCAACTGTATGCCTGACTAAAATCGTAGCAAGTTTATTTATATCAATATAATTCAATTCCATATTTTTGCTATAAGCCAAATCACGAATCAAATCCCGGGAAATATTAAAAAAAACCTGCCTCGTCCTTTCAGTATCGGTAAACTCCTCTGCTCTCGGCTGATGCTCAATTAAAACCCCTCTTGCTAAATTCAAAAGAATATTATATTCCTCGCTAAGAGAATATTCTGGGGGAACAATATGATAACGAAGTTTTGCCTCGTCTTCTAATTTAAAAATTGTAACTAAACTCTGGTCATAATCACCATTTGAAATTTTATATTGATCAACAATTTCCGCATCTTGAGGCAGATGCGCAATCAATCTTGTAAATGTATAATTAGGAATAATATCAACAGTAAAAACCCTGTAATAAATTTCCCTGTCTCCTCTCCCGTAATCATGCAAATAAGGCAAAACATCCTGAATCAATTTTGTTTGTTCAAGCAGCTCAAAAACTTTTTCCAAAAGAGAAATATATCTAAGCTGCTCATTTCTATCCTGAACATCTAGCTTATCCAAAAAAATCTTTGCCTCAATAATCAACCTATTCAAATCATGATATGCATAAATAGGATCGCTCCTTAAAAAAGAAACAAAATTAAACAGCTCATTATATCTCTTAGACAAAATTCTCTGGTCATTAGAACCAGGCGCCAATTTTTGAGTAGACAAAAGATTTTCTTGTCTCATTAAATAAACATAAAGTTGGGCAATCTCCAAAAGATATGAAGTCTCTTTAAAATCATAATTATAATTCTTTTGCTGCACAAAAACAACTCTTGTAACATTCGGCGATTCAATCAGCGAATCAACAACCATTCCCATAACTCGAGAATCCTCTGCAAGACTCGGCACAAACGACGCTCCAATAAAATTAAAATACAAAACATCTTCGCCTCCTTCACGCAGCACCTCATAAGCATACAACGGAGTCCCCTTTCTAAATTCCATAACAAAAAATAGAAGTTAAACTTTAAAGATTTAATTGTTTCCATTTAAACAACAACAAATTTAAACCCTTTAATCTTTAATTTTTCATGGAAGAAGAGGCTGGTTATTACGCTAACCCAATGGGTGATGTTGCAATAAGAATTCGTGATTTAGAAGAAAAAAACAGAATCATGAAAGAAAGGACAATTCTCATTGGAAAAAATCTTATAGGAATTAGAGAGAGTGTTACTGAAGAAATGCTTGAAGTAAAAAAAGAACTTGAATTAATAAAACAAGATATAAAAAGAACAAATTCGTTTTTAGAAATGGCTTCAAGAGAATTCACGAATTTTGCTCGAAAAGAAGACGTCGCAATTCTCGCAAAACAAGCTAAAATGTTCCAACCATTGGAATTTGTAAAAAGGAATGAATTAAAAGAATTGATGAAAAAATAAAGATATACTCGCTGTAGAAAGCCATAAAAAAATGTTAAACCAAAAAAACAACTCAGCAAAGTTGAACATTACATATTCAGTATCCCTTAAATTAACAATCTTAAATAATTTCGCCGAAGGCGACTATCTTTTCCAATAATAAAATGACAACCTTAGAAGAAGTCCAAAATATGAAAGACCAAGGTTATAACGATGATGAAATAATTTCAACTTTAGAAGAACAAGGTGTTTCTCCAAAAGAAATTTATGATTCCTTAAATCAAGCACAAATTCAAGGCGATGTTTCAAATATTCAAGGACAAAACAATGATGAAACATATTCTCCAGAATATCCTCAATATAATGAACAAAATCAAAGTGGTGGCCATATAACACCAATGTCCCAAGAGTCAGATGAAATTTATGCCCCACAGCAATATGCAGAAGAACCAATGCAAACTCAAGGAGCCGGACAATATGCAGAACAAGAAATGTCCTACCCTGAACAAAATTATAATCAATCTTACGCGCCCCAACAAGGTTATGAAACAGGATATAATTCTGAAGGTTATGATTCAAGTTCAATGATGGACATAGCAGAACAAATTATTGATAATAAATTAGTTCCTGTAATTGACAAAATAAATAACTTAAGTGAATTCAAAGCAATCATTCAAAGTCAAGTAGAAAATATAGAAATTAGATTAAAAAAAATCGAATCAGTAATTGATAGACTGCAAATTACTATCTTAGAAAAAGTCGGCTCTTACGGAGAAAATTTATCTTCAATAAAAAGAGAAATGTCGATGATGCAGGAATCATTTGGCAAAGTAATAAACCCCTTAACTGACCGGAATTTAGAGTCATCATCAAAAACTCTTTCTAGAAAAAAAAGATAATATTATTTCAGATTTATCAATTAAAAACTACTTCTCAGTTCTAAAAGGACCTAACACATAAGGTGTTGCTGGTTTTTTACTGCTGCCTCCAACAATAATTGCTATAACAATAAGAAGGAAAACAACTCCAGCAACCATCGGCCAATTATAATACCACCATTGCCCGCCGCTCCATCCTATACTTCCAGCAGTTTGAACTAAAACAATTATTGTTACAATAACACCTATTCCTAATAAAGTATACATTATTCCTCCTTTTGTAGGGTCAACAAAAAATCCAGCCAAAATCAACAACACTAAAATAATCGCTAAGCCAACTGCCATTCTCGGAAAAACCGCCGCAAAAAATACAGGAACAAAATCAAACTGCAAAGCAAGCAATCCAACAACTAAAGCAACAATTGCATCAACTGCTTTATTATCCCTAAATAATTGCATTGAATTTAAAATACCATAAACCAAAGCGAAAATCAGCAAAAACGGAAGCAGATAACTAAAAAAACCCGCAGCAGCCCATTGATTCAGCATATCTCCAATACTCCACTGCCCATAATAACCTTGAGCCTGCAAAAATATCATCTCTTTTAACATATAAACATGAGAGTAATTTTATTTAAATATGTTTCGTTATAAACAGTATTTCCAAACAGAGAAAAAATGGTTCTATAAATTAATCATCCAAAGAATACTAATAGAATAAAATTTCACTCTTCACTAATCGCTCGTCGGATTATTATTAATAATTAATTAGAAATCTGCGAACATCAGCCCTGAGCCTAATTTAAAGGAGATGGTGTGAGGAAGAACCTTGGTTCTTCTCATGAGCAGCTAATTTTATAAAAGTAACATATCACTCGAAATGAGTTATTCGAAGATACTGACAAACAAATACCTAATAGCATAAAT
The DNA here is from genome assembly GCA_964466575.1 of Candidatus Woesearchaeota archaeon. Lineage (GTDB taxonomy): Archaea > Nanobdellota > Nanobdellia > Pacearchaeales > GW2011-AR1 > PFCY01. The sequence goes on along the minus strand of CAYXNP010000010.1, from coordinate 31,576 downwards.
ACATAAGGATTTTAAACCAAAACAACAACATTTTTAAGTGTGATAAAAAGACTATAAAAATGAATGAAACAAAAATTGATGTCTATGGAAGGGTCCAAGGAATTGGTTTTCGTCGAACAATAAAGCATATTGCAGAAGAACTAAACCTCAAAGGTGTAATCAAAAATAATGAAGATGGTTCAGTAACAATTCTCGCAAATGGAGAAAAACAAAACCTAGACAAATTCATCAAAGTTTTAAAACAAAATCCTGGTTTCTCAAAAATAGACGAATTAGAATTAAAGGAATCAGATAAAATCCAGGAAAGAAAAGAATTCTCAATAAAAAAAGATAAAAATTTTATCAATGATCAAAAAGACAGTTTTCTTAATTTAGGAAAATATTTCTTAAAAAAAGACAAACTAAATATTCCAAAACATATTGCAGTAATTCCAGATGGCAACCGTCGTTGGGCAAAACTTCGTGGACAAGCAGCAAATTTTGGCCATTATCAATCAGCAAATTATGAGAATTTAAAATCATTATTCAACGAAGCAAAAAACATGGGTGTCAAATATTTTTCAATATGGGGTTTTTCAACAGAAAACTGGAAACGAAACGACAATGAAATAAAAAACATTTTTGATTTAGTATCAGACTTCGTTGATAAATACAAACAAGATTTGCACAAAGACAAAATCCGCTTCAGGCATATTGGAAGAAAAGAAAGACTTCCAAAAAAACTTTCAAAAAAACTTATTGATTTAGAAAAACAAACAAAAAATTACAATGAATTCAATGTCCAACTTTATCTTGATTACGGCGGAAGAGATGAATTGCTTAGAGCAATTAATAAGTTGTTAAAATCCAAAACTAAAAAAATAAACGAAGAAGAATTCAAAAAATACCTCGACACAAATTCAATTCCAGACCCTGATTTAATAATTCGAACAAGTGGCGAATACCGTCTATCAGGATTCATGCCATTTCAATCAACATATTCAGAATTATATTTCACAGACAAGCATTTCCCAGATTTTAACACAGCTGAATTAAGAAAAGCAATTCAAGAATTTTCTAAAAGAAAACGTCGATTCGGCGGAGATGTTTTTAAATAAAATTCATTCACAAGCTCGTTCAATATTAATTACTCCGAATCTGACTTCGTCAAGATTTTACACTAAGATTTTATTGCATTAACAATCTCTTGCGAAAAGCCTAAGCCGAGCGATTTTGCGAGACTAATTATAATATTATAATGAGCGGGGTCGCGAGTTAAGCAAGGCTTTGAGCCATCAATAACGCGAGTGCAACGAACGCTAATTAAATATAGAAAAATAATCCTAATCCTTCTTCCCTGTTTTCAAAACAACTGTAATAGCAATGATAGCAACTACAACAAAGGTTACATTTGTCCAAACTTTCCCGCTCCACGGCTGATTAAATAACATATCCAATAAAAAGAAATCAACTCCTGTTGCATAAATCGTAGCGATAACAACTCCAATTCCTGCAAGTATTCCAAACGTCCATTTCATCCAATTTTCTACTTTTAATCCTTCTTTCTTATCACTCGCTACAAAACCATACAAAATTAAAAATACAAACATAACAACAATTGCAATTGTCAAAAACAAAATCAGTTCATTCACAACATGCTTTGGAAACGCCGCGCTTACAAAAATCAAGCCAATAACAAAAGCAATAATCGCATTCACTTGCTTCTTGTCTTCGCCCATAAGTTTTGTCTTTTCTAAAATAGCAAAAATAATCGCAAACATCAATAAAAATGGCAGAATAAATTCTAGGAAAATGTAATGCTGAAATATAGTTGCGTCTGGCATCTTAATTATATATACATACCTCTTTTAATTTAAAAACCTTCCCTTTGTAAGAAATGGGTTAAAATTTATTTATTAATCTCAAAAATTTCACTACATCGCTTCTTCTTGAAACTCAGCCAGATCACTATCATGACTTGGCATAGCAGATTTATTGATTATAAAAATATCGTTGATTGCCCTGACAAATTGATGCGGAATTATAACTCCTCTAGCTCCTCCAATAAGAGACATAATTGCACCGCCAACTTTAATTCTCCAACCATCAATTTTATTCTCGGCCAAATTAGCTTCTTCGACCTCTCCAAAATAATCTCCTGAATCAGTATAAACTCTTACTCCAATAACCTCAGTAACCTTTTTTACTCTCATACGAAAATTGAGGTAAACCGATTTATATACTTTTCTATGATTCTAAGCTATAATCGGCTTTGTTGAAAAAATATGAATTTTTTGAGTTAGGTAAAATTTTGGCAATTCAAAATACGGAATAAAGGTGGGCGAGTAATTTCGTGATAAGGGTGTAAGTGTGGGAAGGTGGACGAAGTTACGAGTTTTCGTCGGAATAAAATGGAGACGAAATTTAGTGGGCATTACTGACACAAAAAATTCCAAATAAAGAAGATTTTCAACAGAGCCGCGATAATCCAAATATTTATAAAAAATCAAATAGTTATCTTTATATGTTAAATACCAAAGAAATAGCATCAATAATTGTAATTGCGATTATTCTTGGGTTCACGTTTAGCGCCCTTGATAATTTGAAAACATTGCCTTTCTTAATTATTTCAATAATTATTGTAATTTTAATAAACGTTTTGGCAAAAAAAGTCGCTGCTTTTCACTATGACTCAGAAGTTGAAATAAAAATATGGGAAATGCAAAGATATGGTTATAAGCCGCAATATAAATTCAAAAGGCCATTTCCTGCAGGAGCTGCTTTTCCAATAATTGCAACTGCTTTCACCTTCGGATATTTTCAATGGCTTGCATGTCTTGTCTTCGATGTCAAAGCCAAAATCTATCGCTCAGCTCGACGACACGGTTTATACCGTTTCAGCGAAATGACAGAAGACCACATTGGCTACATTGCCGCAGCTGGAATTTTCGCAAACCTCGTCATTGCAGGACTCGCCTATTTTCTTAACCTGCCTTCACAAATGAATTTCGTCGCATTAAATATTTATTATGCAACATACAACTTAATTCCCTTCTCTGATTTAGACGGAAACAAAATATTCTTCGGCAATTTAGTCCTATGGGTTTTCCTCGCAACAATAAGTTTAATAAGTTTAATTGGAGTATTTATTATATTATAATCATAAAATAAATTTGATTTTCAGACTAATGTTTGGAAATTCAGTGTCGAGATAGGGTGGGTCTTCGGGTTGAGCGAAGTGAAACCCGAACTTGAAGTGGGAATCCCTGAAAATCAAAGCAAGATAAAAAATGGCAAAAAAGAAACTTGAAAAAAAATCCAATTCAATCTCAAAGTTTTTCCAATCAAAAAAGATAGTAACTGGAATAGGAACCCTCGCAATAATTTCCGGATTATTTTTCATCGGCCAAGGCTCAATAACCGGCAACACAATTGTAAAAGAAAACATAACAAACCCCTCGTTGTCACTTTCAATTATCGGATTACTTCTAATCGCCTGTTCAATTATCCTGTTCTATTATGCCCTGTCTATTGACAAAAATAATTAAAGATTCTTCGGGAATAAAATAAATTTAACTCAGATTTATCAACGAATAGTCTCAATGTTAAATCCAGATTAATCTTCTCCTAACTTCGTGACAAAGCAAATTTAAAATAATTAACTATAAAAACAAACTCTCTCTAAAACTAAAATGCAATATCTTCAAAATATCTCTCCCCGCGAATATCAGCTAAAAATATTTGAAACCTGCATTGATTACAATACTTTAATTGTTCTTCCGACAGGAATAGGAAAAACATTAATTGCATTAATGGCAGTAATTGAACGAATGCAAAAATTTCCATTAAATAAACTTGTTTTTCTTGCACCGACAAGACCATTAGCAGAACAGCACTTGGAATATTTTAAAAAACATCTCCCAGATTTATTCGCAGACATGCAATTATTCACCGGAAAAATTCCTGCCACACAGCGCCAGCAAATTTGGAAAACAGCAGATATAATTTTCTCAACACCCCAATGCGTCTCAAACGATTTAAAAAATAGTCTCTATGACTTAAAAGAAGTCTCATTATTAATAGAAGATGAATGTCATAGATGTTTGAAAAATTATGCATACAACTATGTTGTACATGAATACAAAAAACAAGCTCCTGATAAAATTCAAAGAATAATCGGAATGACCGCCTCGCCGGGAAGTGACAAAAAAAAGATAAAAGAAATCTGTAAAAATCTAAATATTGAAAAAGTTGAACTCAGAACACGTGACGACGTTGATGTAAAAAAATATCTGCAAAAATTAGAATTTGAAAAAATAATGGTTCCATTTCCTCCAAAATTTGAAGAAATAAGGCAATTATTAAAAATAATTTTTGATGGCTACATCGACGAATTAAAACACCGTAGTTTATTATATGGGCCTGTCAATAAAATTTCTTTAATAGAATTGCAAAAAAAACTCTTTGCAAGATCAAGCAGCGGAAACTCAAACTTTAATATTTTATTAGGAATTTCTGCTTGCGCCACTTCAATAAAGCTCCAACACGCTTTAGAACTTTTAGAAACTCAAACATTAACCTCATTTAATACATACTTAAAAAAACTATTAAAAGAGGCGTCTCAAAAAAAGAGCAAAGGTGTTCAACGCCTTGTTCAAAAATCAGAATTCAATCAAGCGTTCATCTTATCAAATGAATTACTAATGAAAAAAATAGAACATCCAAAAGTTCAAAAAACAATAGAATTAGTCAAAAACGAAAAGTTGGAAAACACAAACGCAAAAATAATAATATTCACACAATATAGAGAAACCTCTGCGATTTTATGTAAAGAATTAAATTCTCAATTAAAAAATATGGGAATTTTAGCAAAAGTTTTCATCGGACAAGCAAAAAAAGCAGAAACAGGATTGAGTCAAAAAGAACAAAAAGAAATAATAGAAAATTTTTCAGACTCAAACAATCCAACAAATGTTATTGTTTCTACTTCAATTGGTGAAGAAGGTTTGGATATTCCTGAAGTTAATTCAGTTATTTTTTACGAGCCTGTCTCAAGCGCAATAAGAAAAATTCAGCGAGCAGGAAGAACAGCGCGTTTAATGAAAGGAAAATTAAAAATCCTCGTCACAAAAAACACCCGCGATGAAGTATATTACTGGAGCGCGTTCCACAAAGAGAAAAAAATGTATTCAGCAATTAAATCTATAAACGAGGACATCGCAGATGGAACATTAGATTACAATAATAAAGAAGAAAAACAGGAGACGCTTTAAAATGTCCGTCAAATTCCACAATATATTCGAAGAAAAAGAAAAGAAAAAAGAAAAAGTAGCAAGTGATTTCGTTAATTCACTAACGACTCGGGTGGGTGGCGAGCGATTTCGCGTAGAAGGTGGGAGCGATGGAAAAGGAGCGGGGTCGCGAGTAAGGGGAGTGGATGGTGGGACTACGAAATCACTTGAAAAAAATAAACTTGTTTCAAAAAAACCACTCGTCGTCGCAGATTACCGCGAACGCAATTCACTAGTCGCATCAGAACTTGTCGGTCTGGGTTTAAATGTAGAATTCAAAGAACTCAAAGTCGCAGACTATATAATTCGAGATGTTGCAATCGAAAGAAAAACTGTAAGCGACTTTCTCTCGTCAATGTTAAATAAACGTTTAGTTAAACAACTCGAAGAATTGCAGCAATATCCTAAACGACTTTTGTTAATCGAAGGAATTGAAGACAAAGAATTATACAACGATGATTCAATAAACGAGCGATTTCATAATTCAATAACGCCTCGGGTGGGTGGCGAACAATTTCGTGATAAGGGCGTAAATGTGGAAATGGTGGGCGAAATTGCGAGTAGGGGAGACGGTGGTGGGACAATGAAATCGCGAGGGACATTTGGTGGAATACATCCAAACGCAATTCGTGGTTTCCTGCTTTCAATTTCATTAGTTTGGCAAACGCCAATTATATTCACAAAAAATTCCGAGGATACAGCCAAATTTATTTCCCTCATTGCAAAAAAGAAAGAAACAGAAATGTCTCTAAACGTCATGAAAAAATCCCTCAACAAAAAAGAGCAAAAACAATTCATTCTCGAAGGTTTTCCAGGAATAGGTCCAAAATCCGCAAAAAAACTTTTAAAAGAATTTAAATCGCTTCAAGCAATATTCAATGCTGGCGAAGAAGAATTAAAAAAAATCTTAGGAAAAAAAGCAGAGCCATTCAAAAAAATCATCGACGGGAAGTATTAATTTAATGAACGACTGGCTTTACAAACTTTAAATGTACCTGAAAATATTTAACTCCGTTATTTAAACAAGAACTTCCATCATAGCCAAAGTGATAAGGAATTCCATTTCTTCGGCAATACTCATCCAAAATAATTATATCTTCTTCATCTGCTCCTTCAATTAAAAATAAAACTTTGTCTGCTTTGGGTTCCTCCCTTAATGCAAAATCCACATCTCTAAACAAATCTTCTAAAGAAATATTTATTCTCCTATTCTCAAAATTATCCATTAAAACATAAAAAAACAATTTCATTATTTAAACGTTATCTCATCTCAAAATACATATTCCAAAACGCAAGTCTTATAAAACGAGCTTGACTTTCTAAAGTATATTTTTATTTTATATCTAAATTATTTTGATAATAAAACCTATTTCTGCTCCCGACCTTGCTTGGGCTTTGTTGAAAAAGCATGAATTTTTTTAGTTAGGTAAAATTTTGGCAACGCAAAGCACGAAAGAGGGGGGGTTTTCGTCGGAATAAAATGGAGACGAAATTTAGTGGGCGATTACTAACTCAAAAAATTCCAATAAAAAAAGATTTTCAACAAAGCCCCTTGCTTGGTTATTCTGATAAATAGTCCATCGCGAAATCGCCCATCATAAAATACTATTAACTAAACCCAATTTTAAATCTGGATTAATAAATTAAATAATGAACGAGCCATGCGAGTTCCAAATCTTTCCACAATTATTTTCCCAACTTAAAATCCTTAATCTTCCCATAAATAGGCCCGCTAGGAGTCAACTCAGAGCTCATCAAAGAAAAATTCTTAACTTCAAAACTATTTCCTTTAAAATTAATTTGCTTCAACTTCGTCGGTAAAACCTTTTTATTCTTAACAACATAAACCCTGACAGCCGTAACATGCGACTTAAACTCATTCGCTTCTTTAGGAATCCCAATTTCAATTAATTTATCTTCAATTAATTTATTTAATTCTTTAAATTTATCAGAAATAAGCTTAACCCAAATTATTCTTGTATTGCCTTTTCCTTCAAGGGGAAAAACTCCAACATATCCTCCTTCACACTCAAAACTTTCAAATTTAATCTCTTTCAGCATTTTTTCAATCTCCTTAATCTTTTTATCACTTTGCTCATCTAAAAACTTCATCGTCAAATGCAAATTCTCTTCTTCAACAAATTTCCCGCGAATCAAGTCCAACCCTTTTAACTTTTGAAATTCTTGAAAAATCTTTTTCCTAATCTTTTCTGGCAGCTCTATCGCAATAAAAGTTCTCATGAAAATATATGATTAGAGGGTTTAAGAATTTTTGGGGGGAGAAATAAAAGGTTAGTTAACAAATTGTGTACATGTAAATATCATAATTTCCGTTTCTATTATCTTCCCAAACTATTTTATTTCCATAAATTGAAGGGCTGCTTTGATCAAATGCGTCTGTTGATATTGGAGTTTCAACTCCAGTGGATATATCATACATATAAATATCTAAATTGCCATTTCTAGAATCCGTCCATACAATTTTATTATTATATATCGAGGGATTATATTGATCGTAGAAATTATCAGTTATTAATAATTCGTTTCCTGTAGAAATATCATATATATAAATATCTTTATTACTATTCCTAACATCATGCCAAACTATTTTATTTCCATAAATTGAAGGGTGATATTGACCAAATGAGTTTGTGGATATCGAAGTTTCGACTCCATTTGATAGATCATACATGTAAATATCATCATTCCCATTCCTATAATCTTGATATACAATTCTATCCCCATAAATTTGAGGTAAAAATTGAAGAGATATTTGAGATGTTATTCTTTGTTCTACTTTCGTTATAAAATTATACATATAAATATCAGGGTATCCATTCCTATAATCTTGATATACAATTCTATCCCCATAAATTGAAGGATTTCGTTGATTGAATAGATTTGTTGATATAGGCGTCTCCATTCCAGTTAAAATATCATACATATAAATATCTTCTTGATTACTATTTCTTTCATCTTGCCAAACTATTTTATTATCATAAACATGAGGATTTCTCTGACTAAAACTATTTGTAGTCACTCTAGTTTCTGTTCCTGTGGATATATCATACATGTAAATATCTAAATTGCCATTTTTAGAATCCATCCATACAATTTTATTATCATAAATGTTTGGATAGACTTGAACTGCACTTTCATCAGTAATCCTTATCTCTTGTCCACAAATCGGCGCACTTATACATAACTCTTCATCAAATCCATTACATTCAGAATTGCATCTCAATTCTCCAGAAGCAAAACCTCGAAAAACGCAACTTTGTCCTCCTAAATCATTTCCGTCGCAAATTTCACTTCCTTCTCTAATTCCATTTTCACAAACACTCGTCGCAAACCCACACTCCCCAACACTTACAACTCCATTATTTATGCAATTAACTTCCCCATTCGCCGTCGATAAATCCTTAACTTCAATTTTCTTGTCTGCCACAAGTCCACTGCATTCAACGCAGTTGCTGCAAGTTTTCGTAGTCAACGCTCCATCATTTCTGTCATCCAGATATTTCAATTGAACACTTTTTCCTTCAAACGGCGTGATATAATACTTGTCTTTCGAAGAAAGCCATCTCATTAAATAAAAATTCTTCTCTACAAATAATTCATCAACCACATGAACTCCGTCGTCATAGCAAGTGTCATACTGCGGCCAAAATATCTCCCCTGATTTTGGATACTCATTATCGACGCATTCGTTCAATAAATATTGATTATTAACAGAAAGAATTGTCATGTCTCTGTCTAAATCGCAAATACTTCCAAAGTTGCAAGTCTTTGTCGCGTAAGGCGTATTAGAAGATGAATCTTCATATTCTTTTATTGTAAGTTTCTGGCAATGTCGAGGAACAACCTTATATTTACCTTTCGAAGAAATCCAAACATAACACGCTTTTGTTCCCAAAGTTCCGCCGTAATAACTCGAACATCTCTTCAACATATCGTCGCTCAAAGGCGAAAATCCAATATCCAAATCATTGTAATACCTATACGCAACGACGGCAACTCCAATTAAAATTATTAAAACAAGAACTATAATAAACAATTTCTTATTGTAATTACTTCTCACACCTCTTCTTTTCATGTGATTAATAAGAGAGAGAGAGTTTAAATAATTTATTATTATCATATAATTAGGATGGAGATTGAATACTCTGAACATTGGAAAAGAAAACACAAAAAGAAGAAAAAGAACATAACAAATGACATAATCGAATTTGCTTTAATGAATTCTCAAGAAATAAAAGACAAATATTGGAAAGACGCTCTGAACGCAATATCAATAATTCCTTTATTCGGAAGAACCCTCAAAGTAGTCTACAAAAAGATAAACCGCAAAATATTTATAATCACTGCGTATTGGTTAGATTAACATGAAAGAAATATGGTTTGATAAAGAAGCAGATATTTTAAACATAGAATTAGATGACTCTAAAGAATACTGGAAAAGCATAGAGCTGCAGAATGGAATTGTCTTGGACATTGCAGAAGACAACAGCATAATATCAATAGAAATCCTCAACGCGAGCAAATCTTTTCCTTCTTCAAAAGAAGCGAACAATATAATTAATTCAATAAAAGATATTTCTTAAATATCCTATTTCTTTCTTACAACAATTCTCCAATTATCTTCGCGCCAAGTTTAATTGTAATTCCATTGTATTTCTCCTTGTCTTTTTCAGCATTAATCTCTACCAAATCTATTGCTTTTAAATTTTTCATTTTATTTATTCTCTGAACTAAGTATATAAATTCTCTGCTTGTCAATCCTCCTGGCTCTGGATATCCTGTCGCTGGCGCAAAACTCGGATCAACTACATCAATATCTAATGAAACATAAAGTTCTTTACCATTGCTAAATTCCATAATAGTGTCGCAAGTATCCTGCAAATCATCAAGCAGTTGATTCATTGAAATTATTCTGATATTTTTCTCCTTAAGAAATTGAATCTCATCTTTCCACATATTTCTAACTCCAACCAACATAACATTTTCTGCTGGAAATCCATCTTCAATTAATTTTCTAAGCCATTCCTCGTGAGTCGGCTCTTTCATCGCAGTCATACAATCAGCATGACTGTCAAAAACAATCAAACACGGCTCTTTAACATTCTCTCCTTCGTCGCCGCTTTGACAATAATCCAAAAACGCCCGAGTCAAGGAATAACTTATTGAATGGTCTCCTCCAATAAAAATCGTCCTCGGCTTTTCATTAAAAATCTCAAACGCGTTCTTATAAATTAATTTATTCGCTTCTTCAATATTTGAATTATCAACATGAATTTCTTCCAAATCCAATAAATTCTTGTCAATTGGAATTCCAGCCTCATTACTATGAATATCTTTCAAACTTTCAAGTACAGCATTGCCGGCTCTTTCGCATCCATTCGTTTTTCCCAATCCATTAATTGCGGGAATTTTTACAATAAACATAAAAAAATTATTAGAAGAGAGTTTTTAAATTATTCTTATTCAGTTTTCTGTTAACTTATCAGTTGGTGAAATAGCAAGAAGGAGTAAAAAATAAAAAACAACCATCAAAAAAATGGAAAGGTTTTAAAGTATGAAAAACATACATATAGTAATAAAAAAGAGGATGAAATGGCAAGAAAGAAAGAATCTGATAATAAAACAGTTATAGGAGTGATGGGTGTTTTATTGACTATTTTTGGAATTATTGGAACAATCCCAGTTCTACAAAATAGACAATATATTTGGTTAATAATTACTGCTATTGCTGTAATTCTTGGAGTAATTTTAGTGGCTTGGTCATTCAGTGATTAAAATGAACGAAGATTTAAAGAGAAAGAATATTTTAGATTTACAATTTCAAAAATATCTAACTATTGCTTCAACTTCTATTATAATTGCGTTTACTTATTTTGTTGGAGTAGGAATATCTATATTAACAAAGCAAGTAAATTTAAGTGATTTTATTAGTGTAGGAGTATTGATGGTTATATCTTTAGGGATACTTGGGATTTGTTCATCATTATTCTTTAATGCGGTTTTTCATTTAAGAAATATACCTAAAGTAGTTAAGGAAATTTAATTTGTAAGCTGGATAAGAAAAATCATTTCCTCTCAATAACAGGGGGTTTTGGCACTTGCGTCTTTGTTCCAGAGGGTCTAATTTGCATTGGCTGGATTATTGGCCTATTTCTTGACTCACCTGTAATTCCTGATGCTAAAGAACTTCCTGGTCCACGAGGGCCCCGTATTTCATCTTTAGGAGACTTGTAATTAACTCCTCCTTTTCCATGATGTTTTTTGCTCCTCATATTTTTATAAATTAAAAATGCGACTATAGCAGTTGCTATTATTATCACAGCAATAATAACCACATAAATCCAAAAGGAATTAAAAACTGATTTCCTCTCACATACACTTGGTTCATTATTGCAAACATATCCTGGCTCAATCTCGCAAGTAGATGAGCAACCATCATCGTTATTACTATTATCATCATCACAATTTTCATTTGTAGCAAATATTATTCCATCTCCACAAACTCTTCCTTCAAATTTACAGTTACTTGAACAACCATCTCCACTAACTGTATTATTATCATCACAATCTTCTCCTAAATCAATTACATTATTACCGCATAAATTATTAATACATGGATTTGAATCTGTCCTTGTGAGATTATTTGGATTACATGCATTAATATCAGTGCAAACTTTGGTTCCACACTGCCTTGCAGAATTAGTCCAATTAGTACATTGTGTAAAACTAGGAACACATGGAGGTGAAACACTTCCAGTAAGATATTCAACACAATATATTGCATAATCTTCATCGCAATCTTGTGAAGAAGAATCTTCTATACTTTCTGAACCAACTGCATTGCTTCTTCCTCTTGTTGTTTCATCAGTGCTTTTTCCAGAAACCCAAGAGTTGCAATTATCACTAGAAACACTCCCATCATCTTCTAATCCAGTTGCAACTCTTACATTTGAACTAGATATTGAATTATAAAATGGAAATTCAAACCAGTCGCTGTTATTTTTTGTCTTGCCAATCAATGTTCCATCTGACCTGTAATAAGTTGAATTTTTTTTCAAAACCCAATCGCTTCCTCCAAGCTTTCTCGAACTTGTTCCAAGCAATGCTTTAAATTCCACTCCTTGTTTATTTGGTTTGTTGCTATCTTTTTCACAAATATCATCTGCTCTTGCTAAGCCGCTGCTTCCAAAAACATTAAATGGCTTGCCGCCGCTGGAATTTTGAGTAAAGTTTCCAATCCATTTGCTGTCTGTTAAATAAATCAAAGACTTCTCTTCATCAACACAATCACTTCCACACAAACCAACAATCTCATTTAAAGACAATGCTTTATCATAAATTTTTAAATCATCAATTATTCCCTTGAAATAATTATTATATGCATTGCCCAATACTAATGAAGCCGTCCCTGTTAATCCCCCATTTCCTAATCCATTCCCGCTAGTTGCTTCTTTTCCATCAACATATAATCTTATTTTATCAGATGTTTTATTATAAACTCCTACGACATGCAGCCATTCATTTGCAGAAAATCTATATGTATCATAACTCCAATTATTTCCATTATTAGTATTCATTAAAAATGCTGTTTGATTTGACGGTGCTTGGTATATTGCAAAATAACTGCTTACACCCAACCAAGAAATCCATGCAGGAGTAAATGTTGAATTCACATCATCATAATCAAAATTAGGTTTAGTCCAAAAAGAAACTGAAAAACTCTTTCCTGCAATTCCATTAAAACGAGGAATATTAATTATATCATTTATTCCGTCAAAACTTGCTGCCTTGCCCTCTTTTCCGTCAACAAATACTGCTCCGCTTACTACCCCATTTTTACTTCCAACAATATCATTTGCATTTGAATCATTAAAAGAATAATGGGCAATTAATCCCCCAACTTTGCATTCGCTGACTTTGCTTTGCACTTTTGTTATCTCGTTAATAATTTCTTTTCCTAACAATGATTGAAGATAATTCCCAAAGTTCAAGCACTTTGCTTTTTCAGAATCAACCATCGCCTGAGTTAAGTCCTGTGAACTTGAAAATAAAGACAAATAAAAATCAGAAAAAACTTTTGTATCAGCATCTGTAACTTTAGTATCGCAGTTGAAGTCAACATTAGTGCAAGTTAAAACATAATCTGGAACACAGCTTCCTGGAAGAGTTCCTCTTTGCCATATTTCGCTTCCTTGTGCTATATACCAGCTTCCGACTTGGGTGCATGAAGAAACAACATGATTTGAAGTTATGAACCAATTCCAATTTGAATTTGCTGGAGCAGCTTCATACCAATCTCCGTTATAACAAAGAGTCCTATTTTCCTTGTATCCAGCCAGCACCCACATAATATCGTCGTGGGAGGCATTATATAAAAGGGTGCTGCCAATTCTCGCTTCGCAATTCCCTCCTGGCGTCGATAAATTTACAGGAGAATTTTTTAAGAATATAACAAATAACAAAACCAATAAAAAAATAATAAACATCGCCTTCCAAAAACTAAATTGAGAATTCAAACTTTTAGCATAACTAATCCTACGATTGCTTGATTTATTTTCTCTTCCTCTTTTCAACACCCTTTTTGATTTTTTCATTTTATCTTCTTTTGTTTTTCGGATTACGCGCTTCGCGCACTTTTATTAATGATAATCTAAATTTATATGAATTGTGTAGCGTTGCATCTCTTTGTTATTCATTTTAGTTATTTATTATCTTCATCAAATCTGCCGAAGGTAGCTATCTTTTTTAGTTTAATTTTATATTAGTTTTGAGCAATAATTATCATCTTCATCTCAAATTAATTATCTTTTCTTTTCATTCCTTTCATTTCAGGTTTTTTCATTTGAATATTTGAAGCAGAGCCGCTTTTTAACACATTCGTTTCTTGTTTCTTTTTCAATTCAATATTTGCATTGACGCCTTTTTCACTCTTAATTGCTTTTTTGTAAATTGCATATCCAACTCCAGCTATCGCTGCCAAAAATAAAAATACTATCAGCCAAAATATCCACATTTTGCTTTTCGGTTTAATAGGTTTGCAATCTTCACTGCAAGTAACTGAACTTTCATCACTTGAACAAGTTCCATCGCCGCATAAAGACTGTTTTGGACAATCTACTAAACAAGTATTTTCATTTTCATTTGCGTCACAAGCACCGTCGCCGCAAAAACTCGCAACACCAGGACATTGTTTTGATTCAATTGGTTTCGTTTGAGGTTTATTACAATTATTTCTATCAGTACAGATTCTTGTTCCACAATTTTGAATCAAATTACTCCAATTTCCACATCTCCAAATTGGTGTGCATCCTCCAGGTCCTGGACCTGGTCCAGGTCCACTACTATAACCACATTGTCCATTTACATTTCCTCTGTTGACTAAAGTTCCATCCACACATTCCAAATAAACTTCACCTTCGCAAGAATCTTCTGTACATCCAGTAGGAACATAACCGCATTTTCCATCAACAGGCCCTTTATTTTCCCACAAACCTGTAGCTCCGCACATTAAAAAATAAGTTCCTTCGCAACCCTCTTCTCCTGGTTCACATTCAGTGCCGCTCAAAAAATTCCAAATCTGTGCAATTAAATTTCCTCTTTCAGAAAAACTTTCATATCTTCCGCCGCAAACACTTTCACTGCAAGTTCCAATATCGCATTCAAAATCATTTCCACAAGATAAACCATTAGCTTTCAATAACTTCCAAGTTCCATCAGCGTCGCAATAAGAATTTATAGTGTAATTAACTTCTCCAACAAAACAATTTGTCTGCGCGCTTAAAAAATTAATTGTAAAAATCATAAACACAAAAACAATAAGAACTAAATTAAGAAGTTTCATTTACTAAACCTCCATTCCACTCTCATGTGTTTCCGTTTTCTTTATCATATCAAAGTCCCCACATACATTGCAATTATAGATAAAATCGCCGTCAATAAAAGATATTTATATTTTTTAGTCACAAGCGGAATTAAATTTATAATTATAACAAAAATCCCTATTGCCACGTTTGTGTTTATTATTTCTATTGCCATTTTATTTCTCTCTTAATTTTTCTATATAAGAAATTATACTGATAATTAATGTCGATAAGAGGCCATAACCCATTATTGATAACTCTGTCAAGTTGAGTGTTCCTTTCTTTATTCCTCCAATCGAGAGATAGAGAAATAATGCAAAATTGATTGCTTGAGAGAGCAAATTTAAGTTCTCGCTGATTTTCATTTTTCATCATGTGGTTAATATCCTCCATATCCCATAACCTATAACTATCAATGCACTTACTCCAATTAACCATGCAATAATTTGAAGCAAGCTTATTTTCTCCGATTTAATGTTTCTCAATCTCTTTATTTTTTTTGAATCTTTCATCGCCATTTTTCATACCTACTTTATTACATGTCTCGCAGCTTCTAACAATAAACCTATTGCTGCTACAAAAATCGCCCACGACGTCGAATTTAAAATAAACAATACACCCGAGAGTATTAATGTTAAACCTACAATCAAATTAAGTGGTTCAATAACTGCTTTTTTATTTTTAATCATTTAATCTTCTCCGCTTAATCCCCCACATAATTTTAAGGTTAGACAATCTTCAACATCTTCAACACTTGAACAAACAACTCCACATTGATTTGTATCAGTAACAGTTCTCACTCCGCATCCAACTCCATCTTCATCAACCAGGTTCCAATTTCCAACTTGCCAGTTTGGAACACAACTTCCTCCGCTTCTAGCAATGCATATATTATAATCTTCACCTCCAAAAACATCTTTAATCCAACACCATATTTTATTCAACAAATTTGTTTGCCTTTCTAACTCTAATTTTAAACTCACACACTCGCCGTCAATACACGCGTTGCTTCTGCATTCATAATCATTCAAACACACCGCCCCATTCGGTTCAACCGGTTTAAAATCAAGAGTTCGAGGATCGCAGTAATTCAATCCAACAGGAGTTATCTCAACTCTAACTCTAGGATCAACTTCAATATTTCCTCCAGCTTGCTCTCTCAAACAAACTGCTCTTCCACCTCTTCCCGGCGGCGGCAAACACGCTCCGTCGGAGCATCCGTGTGGGCATGTGAATTGCCGACTCCCAAGAGTATTATCTTGATTACAAATATATTCAGTTAAAACATTTCCTAAACAAGAATCAATAGCAGTAGACCCACCTCCAGCCCCACCCCCATCAGAAATTTCAATACTAACACTTGATTTAGTTTCACCCTTCACAAAATAACTCAATCCGCCGTCGCTGTCTTCACAATGGAAAACAACACCACAATATCCATCAACATTTCCTTTATCTTCAAACACACCATTTGAGTTACATAAAAGATAATGTGATCCTTGACACATTTTTTCTCCAGGAGTACATCCAACTTCAACACATTCCTTTTCCTTGACTTCTCTCAATCCAACAATATTACATACACTTAAAGAATTACAATTCGCTCCAATTCTTCCAGATCTACAAGAAGGAGTTGCTGTATTTATTGAAATACATAATTTCGTTGATTCACTTCTATATGGGGTCTTCGCATATTCGGTTTCGCTGCACGATGCTCCCGTATAATAACTTCCAACATTACTATTTCCTCCATCGCTGCTTGAAGTTATTTCACTAAACCCTTCAGGACATCCAAGAACTTTTCCAGAAGGACAAACCGATGAACAAACTGGGAAAGTTGAAATACTTCCACTAATGTAATCAATAATTATTAAAGAATCCCAATCATCAGCATCTCCGTCGCCGTCAACATCAGCTCTTAACTTTTGAGAGGAGTCTTGAGTTGTCAATACCAAAGTCGCATCATTTCCATCAACATCTCCGTCGCTGTCAACATCTCCATAACTTCCACAAGGAGGTTCCCTTTCAGTGAAACATGAATTTATTTTATTTTCCACTTCATTTGTATCTCCCAAACTTAATCCACCGACGGGAGAATTCAATTTAACTTGAAGGTAATTTCCAAAATTTATGCATTTGGTTTTTTCAGCATCAACAAAAGCTTGAGTTAACCCAGTGCCCAAAGTAGATATATAAAAATCAGAAAATACTTTTTTATCTAAATCGTTAACTTTATTATCGCAGTTGAAATCTATATTAGTACATGTTAAAACATAATTAGAAACACAGCTTCCTTCGACTACTTGCTTAAAGTTATTTCCTGTATCAGTTATCGCTGCGCAATTTGTCGTTCCATAAACTTGTCCGGCAGATTTATATTGTATTCCATTAACAGCAGTCGTCTTAACACAAACTTTTCTTGCGTCGCTTCTATAAGGTGTGGTTACAGTATATTCTGTTCCACTACAAGAGGTTCCAGTATAATAACTTCCAGCAGTATTCAAATTACTTGATTGAACAATCGTATAACCCGACGGGCATGTAAACGTTTCTCCAGTCAAACAAGCATCTTCTTCACTTACACAACTCTGAGTTACTAAAGGCTTTCCTGCACTTGTTCCACATGATTTTGAATCTGTGCAAGTTCTTGCTTGCTGTCCGTTTGAGCATGAACTCCATAATGTACATTGCCAATTAGGAGTGCATGAAGTAGCACAACCTTCATCAACAATTCCATCGCTGTCATCATCGACGCCATTGCAAAGTTCAGTTCCTCCTCCAGAAACTATTCCAGCCAATTCATTAATCTCGCTTTGACTCAAAACCCTATTATAAATTCTAACTTCTGAAAGAGCGCCGTTAAAGAAATTTCCATAAGGCGATTTTCCTAAATATAAATCCCCATAATTATTAACATCGCCTATTCCGGTTTTTGTATCAACAAGATTGCCATTAGAATAAAGCTTCAATTGACTATTTGTTTTATCATATACTCCCGTAATATGCTGCCATTGATTTGGTTCATATGTAATTTGTTTTGACGCAGCAACAGCATTTGTTGGAGTTAACATTGTAAACGCAGTATTTGCAGAACTATGCTGATAAAAGTAAACATCAGTTCCTGAACTTACTCCGTCGTAAAATAAGAAAGCTGGTTGTGAAGTTTCAGCATTATATCTTAAATCAGATTTCATAAAGAAAGAAATTGTAAAACTCGAAGACTTAATGCTGTCAATTGCAAAAACTTTCACATAACTGCTTATCCCATTAAAATTAGCAACTCTTCCTTTTTGAGAATCATCTGTAAACCAAACATTACCTGCAGGAACTCCATTCTGTCCATTTCCAGACATATCATTAAAAGTTCCCGCCAAAGGATAGTAAGCCACAAGTCCGTTCGTCGGAGGAGATAATAAAACTTCGTCGTCATTTCCACCAGAGCTTGTAAACCATTCCCACAAACCAGCAGAAACCAAACCAGCTAACAACACAATAACAAATATTAATACGAAGAAATTTCTATTCACACTCTTTTTCATTTACTATTAAGAAAAACAGAGTTTATAAAATTAATTATTTTTATTCATCGGCGGAGAGATAAAATAGCGCTCGCAAACTCGCGAATAATATAATAATATAACAAAAATATTTCATAACAAAAGGCTATAAAATTTTGATGAAGATAGGCAGTAATGTAAAGGTTTCTTGCATTAATTCTGTCTTAGCGTAGAAATCAAGCGAAGCAGATTTCGGAGCAATCAATTCACAAACGAAGTGAGTGCTATTTCTACAAAAATTTTATTCAGGCACCAACGCCAAATAACTATACTTCTTTTTAACTTCTGACGCAAGTTTTTTAACATCGCCAAGTTTAACTTCCTTAATCTTTTTTTCAAATTCATAAAACTTCTCAACATCTCCATCAGACTCGTGCATCAAAAGATTAACCATTTGCATCTGCGAATCTTCCATAGAAATATAATGATTGCCAATCAACTGCTCTTTAACTTCATTCAATTCATTTTCTGTCAAACCATCCGCAACTTTTTCAAACTCTTCCAAAATTAATTTCCTAACCTTCTCAATATTTTTTTTCATAGTGCCTACGTAAATAAGATTGTAAGCAAACTCTTTCGTAATGTTCGACTCGCCTTTAACAGCATAAGCCAAATTTCTTTTTTCCCTAATTTCTGAAAACAGCCTCGATGACATTCCTTCCGCCATTAAAACAGACAAAACATTAGCAGCATAACTCAATTTATTATTCGAAGTCGGAACATGATACGCAAAAACAAAACTCGCCTGGTCAATTCCTTTTCTTTTCTCTATCTTCTTTTCATTTCTTAATTTTATTTTTGGCAATCCAATTTTTCCTTTTTCATTGCCAAAATTCTTTTCTGCAAAGTCAACAATCTTGTCAAATTCCACATCGCCGACAACAACAAGAATCATATTGTTCGGAGTATAAACTTCTTTAAATTTCTTAATTATCTCTTCTCTTTTAATAGAATTCATTGTTTCATAAGTTCCAATTAAATTCTGGCCAAGCGGCTTATCATATAATAAACCCTGAATCTCATCAGAAACATAAACTCGTGGAGTATCTCTTCTCATTTTTATTTCTTCAAAAATAACCTGCCTCTCTTTTTCCAGCTCCTTCTCATCAAAAATAGGATTCTTAACCATGTCGCTTAAAACATTCAATGCAACATCAATATGTTTTGAAGGCATCTTGCACCAATAAGCAGTAATCGGCTCCGACGTAAAACCATTCAACTCACCGCCATTCTTCTCAATCTCCGTCGCTATCTGTTTGCTGTTCCGGTCAGGCGTTCCTTTATACAACATATGTTCTATAAAATGCGAAATTCCTTTCTCACTTTCATATTCATTCATTCCCCCATTACGAACAGCAAACACAACACTAACAATCGGCAGCTCTCTTTTTTCAAATAAAACAACCATTCCATTAGGTAAAATTTTCCTTTGAAAATTTTGACTAGGTTGAACCTTTTGGTGAGGCCTTTTCAAAACTTTTCTATAAAATTTCGGTTTCATGAATTCCTAAACGAAAGGGGGTTTTTAAAATTGATGACGAAGAAATAATTATCCAATAGAAGGATTACTTTGAGATTGAGAATCGTTTACACTAACATTAATTATTGTTTCACTTCCAGAATCTAAATCATCAAAAAGGTTTATATAACATATATACTAGTATATACTATGAAAATAATTAAGCAGGCAGTTGAAATTGGAAATGGAGCGGCAGTTTATGTCCCAAAAGAATACAAAGGAAAAAATGTTACGATTATACTGCCGGACGGCATTTATGATATAAAAAAAAGAATTTTAAGCGAACTTATTGATTATATGGATAACATTCTTGGAGTTTATCTCTACGGCAGTTATGCAAGAGGAGAGCATACAAAAGAATCAGACATAGACATTTTAATCATAGTAAAAGATAAAGATGAAAATATAAAAAAAATATTAAAAAATGAATTTTCCCTAGACGCAAGAATAGCGACGTTAGATTCAATAAAAAAATCTTTGAAAGATATTCCTCTTTTGATTTACCCCATTATAAAAGAGTCTATAGTTTGGATTAATCCAACTTTGCTCGACGAATTAAAAAAATATAAACTTGATTATAAAAAATTAAAATGGAATTTTGATGAGATTAAAAGAACTATTAAAATCGTAGAAGACTTCATAAATTTGGATGATGAAATCAGCTCGTCGCACATTTACTCTCTTCTTATGCGTATTAGACTGTGTTTTATTATAGAATGCTTGTTAAAAGAAAAAATATTCAGCAACAAAGGAGTTTATAATTTATTAAAAGATAATAAATTCAGTTCAAGCGAAATAAACAAGTTTTTTAAGATTTATAGAGAAGTAAGGGAAAATAATGAATCTAAAGAAAAGATAAGCAAAGAAGAAATTTTAAAATTATTAAATTTTTTAAAAGAGTATTCACATAAAATAGAAAATGAATCGAAAAAAAAGACTAAAAAAAGGAATTGAATCTATTGAAAAGCAAATAGAATTGCATAAAGACAAACTCAAAAATGCTGTTGATGAAGGCAATGAAGAACTTGCTAGATATTATGAAAAAGATATCGAAAGGCTGGATAAAGAAAAAGATAAAAAGAAAAACTTAATATGATTATTTTTCATCCACAAATCATTCAAATCCTTTCTCTTCAATTTTCTCAAAAACTATTTAACCCCCAATTTCCTAAAAATAAAATGGAGGCGAAAACAATATTAATTAGTTCAATAACTCTTATTGCCATAGCAATTATAATAGTGCTGTTATTCTTCATCTCTGAATCTTCTTTTCAATCTCCGACAAACTTAGAAGAATGCAAAACAGCTGCATTCAATGGAGAAAATAAAGTCAACCTCGTTTTTTTCGCAACTAAAGAAAACACCCAAAAATACTCAAACTTCTTTTTACAAACATCTCCGTTTAATGAAAACAAAGATTCTTTCAATTTTTATTACATTGATTCTTATGAACCGGAATGTGAAATCTACCAAGAACAGGCGATTCTCTGTAAAGAAAAAGAAATAACGCAAAAAGCAGCCTCTTGCCCTCACGACTTTATCATTGTGATAAAAGACCTCGACGATGTTTCATTAAGAAGCTCTGCATACAAAAACATCATCTCATTAAATTCAAAACATCAATCTTCAGTTTTAACTCACGAATTCGGCCATGTCTTCGCAAATTTAGCAGATGAATACATCCCTGCAATAATTCCTAAAGGTTCAAAAAACTGCGCAAGCTCATGTGATAATTTTCCAGAAAACATCGACGGTTGTTTCCAAGGCTGCTCAAAAGACAACTATTATAGATCAATTGACAAAGGAGTAATGCGGACACTTTCTACAAATAGTTATGGAATATTAAATGAAAATATTGTCTCAGAAAAAATCCCAAAACAAAACACGCTCACAGGGCAAGCAACCAGTGACTTAAACGCAGAATGTTCAGAACAAGAATATTATCTCATAAAAGGTTTTGTCAAGGATTCAAAAATAGAAATCCAGCAGCAAACAATAGAACAGGGTTGCGCCCCAAGTATAACTTCAGGAGATTATATTTACAAAATCACAGGAGAAAAAACTCTCGAAGGTAATTTCAACCCAAAACTAATTTTCACCGACGCACAAAAACTCAACGAACAAGAAATCCAAGGAGCAGTTTTCGAATATGAAGGTGAATTTTATCTCTCAATTCCAAAAATAGGTGAAGCAAACTCTATAGAAATCCTCGACAACAGCCAACAACAAATTCAACAAGTAAACTTCGAAGAACTATCTTCATTCCCATGTAAAATATAATGAAAAATAAAAAAGATTTAGCGCTCGCAAGCTCACGAATTAATTATTATATTAATCCAGATTCAACATTAAACACTATCTCACAAATAAATAACTCCTCTCCATTAACAATATTCACAATCCCTGTCGGGGACGAAGATTTGGGAGGGGTGAGCACCCACACCTAAAAAACCAATTAGAAAATGAAAACTAAAAAAGCACTTTCAACAGTTGTAGCAACTCTTTTAATGACATTATTAGCAATAATAGCAATAACAATTGTTTATTTCACAATCCAAGCTGTAATCAACAAAGCAAAATACTCGCCGCAAGTTTCTTGTGCAGAACTGCAATTAGAAACGCCATTAGATATAATTAGTGCTTGCTACAACACTGAAACAAACAACGTCGAAGTAAACACACGAAGAGGTTACAGCAAAACAGAAATTGAAACAATAGGATTCATAATTCATACAGCAGCAAATTATTCAGAATATTCCTGCGGAGGATTTGGATGCGGATGCACAATTCCCAGCGAAGGAAACATGAAAAAATATTTCTTCAATGAACAAAACCCGGAAAAAATTATTCTGAAAGCAAACAACTGTATTTTAGGAGAAAAAACTATTAAGGGATGTTAAAAAAGAAATTAACCAACTAAAAGATAATTCTTGCTCATACTCAAAAACCAATTAACCCAAAAATATGCTAATCTAAATTCACCAATTACCATCATTACAAATATTTAATCAAGTTCACTTTATGTTCTTAATTTGCGTCAGCAACAAATTTACAAAATGACTAAAAAGAATTAAATTAATGTCCTCTTCTTCTCAAACTCTTTTGATACCCTTCCATAAAACTACTCTTCATTCTATCCACCAAACTATTGCTTTTTTGCTTTTTTCCAAAATAAGGCCTTAAATGTTCCAACCCAGGAGCATTTCCAGGACGCCTGATTTTTCCAGTCTCAATAGCATCAACATATTCTTTTTCTCTATCAGTCAGCTCTTCATAAGGTGTCACGGAGAGGTCAAAAGGATCAAAATATTTCACTCCATCTTTTTCAAAAACAGGTGTAGCATCTTCAATCCTTATAATTGAAACCTGTGCATTAGTCTCATGAATTCCGATTCCAGTCAATAAAGCTCCTGCCAAAACATAAGGAATTAATTTTGATTTAACCATCTAATAAACACAAATAAAGTATATT
The DNA here is from genome assembly GCA_964466575.1 of Candidatus Woesearchaeota archaeon. Taxonomy (GTDB): domain Archaea; phylum Nanobdellota; class Nanobdellia; order Pacearchaeales; family GW2011-AR1; genus PFCY01. The sequence goes on along the minus strand of CAYXNP010000010.1, from coordinate 7,877 downwards.
TAAAATTTATGTCTTGTTAAGTCAAGTTGCTAACTTAACATTTCTTGTATTCAAACAAATATATTATTATTTAGATTATCTAAGGTATTTAATTATAAAATTTACCGACTTCGTCGGATTAATATTAACTATTAAGGATATGCGAACAAAGTGAGCACAATTTTGAGTTTATTTTGGTTTTTCAGATGTTAAGATTCAGGTTTTACTTAACACGTCCAAAATATCTTCCTAAAAATCCTCTTACATTCTCTGGTTTCTCTCTTTCTTCTTTAGATAATTTCCTATAGTCTATTATCGCTAAAGATTTTCCAATCTCCATCCATATTTTATCCTGTTCCCTCTCTTTTTGAACAACACTCTCTGTGGCTATTCTCGCAAGAGCACCAAAATGTTTTCCCCTCCTTCCCCTATGTGATTGAAATTCTTCTTCACGTCTTGCCCTTTGCTCCAACCCATTTACATATCCTATATTTGACATAAAATAATTCATTAAGTAAGATTTAAAAACATACCTACAAAAATAAAACTATGTATATTAGAAAAATTGAATCATTAAATCCAGATATATCAAGACCATTAAGAGATATAAATTATTTAACACATTTAATGCGTATCCTAAAAACTGTTGAAACAGCCAGAACTAAAGAAATTAAACAAACACAAGAAAGAGTTGCCGATTTTGTATTAAATGAAACAGACACGACCATTAAATCTTTACAATCATCTCCGTATGCAATTTTTGTTCCACCAGAAGTTTTGCAAAAAACTCATTATGAAAAAGTTTCTTTAAACGAAAAACTTTCAAGACTTAAACAAACTCTTTCCTCATTAAGCGAAAGAGCAGAATTAAGTTTGAGTGGATTGATTGATTTGATGGTTTAAATAAAGATTAATATTTTGTTTTCAAAACCCTTTCAACTTTCTTTCTAAACTTCAACGGATATTTTTTAAGATAATCATTCAATTTCTTTTTGTCCAATTTCTTTTTGATATCATTAATTAAATCTACATCAATCTTTTCATTGAAATAAATCATATCAATAAAAGTTTTTTCAATATCCGAATATGGAAAATTAAAATTTCCCACTCTTTTAAATTCATATCCGTATAAATATTTTTTGTTTATTTTTCTTATATATACATTCCTCTCCATGACTTTCCTTATTCCTGTTCTTACATTTTTTGAAGTTATTATTATAGGAATAGTCTCTTGCTCCCATAAATTATGCTGGCTTAGTGCATCCTGCAATCCTAAATATGACGGCTGAAATGCAAAAACAGCTAATGAAATTTCATCATGCTTTGTATAGTATCCTTTTGTCAAAGAGTAAATTTTATTTTGCTTGATAAGATTTTTTAAAATGTGCCTCGAATATTGCTTGATATTTTTTTTACTTCTAACAATTCTTTTTACAGATTTTGAGTCTACAACAGGACTTTTATTAAATAATTCAATTACTTTATCTATATGAATTTTCTTTCCCATTTTATTTCCAATTTTGTATGTATTCTAAAATTTTATTTGAATGGGGGACAATTCCCTCGAGAATTATAGTTTTTAAATTATTTTCATCTAGGGGATTTTTAAAATTAGAAATTAAACTCTTTAATTTTGGTAAAATAACCTTTTTATCTCTAACTAATCTCAATAGAAAATATATATCATATAAATCTCTTATCTTAAGTCTTTGATTATAAGTGTTTATTTTTTCAACAATCAACTCTTCTGGTTCTAAACAATAAACCGAGATAAAATTTCCGTCGCATAATTCATAATCTTTCAAAGAAGCGTTAATAGTTTTAAATAATGCTTCAAATCTTACTATTGTTCTGTCAAATTTCAAGGTTGAAAAAATGCTGTTTGCTCCAATTTTTTTCTTTTCAACAACAAATCCATTTTTTTCTAGCTTTTCAAACAGCTCTTTTATTTTAACAGAGTTTTTATTTATATAAACATCAATGTCCTCTGAAAATCTGTTCCCGTTATAGCATCTCCAAATTGCCGTTCCCCCATGCAAGACGCATTTTTCGTACACCTCATAGATAGTTTTGATAATTATATCTTGAGCTCTTGCTATATCTTTGTGAGTTTGTCTCTTCAATCTCAAATCTAAAGGAATTTCTGCCATTTTAAATAATCAACAATAGTTATACATATATATAACTTTAGTAGTTTATATATTTTTACCTTATGTTAAGTCAAGTTGCTAACTTAACATTTGCATTCGCAGGCTCATGGATAAATAACTCAAATCCGACGCCGTCAGGATTTTCGTCTTAAAACCGTTTTTATGAAGAAATCCAAGCGAAGCAGGATTTCTGAATTATCCATATCTTGCGACTTTGGAGCAAGCAAATATTAGTAAAGTATGTTAAGATTCAGAGTTTACTTTACACCTTTCAACATAAAACCTCAAATCTTCATCCAAATCATTTTTTACTCCAACTCGTTTTGAAGTTTTTATTTCCTCGTCGCTAAATGAGTAACCATCGTCAATAATTTTTAATCCAGAACTTTTGTCAAACAAACTTTTTCCATTAAAAATTTTATCAATTTTCAAAGCATGAGTTAATAATCCTGGTCCATGACATCTTCCCTTAAAATCAAGCGGCTCAACAGCACGAATCAAAACCGCGCTCGCTTCTCCTTCCTTTCCTGTCACAAAATTCAGCATAAAATGTTTATGAACATTCTTAACTAAAATCGTTCCGGCTTCATTCCACATTTCAATATTGTCTCGGCGTTTTCCGTAACGCGCCCACGACGCCGGGTCTTTCTCATCAAAGTAAGCTTCAGTTTCAATAATTCTCGCCTTCAATATTTTTCTTCCAACTCGCCTCACAATAACTTTTCCTATCAAATCTTTAGCAACAATCTTCGGATTTCTATTAAAAAATGATCCATCCATAATTTTTTATAATAAACTATCTTAAAAAACATATGGCATCAACAAACCAATCCCCATTTTATCAACAAGCAGAAGCAAAATTTCTAAATGCGCAAACTGACAAAGAGCGTTTAAAATATTTAGACGAGATGATAAAAGAATGTCCAAAACATAAATCTTCTGAAAAAATGCTCGCTAATCTCAAAACTCGTAGAAAAAAACTTTTGAATAAACTAGATAAAAGTAAAAAATCTGGAAAATCAAATGCCTCATCATCTGCAATAAAAAAACACGACATGCAGGCAGTCATAGTAGGAAAAACAAACACCGGAAAATCGTCGCTCTTATCATTATTAACAAACACCAATCCCTTAATTGCAGACTATAATTTCACAACAAAAATTTCCCAGCAAGGAATATTAGACTTCAAAAACGCAGGCGTCCAAATACAATTAATAGAATCTCCTGCAATTGAATCAGATTATTTTGACAAAGGGTTGGTAAATTCTGCTGACACACTAATATTTCTAATAACAAAAATCGAAGATATAGCTGAACTTGAATCAAAAATAAACAATTCAAAAGCTAAACAAATTATCGTCTTTAACAAATCAGATTTATTAAATGAAACCGAAAAACGAAAACTCGAAGCAACCCTAAGAAGTAAAAAATATAATTTTGTTTTAATCTCAACGAAAGAAGCGAGCGAGCAATTTCGTGATTCAAAAACTTCATCGGGTGAGAGGGGTGGGGGTGAGGGTTGGGAATCGAAATCGCGAGCGTCAGGAATTGAACAATTCAAAGAAAAAATTTTCAAATCATTCAATAAAATTAGGGTTTACACAAAAGAACCAGGCAAAGAAAAAACTTCGCGTCCAATTATACTAAACCCAAACTCAACAGTAAAAGACATCGCCGAAAAAATTCTTCACGGTTTCTCAAAACAGGTTGTCGAAGTAAAAATCTGGGGCCCATCATCAAAATTTCCCGGTCAAAAAGTTTCACTAAAACACGAATTAAAAGATTTAGATATCGTCGAGTTTAAGACAAGGTAATCAGGGATAAGCAATTTTATGAAGCTCTTTTAATTTCTTGTCTTTTCTAAAATTCTCAAGCAAAATATTAATTTCTTTTGCAACAGCATTTTTCAAATCAAGAGGATGTAATTTCTTGGATTTAAAATCAGACTCAACTTTTTCATAAGACTCATAAACTAAATTTCCCCCGTATTTCTCGTCGCGTTCAACAATAAAATTATTTTTAACTCCAAAAATTAAATATTGCAGCAAAGCCATAATCCCATTATCAGAATTTCCCGCAGCACATTCGGCGTTTTTAATTTTAACAATTACTTTTTTTTCATCATCAAGCAAATCTATTTTCGTTGCCTCAATACTTGAACTCATCTGCTTTCCAACCAAACCACGAATCATCGGACTCATTAATTCTATTCTTTGATTATATCCTATCTTTGGAAGAAACTCCCTGGCAAAAACCTGAATCTTTCTTTGGTCAACGCCCGCGAACTGAATATTAACTTTCAAATATTCTTCATCTAATGCCTGCATCAAAGGATAAATCAAACCAGAAACTTTTACATTCCCTGTCTTCGCAGTTTTAACCGCCTCAGAAGCTGCGCGGGTCGCATCATTAACAGAACTCAAAACAGAAAGTTTCAAAACATCATTCATATATTCTGGCGCAAGTTGAAAATCACTTCCCTTCACAAATTCAAATTTCTTAGTATCTACTCCAATAGTTTTAAAAATAGTCGCAATTGCTTTTTCATAATAATTATATCTCTTTTCAACCAAATTCCAAGGAACACCGTCAAGTGCTGCATGCAAATCAGCCAAAAGAATCTTAACTCTCAAACCTGCTTTCAGAAAATCCGCAATCTTCAACATAGGAAAAAAATACGCAATAGAAATACTCCCTGTCGGCATAGTGCCCCAATAAACAGAAATTTCTTTTTTACTTTTTAACAAACCCTTAAGCTCATCTTCTCCAATAACTTCCTGCAAATTTCGGGTAATCAATTCCAATCTCTCTTCAACCATTGCCATTTCACATAGAAACAATTTTAATTATTAAACTTTTCCTTATTTACTCTTTCCTTAAATTTTTCAAGAATCTTATTAATTTTTATCTTAAATACAGAATTATAAGTAATTTCAAAAATTTCTTCTTCTTTCAATTTTGAATTATAAATTCCAATTCTGTATTTTCTGCCATCTTCTAACCCTGCTCTCGCCAGCAAACGTTGAGGATAATATCTTTCTCTTTTGATTAAATCAAAAATTTGTTCAGAGTTACTTATATTGGCAGAATAGTCTGATATACGCAAGTTGTCAAAATCTTCAATAATTAAAAAAATAAAGACAATAATAGTTGAAACTAAAATGAAAATAATATTTGTAAAGGGGTCGTTCCTATTCATAAACAATAATGCGATAAGCAATATTCCCAGTGTGTAATCTGCAACTTTAATAGAAAATTCAACCTTTCTGTTTGTAAGATATTCCAACTTTTCTCTTATTGTTGACATCTCTCCAAGAACATATAAAAAAGAACCTGCAAAATTATTTTGTTGCTCTGTCTTAATTTCCATAAACTGCAAATCATCGTAAAACCCATAAAAATCTTCTCTGCAAATCTCATACTGTTTATAACCTCTCAGCGTCTTAATAGTATAGCTGTCAATTCTTTCCCTTACTCGTCCATGGAATTTTTGCCCTAAATGTTTTGAAAGTGAAAATAAACTGACAAGTCTTCCTGTTTCAGCAGTCAAAGAATCTTTTAATATAGCTGTTCTGTTCAAAAGCATTGAAAAAGTTATTGAAATTAAAAAACCAAATAAAAATGAAACAACAGAAATCATCAACCCCACATCCAATACTTCAATTTTAAAATATCTAGTATAATAATTAATTAATATAAATCCTAAAAACACAATAATTGTCCAATAATACCAATAAAAATTCAGCCCCCTTTTAATCTTTGGTTCTCCCATCAAAGAATAGAAACAATTTTAATTATTAAATCTTTCTTTATTTAAAATAATAATCTAAAAAAGCGTTTCCAGTAATACTTCCCCCACTTGATTCTCCTCCACTGCTTTCTCCGCTCGACGATGAACTTGAACTTTCACTGCTTTCTCCAGAACTTCCACTTGATTCACTTGGAGGTGAATTTTCAGGAGTTGTTGTTCCTTCACTTCCTGATTCTGTTGAAGGAATTTGTTGTGTTGGTGGTTGTTGAAATTCCCCTTCCCGAGGAGGTTCTTGAAATCCTTCTGGTGGTTGAAATTCTCCTTCTCTAAATTCTTGTGGTGGTTGAAATTCTCCTTCTCTAAATTCTTGTGGTGGTTGAAATTCCCTCCTATCTTCTGGAATAAAAAAATCCCTTCTATCTCTGAATTCTTCCTTATTTCCTGCATAACACCTACATCCTCCTTCCAAACCATCCCACCGCTCATTTCTTGCACTACATTGAGCAGCACAATCCATTTCTTTTCCTTTTACATCCCTAAATCTTTCTTCAAAATTCTCGCCTTCACCTTCAAAATCCTTTCCATTAATAATTCCATCATAACATTTTAATCTTTCTTCAGGATTTTCTATTGACTTACAATTTTTTCCAAGATTCATACTTTTTCCACGCCCCCCTTCTTCTAAAAATCTTTTACAATCACTAGCATCATGTATTTGATTTTCTTGACACTCTTCTGGACGATTTCCAATTCCATACATATAATCCTGGCACTTATCTTGATTAGTAATACCTTTTTCAGCGCATTCCGGCGCATACTTCTCCATCATTATTTTATCACAAATTTTTCTTCCTTCGCTTTCACTTTCAACACCAGCTTTTAACAATGCTTCTTTGCATTCAGGCGGAGCATGAGTTTCTATCATAATTTTTGAACAGTCTTTAGGAGTTTTAGCACCTGCTTTTTGACATTCTGGAGGCATATGCAAACCATACTTTGATTCAGATACATCTCCATCTAACTCATCCATAATATCTTGTAAATGAGGCGGTAACTCAAGCATCTCTAAACTATCTAGCTCATCGCAAGCATTTTCATCTCCTTCATCACACTTAGTTGCTAAAGGAGCTGCTTTAGAACATGCATCCGCAAAATCAGGAAATGGAATTTCTTCACATTTACAGTCTCTTCCAGAAGTTTCAAAACACTGCTCCATTATCCTTCCAAAATTTTTAGATTCTTCTCTTTGTTCTTCAGTTAATTTTCTGTCAAGTTTCTTTTGCCATTTCGGAGAATCATCTCCTGAATTACATGTTTCATAATATGATGAAGGATCTAATTTTGAAAGTTGCTCGCAAAGATTTTTAATTTTATCTGCAATCTCTACAGCAGTAACAATAGACCTTTCTTTTTCAATAATGTTATCAACAAATTCTTTTTTTTCAGACCCAGAAACCTTGCTCTCAATTTCTTTTAATGTTTGTTTAACTGCCGCAGCACTTCTTCGCGCATCATCTCTTTTTTCAGGATTAATATCTTTTTCAACATTATCCGCATGCTTTTCATAATTTTTTAAAGCTTCCCTCGCATCTTCAATCTTGCCTTTATTTACCATTGCATTTATTTCTGCAATTTTTTCTTCTCTATTATCTGATTCACTTCCAAATCTATCAAAAAATTCATCAACAAAATAAAAAGGACTGTCTGGAGTTATGCCCGCATCAATATTCAAATCTTCATTTTTATATTCTTCTTCAACTTCATCAAGAATATTATCTCCTTGTTCTTCGCTTTCTCCATCTTGATCAGAGGTTCCATCGTCTCCAACACCCTCATTTAAATCTCCATCATCTAAAGAAGTATCGTCATCATCCCCTATATCTCCAACACCCTCATTTGCAGAATCTTCTGCTTCATTTTGAATATCTGGTGCATTTTGAATATCTGGTGCTGTTTGTTCTTGGGCAATAATTAAAAAAGAAAATAATATTATTAAA
>CAYXNP010000009.1:0-44700 GCA_964466575.1 Candidatus Woesearchaeota archaeon | reverse complement strand
ATTAATTTTGAGTTAGCACGTGGACGCCCCTGACTTTAGTCTGTGGGTAGTTCACTCACGAGCTTGCGAGTGCATTTATTTTAATTATAAAGATAGATGGAATGTGTTTAACGCAAGTTCATAGTCCCAATTCGCGCCCACGTTTTGTTATTATATCTATTAGTCAAAACGTAAACGCTCACCATCCACTCCCCCGCCACCCACCCGAGTGACATTGAATTAGTGAACTTGCTAATTTTATTCAATATGAACATCTTCTTCAAGAATTATGTTAAGTCCTTCTTCATTCATGTAAACTTGAATTTCAGAATCAATTTCAGGTTTAGGTAAATCATCTAAAATTGATTGCAGTGTTTTTCTTATTCCTTCGAGAGTATGAACTTCTTCTAAATTTAAGTCATAATTAAATCTGGAACCTTGTTGAAGGACATGATATTTTCTCATTATAGATTATATTTGAATTGATATTTAAGAATTGTTGTGATATTATTTATTTGAAACATTACATTTAAAAACTCTAAAGCATATATTCAATTATATATTTTAAAAAGATATAAGTAAGTTTTCCTTGAAAAACTTTCGTATTTAAATTTAAGATAAATTCAAAAGGAGGTTAAAATGTGTAAAAGTTGGTGCGAATTGATTGTTGCGATTGTAGTAATCGTCTTCGGTTGGCCTGGATTAATTGATTTTTATAATGGATGGATCCTTGTTGCTGCTGGAGTCGTGTTAGCTATACATTCGTTTACATGCAAGAAATGCTTCCCTCATTCAAGTATGATGGCTATGAAAGAAATGAAGTCAATGCCGAAAAGAAGGAAGAGGAGATAATTTTTTTGTTTTTATTTTTTAGAATTTTTTCTAGTTTAGTTAATTTTATAAGGGCGTTTAGTTCTTGAGTTTTATGTTATCTGAAGATGATAAGGACTTTCTTTTGCGTGCAGGAGAAGAACCAGAAATATTAGGAACTGATAAGTATATTGATATTCAATTAGGCAATGGTTTTAGTAGATTAACACTTCAAATGGGCCCGAATTGTAATAGAAGTTGTTTTCATTGTTATGGAAAGTTTGGGCCGGATAGAATTGGTTTGCCTTCTGTTTCAGTTGTTGGGAAAGCACTTGAAGAAGCTGTTGAGATTGGATTGGAAGAAGTTTCTGTGACTGATGGAGAACCATTTAGAGAAGAGAATAGAAGGGTTGTAGAAAAAATTACAGGTTATTCTTCCAGGTTGCCAACTTTTTTTATTACTAATGGCTCTTTTGCAGGAACTTTAGAAAGTTCATTGGATTGGTTTTATTTCTTGAAAGATAGTGGGTTTGGTTTAGAAAATGAAGGAAATTCTATTGAAGTAAGTTGCGGGACAATGTATCCGACGGATTCTAGAGATTTTTGGAGAATAAGTGAAGGATTAAGGCAGGTTTATGGGGATATTGATTTTGGAAATCATTTGTCTTACCGTTTAATCGCTTTTGATGGAGATAATTCTAAACAAGTATTTGAAAATGTTGTTGGTGCTGTTGGATATGTTTTTGGTATGGAAGATATTTCAGCTAGTGAGAAAAAAGATTGTCTGGAAATTTTGATGACGCTTAAAAATAGAGTTACTCCAATGAAAATTAGGCGCGTGTATTGCAGGCCTGTTGGAAGGGCAAGCCAAATGACTTCATTACAAAAGAAATTTCCCCTTAGAAAAGTTGAATCTTCTGATTTGGGATTTTTTCCTGATTTTTTTGGTTCTTTATGGATTGGACATGATGGACGAGTGAGTTTTGGAAGTTCCGGGAGATGTATCTATGATGGAAAAATTTATGGAAATGTTCAAGATGATTCTCTTGAAAAGATAAAACAAAGAATATCAAGTGATCCTGTTTATATTGGATTCAAATTAGGGGGTGTGCGTTTTATTCATTTTCTTGTCGAGAATATACACCCAGAATTTGTTGGAGAGGGTAGAACACGATGTGATGTCTGTGCATCTATTTTTAGTGATTCGGGTTTAGTTGGGGAAGTAAGAAAAAAATTAGATAGTTGTGGGGTTGTTGAAAGTTATAAAGGTTTTATAGAACAATTTGATATTGGAGAAAAAAAGTATTTTTAATCAGATTTGTTCTCTTCAGCTTCTTTCTTTTTCCTGTACTCGTCCATTCGTTCTTTATTAGATTTGCATTCAGAATTAAAACAGAAAATCCATGGACGACTTCTTGCTTTTAGGCTCATTAATAAAGGAAATCCACAGTGTTCGCATTTTTTCAAACCATCAGATTCGTTTGAGTCTGTGACTTTTTTGATTGTGTTGTTTGGAGGCAAAGAAAAAGTTGTTTTACAATCAGGATAAGCGTTGCAGGCGATGAAATGTTTTTTGAATCTGGGTGAGTAAGTTATGGCGAGATAACCTTTGTTGCATTTTGGGCAGAGCATTAATTTATTTGTTTCTCGTTCTGCTTCTCTTGCTTCCTGCGTTGCTTCTGCTAATTCTTTTCCGATTTTGTTTTCGCTTTTTTTAAATTCATTAATTATTTTTGTTACTGTTTCTTTAGCTTCGTCAATGATTTTCTTCTCTTTTTCTTTAGTGAGGTTAAGGGTTTTTGATTCTTGGACACTTTCCATTTCTTCTTCAAAATGTCTCGTGAGTTTTTCATCAACAATAATTGGAGAGTATTTTTCTAAAGTGTCAATTAATGAAATTCCCAAAGATGTTGCTTCGATTGCACGTTCTTTTATGTAGCCTCTGTCGTATAAAGTTTCAATTATATTTGCTCTTGTTGCTTTTGTTCCGAGGTTTCTTTTTTCTAACTCGGAGAGGATTGATGCTGGAGAGTAACGTTTTGGAGGCTGTGTTTCTTTTTCTTCGTTTTTAACATTTTTAATTTCGGCAGGACCATTCATGTCTGGAACATCGACTTCTTTCATTTTTGAAGGATAGACTGACATCCAACCTTTTTTTCTAATTGCTGAACCCCTTGTTGAAAATCTTAATTCATCGCCCGCAAGTTTATTCTTATTGGTGCCCACCCTCCCCTCGTGCGTCCCCGACATAGGGTTGCTGTTATCTTCTATACCTTCTTTTCGAGAGCCTGGTTCTCTGTTTGAAACTTCTCCACTTTTAATATTTCCAGAAACAGTTTTATTATCTATAATTGCATCATCCATAAATAATGCTATGAAACGTTTTGCGATAAGACCATAAAGTTTTTCCTCGTCGGAGTTCATTGTTGAAATTTCGCCTGTTGGGTGAATTGATGGATGGGCGGAATCAGATTTTTCCCCTTCTATTGGTTTTTCTCTAGTTAGTTTTGAGGGGCCGACATTAAATTGCAACACGACTTTTTTTAATATGTCTTTGTAGTTTAAACTTATAGGTAATTTTTGAGAAGAAGTTCTGGGGTATGAAATGTTTCCTGCCAAGTAAAGTGATTGTGCGATTTGCAAAGTTCGCGATGGTGTGAAGCCAAAGAATTTGTAAGCTTCTGTTTGTAATGATGTTAAATTGAAAGGTTCTAATGGCTGGATTATTTGTTCTGTTTTTTTTGTTGAGAGGTTTATTGTTTTTCCTTTTAGTTTATTGAATTTTTTTAATTCTTCTTTTTCGAAAATGTCTTGGTTGTGTTTTAGTTCTAACGACGTCCGGGTTTTAAGGTCGTTTACGAGAATGAAAACTTGCCAAAATGTTTTTGGTTTGAATGCCTTAATTTCTTTTTCTTTATCTACGATTAATTTTAATGTTGGACCTTGGACTCTTCCTGCGGACATTATTTTGAAACCACCTGTTGTTTTTATTGCATTCATTAAAGCGCGCGATAAATTTATTCCGTAAAACCAGTCTAAAAAATGCCGGGTTTCTCCTGCGAGTCCCTGACCCCAATTTAAACTTGGGGATTTGTCGTCGTATGCTTTGTTTAATTCAATGTTTGTTAAAGTTGAGAATTTCATTCGTGATGCGTCTTCTTGTCCAGCGATTAGGCGAACGACGTTTAAACCAATTACTTCTCCTTCGATGTCATAGTCTGTTGCTACTGTTAAACTTCCTGCACTCTTTGCAAGCTTTGATAGGACATCATAATATCTTTTTGTGAAGTCTGCCTTCCCATTTCGTGCGAGGTAATTTGGCGTCCATGAAATGTCGAAGATTGGCGTTTCGTAGCTGTTGCCTGAATTTTGTTTTAATGTAAATAAGTGTCCGACTGCGCAACCGACAATTAGTTTATTTCCGTCGTGGTTTACTTCATAATATGAAACGTTTCCTGGAAGGGATTTTTTTGTCGGCGAATTTGAATCATCTAATGCGGTTGCAATCTTTTGTGCTGCTTGTGGTTTTTCTGTTATAATTAATTCGTAGCCATTTTCTTTTAGTGTGATTTTTGGAATTATGAATTTTTTGGTTGGTGTTTTTGAGAGAGATTTTTTTGTTGATGATTTTTGATTTTTGATTTTTGCCAAGTGCCCACCCTCCCCAGAATCTTCGTCCCCTACCTGGTTTTGGTTATTAATATTCTTATTTTTTCCAATATATTTTCTCTTAACCCGCGGCAAATCTTTTTTTGTTCCTATTTTTTCAATTGTTTCAACTGATTTTGATTCTTTGAATGGAACATTTGTTGTAAGTTTTAAGTCGTCTTCGTCTACAGGAAAGTATCCTTCTGCGGATGTTTCTTCTTGGGTTTTTTCGCGTTTTTTTCTTGGCATTTTTTGAATTGTTCTTTAAATTTAATTTAACACTCGCTCCAAAGTCGCTCGTGAATTTACATGGCTCATAATCGACTTCGTCAGATTATTCGCTTAATGATAAGTTAAGCGAAGAAATCTTGGACTATGGACAGATTTCTGAGCAGTTATTGAGCAACTTGTTGCGAATAGCTTTATTTTACAGAGAAGGGAGGGTTTTTATAAGTTTTTGGGTTAATAGCGCTCACAAGGCTTTGCTCGTGACCTCACTCAAATAAAGTTTTGAGGCGACACTCGTGAAATCGCTCTACTCCCGACCTCACTCCACCTCGCAAGCCCACTCGTTCTCGATTTTGAGGTGAGACTCGTGAACATTGCTCGCCACCATCGTTAAAAATCACCCAACATGAAATCGCTCTACTCCCGACCTCACTCCACCACCATCGCTCAAAATCACCCAACGTGAAATCGCTCGGCGTTATTGATGGTTCAGAAATCGGACTTTAACTCGCACCCCGACTTCGTTATTAATAAATAAGTTTGTCAAAGTCAAAATGCTCGGTCACGAACTTTCCACGGGGAATTGTTAATGTAAAAACCTGATTAGTTGGTTGTCATTAATTTAGTGAATAATTATAAATATTAAATTATTAAACTATTCATGAAAAAGAAAACACACCTAATTATTTTATTAGTTGTTCTAGGTTTATTAATTGTGATTTCACTAGTTGGTTTTCATAATAATAATAAAAAAGATGAGGTTAAACAAGTTTGTATAAATGAAATGTGTTTTGAAGTTGAAGTTGCCGACGATGATAAAGAGAGGCAGATTGGTTTGATGAATCGAGATTTTTTAGAAGAAGATAAAGGTATGTTGTTTGTTTTTCCTGAAAGTGATATTCATAGTTTTTGGATGAAAGATACATTGATTTCCTTGGATATGATTTGGATAAATGAAAATGGGGAAATTGTTTTCATAAAAGAAAATGCGACGCCGTTAAGCGAAGAAATAATTTCTCCTAACGCTGAAGCGCTGTATGTTTTGGAAGTTAATGGTGGAAGTGTTGAGAGGAAGGGAATTGAAGTGGGGGAGGGGGTTGAGATAAATTAGCTTCGCTTCGCGAAGTTATAAATAACTCGAAATCGGACTTCGTCATGATTTCTCGTTGGAAAATTAAGTTAATGCAAAAATATCTTTTTATGTATAGTTATGGGTAATGATAATTGATGAATCTTGTTTAATCCTTTTTGAATTCACGAGCTTGTGAGTGCTATTTATTAAATTTCAAAAATAAATGTTTCATCATCATAATCTTTATATATACTCTTATCTGGTCTTTTTAATGAATTATTATGATTTTATAGAGGAGAGACAAGGGGTTTGGAGAGCTTATGCTGAAGTTATTAAAAATGCTACTCGTTTATTAGAAGCTGTAAGTGTTGTTAATATTAAAGAAGGTAGTCCTCTTTTAACTGACTTAAAACCAGAATTAAGAATGAGGCATGATATGCTTTTTGAAAGACCCCCACAACATGAATTAAATCCAGATCTTATACTTGCTGAATTAAAAAAATATTCTGATTCACAAGTTACTTATGCTAAAGAAATTCATGATGCTCTTAGTGCTAGACTTAAAAAATTAGAAAGACTTGTTATTGAACCTGAAGCAGTGCCAGTTGAAGCTTAAATTTCAAAAACAACTTCTTTTCTAGATACATTTATGACTCGTGTTTTGCCGATTGTTTCTTCGATGCCTGACGCTTCGTGGATGTGTCCGCAAATTGCAATGTCTGGTTGGAAACGTTCAATTGCGTCGCGAATCGATGTGCTTCCGGGAAAGCCAGAGAATTCTGAATTGGTGTTTGATGGATGCATGTGGCTTATTAAAATTTTTTTTTCAACATTTTTTAAGTATGCGTGGGCTTTTTCTAATGCGTCTGCGAAGTTTTTTTCTGACATTGGTTCTTTTCCGAGATCAGCGCCACCGACTCCAAAAATTCCGATGTTGTTGTGTTTGATTGAATAAGCGTGCATGTTTTTTGTGTCAGGGTACATTTCACTAAGAAAGTTTATTGTTGCAATTGATTCGTGGTTTCCGTGCAAGAGTAAAACTTTTCTGTTTTTGTTTTTTATGAATGGGCCAACCAAATTTTCAATTGATCTTTCCATCCAAGTCAAATCTCCTGCTAAGATGACAATGTCGATTTTTTCATTTTCTGCTTTTTCTGCGAGACGTTTAATTAAAGATGTGTCGCCGTGGATGTCCGAGATTGCGAGGAATTTTGTTGTCATGAAGAAAGAGATAGATGATGGTTGATAAAGGTTTTGGAATTGTTAGTATCCCAGATACTTAAAAAAAATTATCTGAACCTAACATTTATTAGCTTTGTTTATTTTTGAACCTGAAGAGTAAAGTTCACTCCTCTACTCACGTCCACGTTTTGTTATTAATATTTAAATTGTCAAAACGTAAACGCTCGCTTAACGTCGTCGAATTATATTAATTATTAACAAAAATCTGCGAATGTAATGAGCAGCTAATCTTTCTCTCTTGAAAATGACTAAAATTCATCGGAAATATTGATTTCTTAGCTTCGCGAAGTTATATACGGCTCAGAAATCTTTTCGCGATCTCACTTGAACAAAGTTTTGAGGCGGCACTTGTGAAATCGCTTGGCTTGAATTTTTCACAGGAGAGATTGTTAATGTGAAAAAACTTTTTAATATTTAATGAGGATAAAATTTGATATTAGTTATTAATTCTTGCGAGTTTGCAACAATTTTTTTCAAATTTTCACCTCGGGCAGTAGTAACTCTTATATGAACACCATTGTTGCGAAACATTTAAAAGGAACACACTGTCTGAATATATACATTGAAAAATAACCAAAATGGATCTAAATTTTAAAATGAAAGACAATTTTGATATCTTTTTTCGAAGGAAGCCGGCTTTGATGCTGGTATCTTTGAAGAAAAATACAAGAATGAGGTACGGTAGTATTTTGGCTAAAGAAGTTGATTGTACTTATAGCCATGCTGTGAAAATTTTGCAGACGTTAGAAGAGTTAGGGTTAGTTGTTTTTCAAAAAAAGGGGCGAATTAAATTAATACAACTGACTAAGAAAGGTAATGAAGTTGCTGAGTCAATTGAAGAAATTCAAAAGCTGATTAAGTAAGCGAACTTCTGAATACTGCCCCTGAAACGATTCAAAGAGAGAGTGGTATCTTTTTTTTGTTTTTTAATTGCTTCGCTTCGCGAAGTTATTGATTGGCCCAGAGATTTTGCTTCGTTTGAATTTATTCACTAAATAAAGTTAATGCGAAGAATTCTTGATAAGTTTTGTTCCGAAAAGAGGGATATTGGATAATTTAATAATTATGGCCCCGGAGGGATTTGGCGTCGGATATAAATCCTCGCTCGTCCGCGATTGAAACCGGAAGCGAACGAAACCCAAGGGTTCAACTCAAATAAATTTATGGCCCCGGAGGGATTTTGCTCGCGACCCCACTCCACCCCGTTTGTTTGAATACCGAAGAACCCAAACGTGAAATCGCTCGCCCTCGACTTTAAAACATGCTGAATTTAGTGACTTAAAATCCGAAAAATGGAATCTACGATTCCATAAATGGCTCCGGAGGGATTTGAACCCTCGACACCTAGATTAAGAGTCTAGTGCTCTGACCAGGCTGAGCTACGGAGCCTTAGAAAACAAAGAATTAATGGATTTAAAAAATGTTGGATTTCGAAGAACCAATTTTTATTGCAGTATAATAATCTTTAAAAATTAATTTTGTTAAGTGCCGATATGAATATTAAAGAAGAATTATCTCAATGTGAATTGAAAGTTGTGGCGTGGACTTCTCCAAGAGCTGGCTTTTTTCAAAGATTGAGTGTTCCTGAATTAGTGAAATCTTTATCTCATAAAAGAAGATTTCCTAAGACTGCTAACAGAGTTGTGAAAAAAGTTGTTGAATCGGGTTTGCTTAGCGAAGAGGAAAACGGAAATTACGAAATTTACTCAGCAGTTTTTCCTGATTTTGTATTGAATCCTGTTTTGAATGGGGAAGAGTTATTCTTTGTTAGAGAAGAAGATGCAAAAATTTATGCTTCTAAAATGGGTGTTAGAGGTTTAGTGAGATGCGTAGGAAATTATAATCTTCCAGAAAGAGATTTAAGCGGTGCGGATTGGCAAGTGTTTAGATTAAAATCTTATGTCGAAGGAGACGAAACACCTTTGCATATTTTACTTGAAAGAGGAACATTGACTGATAGAAAGAAAGATTCTTTTGGTGTTTATTTTCAAGCAGGAGATTCAAGTCATGGCAGACGATACATAAATCCATTTTTTTATGAAAGAAAACGAGATGCACTTGAAATTTATTTTAGTTATCATGATGATGCGAAGAGGTTTGCAAATTCATTTCCTGTAGTTGGTTTAAAGAGATTAGAAGTTCAAGGAAATTAAGTTCTTTTAAGTAAACATCTTAAGTATTCACATTATAAAAATTTGCTCGCTCATTCATTCGCGAGAATAATTGCTCAGAAATCCCACTTTGGCTTGCAATTCCACTCGGTATCATAATAAACAATTCACCTTCGTGAAATCGCTCGGCTTGGATTTCTTCGTAAAAACAATTTTAAGACGAAAATTCTGACAAAGTCTGATTTGAGTTATTTATCCATGAGCTTGCGAATGCAAATGTTAAATTTGTAAGTTGACTTAACAAATTCGAAAACCTTAAAAGCCGTATCTTTTCTTAATCTCATTGGACCTTGTTGAAAGATTGTATGAATGTAATTAATTCCAAGCCCGATAAATTGTTAATGGAGAATGATGGATTTTTTCTGATTCCACATTTCTGAAATATCTTTCTAAATGCGTCATTATAGAATCTTTAATTTGATATGCAATAAATTGTCCATCACTTGCGAGAAAATCTCTAGATGTTTGAAGAATTACGTCTATTTGTTCCGGAGAAAGAAATGTGAATGGAATTCCTGAAACAATATAATCTATTTCCGAGATTGCTAATTTTTCTAAAATAGATTTGACGTTTTCTGCAGGTTTATTAAATATAGATATTTTTGGATCGTTCCCAAATCTATTTTCAAGTGTATTACAAAATCTTCTATTTTCTTCAATTAAAACTAATTGGGATTCATTGCCCAATTTATTTATAAGATATTTTGTAATTGCACCTGTGCCTGGGCCATATTCTACAATTTTATTATCAGGAGAATAAGGTACAAAGCTGCAAATTTTTATTGCACTTGAATCTGAAGTTGGTGTGGGAGATGCAACTTTTTTTCTATGTTTAAGAAATTCTTGCGCGAACATTGTTCTTTCTTTCATGACTGGTATTGTTGCTCCTTTCATGATTGGTTAAAGAAATTGTTAATTAAAAGACTATCGATATTCTTTACTCGAACACAGGTAATCTTATTTTATTTTAAACTTTACTGATTACCTATATTCTCGCCACGTATGCGAACATTTTACACATTTGAAGAATTTTGTTTCAGCTTCGTCGCCTGAACGTGTTTGAACTGTCCAAAAAAATGATTCTGGGTGTGAGCATTTCTTGCATTTTTCATGGACCTTTGGAAGAATTTCGATATCTTTTTCTTTTACAACTGAAAGTGGTTTTTTATTTAGTGATGGGATTATTTTTTCAGAAGATTTTATTTTTATCTTTCCTTTTGCAGAATAATTACATCGTGGGCAACCAGCGTTTTTTCGTTTTTCAATAAGGATTGCACCACATTTTGGACAAAATTCCATTTAATGGGTTTAATTAGTTGGTTTAAAAAGTTTTCTTTTATTTGTTGTTATTTTTTAGTGGGGGAATAGTTTCGCCTAACTCGCGACCCCGCTCGGTATTATAATAAATGATTCGCCTTCGCGAAATCGCTCGCGCTCAATTATTGATGGCTTCGAGCCAGACTTTGTCAAGGCTCTCCGCTGAATGGAAAGATAATGCAGAAAATTCTTTCGTAGTGAGGTTAATATAAAACAATAACAATTGGAGATTGAATGATTATTAATTACCGTCGCAGAATCCTACGGATTTTGTTGTTTATTTTTTGACGTTTTTGATTTTTAATTATAATCCTACTATTCAAGTCTTTGACTTGAACCCACCCACCACCCAGCCCCACATCCACCCCAAAAAGATAGCTAAAAATCAAAAACTATTTTTTAATTCCCCTTACAAAATCCTCTTTGTTCTTTTGGTTTTGTGAATTCAAAGAAAATTAATTTTCCCCAGCCTAAATAAGGGATTAATCTTAGTGATGCCCTGCCAATAATTTGTTCTTCCTTAATGTTTTTTTCGAATGGCAGCTGACCGTTGTTATTGTCGCCCATTGTTGAGAAAATTCTTTCTCCATCTTCTTCTTTTATTTCAATTATTCTATGGATTACAGGAGTAGTTTGACTTGCTTGGAAAATTATTGTGTCGCCGACTTTGAGTTTTTCTGGTTTTGTTCCAAAAACAAATAATATATCGCCTTTGTTGAATCCTTTGTTGAATTTGAATTCTGAAAATTGTTCCTTACTTATATCAAATTGTTCATATTTTGATTCGTGTGCGTCGTACCATTTGTTTGGGTTTGAAAATAAATCTCCTTCGTGGTACATTGAGCAACTTTCTACAATTGCTAATGGAAGCGCTGTTCCTGTTGCGAAATTTAGGAATGGAAAGAAAACGAATTTTATTAAAATGATTATTACTGCGAATGAGAATATCCATCCCCAAATTGTGTCGTCTTTCCAGAAATAATACCAGAATCTTTTCCAGAGATTAGTTGGTGTATTTGGTGCATTAGATATTTTTGATTTCATTAGATGAAAAAGGAGAGAGTGTTTTTAAGTTTGTGGGTTTGTTGTATTGTGTGCGGCCTAACGACATATGTCGAAGGGCAACCGAAAATTACTTTTCACTTCGTTCGAAAATTAATTGTAACTCCAAATCCGCTTTCAGCAGGATTTTCCGTCGAGAAAATCTAATAACAAAATATCTCGAAATTCCTGGATTAACAATTTCTTAGCGGAGAACCTAAGCGAAGCAAGGCTCGAAGCAATTAATCTTGCGTCAGCAACAAATTTACACATAAAGTAAAATACGACATATGTCTGTGGGCTATACAGGGTTTTGTTGTATTGTTACCTTAATTTCTTAAAATGAAAAGGAAAGATTTTTAAATAATAAAACTCATAAACTTTAATGAGGTGTAGTGCCTCAGACACTTAATTCTGAAGAAAATTGAAAATGAGTAAATTAAAATCGTTAGTATGTTTAAGAGAAGATGTACAGCAAGGAGATTTAATAAGATTAGTTGGTACAGCTGATCATGGACTAAGAAATTTTGAGGTTGCAGGTTATTTCTCAGAAATAGATGATTCTGATGAAGCTTGTTTTATGTATTCTCCAAGTAGCGTGCATAATACATTTTATGTAAATTTACGTAACCATTGTATTACAAATCCTAAGAAACAGGTAATGGTTTCATCAAATATAAGAAATTATGAAGTTCTAAGAAGGGCCAAAAAATAATTATGTTTTATTTAGATTAATCAAATTCAACATCTATTCTCATTCTTTAAAATAGATTGCTCATTTCATTCGCGAGATTGAATTCTAGAAAAATTGTTAACGCGAAAACTTTGAAATATACTAAATGGGATTATGATATATAGATTGATATGTATGTTCTATCTAAGCCCTTAAATTATATCACTTTTTGACAAAAATCCTTAAATAGGTGTGTTTTTTATTTCTTATATGAAAAATGAGGAACAACTTAAGATGGCGGTGATTGCCGGCGCGTCGCATGCTTTAAAGTTTAAAGAGAAAAATCCGCGCGTGTCTGATTCTGAAGTTTTGAGTTATGTATCTGGTGATGTTAGAAGAATTCTTGCGATGATTGATAGTGAAGATTGATTTTTAATATAATTTATTTTTTACCTTAGTGAACAATCGCGCGGAAACATAAAAGAATTGAAGAAGAAATTTGCGTCATTTTATATTTTTCATCACCAAAATATTTATAAAGTATCTAATTCTTTATGTATACGTGAAGTATACACTTGTTGTATGCTTAACCTCCTTTCCTCGCTGTGTTTAATTACACAGCGTCATGGTTAATAAAAAATAAAAAGTGAGAGTTTACAAAAAATAAAAAATGGCAAACGATATATTTCATAATAAAATTCTTTGTAAGAAATGCGACAAAGAAATGAAAGATGATCAAATGCTTAAAAATGGATTTGTTTTGAGAACTAAAGTTTGTCCAAAATGTAATGAAAAAATAATTCATCCTCGTGATGAAGCAGAGTACAACAAATTCGTAAACCTTAAAAACAAAGAATTCAGAGTTAAGATGCGGCTTGTTGGCAACAGTTATGCGGTTTCGATTCCTAAAGAAGTTGTATTGTTTATGAGAGAACAAGAGAAAGTGCTGAAACATTTTGATGACATAGTTAGATTATGTTTTGAAGATGTTGGAAGATTAAGTTTAAATTTTGGAGTGCAAAGAGAAAAGTAAAATGGCGGACAATGTAAAACCAGTAAAGTTGAAAGTTGTTGAGGCGCTACAGGACGATGCTTACAAAGGCATCGCGAGATTAGATTCTGAAATTATGCGGGGATTAAATGTTAAACGCGGGGATGTTATTTCTATTAAAGGAAATCGCGAGACTGTTGCAATTGTTGACAGGGCTTATCCTGCGGATATTGGAGAAGGAATTGTTCGTATCGACGGTATTTTAAGAAGAAACGCAAGAACAGGAATTGGAGATAATGTAATAATAAGCAAAGTAACTGTTAAAGAAGCAAAGAAAGTTGTAATCGCGCCTGCGCAAAAAGGCATTATGGTTCAAGGTGACCCGGATGGTTTAAGAAATGGTTTGTTAGGACGGTCTGTTCTCAAAGGAGATGTTGTTGTTCTTGGAGGGGTTAAGAGACGAAGAGATTTGATGTCAGAAGAACTTGGAGATTTGAATGATATTTTTGGAAATTTAAGTGATGTTTTCGGCGACATGGGTTTTGGACAATTAGGGGGAGGAGTCGCGCAACTTAGATTTATGGTTGTTTCAACAAATCCAAATCAACCTTGTTTGATTACAGAAAATACTGAAGTTGTTTTGAATCCGAAAGCTGTTGATGTTTCTGATGATAAAATTCCTGAGATAACTTATGAAGATATTGGCGGATTGGAAGATGAGATTAAGAAACTTCGTGAGATGGTTGAGATTCCTTTGAAGCATCCTGAAATTTTTGAGAAGCTTGGAGTTGAGCCTCCGAAAGGTGTTTTGCTTTACGGACCTCCCGGAGCTGGCAAGACTTTATTGGCGAAGGCAGTCGCTTCTGAAAGTGATGCGAATTTTATTTTGTTAAATGGACCTGAAATTATGAGCAAGTTTTACGGCGAATCTGAAAAGAAAATTAGAGATATTTTTGAAGAGGCTGAGAAAAATGCGCCCACGATTATTTTTATTGATGAAATCGACGCTATTGCTCCGAAGAGAGAAGAAGTAATGGGAGAAGTTGAACGAAGAGTTGTTTCGCAAATGTTGACGATGATGGATGGTTTGAAAACTCGTGGCAAGGTTATTGTTATTGGCGCTACTAATAGAATTAATGCACTTGATCCTGCTTTAAGGCGTCCGGGAAGATTTGACAGAGAAATTGAAATTAGTGTTCCTGGAAAAAAAGGAAGAGAACAAATTTTAAAAATTCATACGAGAGGAATGCCCCTTCATAAAGATGTAAATATTATTGATTTAGCTTCGATAACTCATGGTTTTGTCGGCGCTGATTTAGAATCTTTAACTAAGGAAGCGGCTATGGTTGTTTTGAGGAAATTTTTACCTAAGATGGAATTAGATAAGGATGAGCAAATTCCTCCGGAAGTTTTAGAAAAGTTGATTGTTAAAGAAGAGGATTTTACCAGCGCGTTGAAAGTTGTCAGGCCAAGTGCAATGAGAGAAGTTCTTGTTGAAACGCCGAATGTTTCCTGGAAAGATGTTGGGGGTTTAGAAGATGTTAAACGGGAATTAATCGAGGCTGTTGAATGGCCGATTAAATATCCTGATTCATTTAAGAGAATAGGAATTCGTCCTTCGCGCGGGATTTTGCTTTATGGTCCGCCTGGGACTGGAAAAACACTTTTAGCTAAAGCTGTTGCAAAAGAATCTGAAGCGAATTTTATTCAAGTTAAAGGACCTTCTTTGTTGAGCATGTGGGTTGGAAAATCTGAAGAGGGTGTTCGAAAGATTTTTGAGAGAGCTCGTCAAGTTGCGCCATGCATTGTTTTCTTTGACGAAGTTGATGCTCTTGCGGGTAAGAGAGGAGAAGATCATGGTAATAAAGTTACAGAGAGAGTATTGAATCAGATTCTTGCTGAAATGGATGGTTTGGAAGATTTGAATGATGTTTTAGTTATTGCAGCGACGAATAGGCCGGATATGCTGGACACTGCTTTGTTAAGGCCTGGAAGATTTGACAGGATTTTATTAGTGAATGCACCTACAGAAGAAGGAAGATTAAATATTTTGAATGTTCATACTAAGAATATGGCTCTTACGAATGATATTAAATTAAAAGATTTGGCAAAGAGAACTGTTGGTTATACAGGAGCAGATTTGGAAAGTTTAGTCAGGGAAGCAGGCATGTTAGCATTGAGAGAAGATATTAATGCTGTTGAAGTTAAGAAAAAGCATTTTGAGTTGGCGTTAGATAAAGTTAAGCCGAGTGTCAGCAAGAGTTCAATTGAAGTTTATAAAAAGATTGAGGAAAATTATTTGAAATCAGCGAAGACAGTTGTGCCAATTGGCGGGAGTTATTTGGGGTAAGATGGAAGTTATAAATTTATTAGATGAAAGGAATAGAATAAGAGGAATACAATTTCATAATAATGGATTAAATAGGCAAAGTGATAGTCATGGATATTCATATGTTTGTTTAAGAGAGCTTAAACAAGATATTGGAGAAAAAATGGGTTTTGATGAAAAATATAGTGAATTAGTTAAAGTTGAAAGTGTATTGCCTCCAAGAAGTTAAATCATTGTCAGCGTCGTGATTTCTTAAAGATAGCGCACTTCGTGCGGATTGATGTTGCTCGAATCCTGCCTTCGGACAAGGATTCTCGCTGAGAAGATTGTTAATGTAAAAAAATTTAAAGTTTGTGGGGTTTATTTGGATATTGTTAGGATTAATAGAAAAATAATAAAATGTTATTTATCAAATTGTCGTCACGATAACATTTCCTTTTTCAATTAAAATTGTATGTTCAGCTTGCGAGACTTTGTTTTTTGTTGATTCAACTAATTGATTGAATTGATGCAATGAGCCAGAGTTTTCTAATTCACGTAGAGCGAGGATTGAAGCTGCGCCAAATCTTTTTATAATCCAGCGAGAGCAAAAGGGCAAGGTTGAATATTCTTTTTCTATGAAGTCAAGGATTTTTCTTGCGTTAGGAGAGCGGACTGGTTTTCTTTGAATGAATGAATAAATTCCAGATGGTTTGCCGTCGTTGACTTTTCCGCCTGCTGATGAAAGAGTTGCGAATGGTTCAATCGCGTAAAGGCCTTCTTCTAGTTCAATATTTTTTGAATCAATTACATTTGGAATCGTAATGCCTGAATGTAATTCGTATTTTTCAATAGAGTGTCCAGATAAATTAATTATTGGAATAAATCCTTTTGACTCAATTGTTTCCTGGATTGTTTTCCCGATTTCAGAAGTTGTGATTTTTGGTTTTATTTTTTTTAGGATTTTATTTAAGGCTTCTTGGCTTGCTTCAATTAATTTTTTGTTTTCTTCAGAATTTTCTAAGTCGAATGACATTGCCGTGTCTGCGACGAAACCATCAACATGAACGCCGAAGTCTATTTTTAATAAACCTGACGCTTTTGTTTCATCGTCGTGAGAAGGAGTGTAATGCGCAGCAATTTCGTTTATTGAAGTATTTACTGGAAATGCCGGTTTGCCTTTGAGTTCAATTATTTTTGCTTCGATTTTTTCTGCGATTTCTAATAAAGAAACGTCTTTTTTTACGATTGTTTTAGCGAATTGCCTGATTTGCGAAGCTATTTTTCCTGCTTCTAGTATTTTTTGTTTTTCTGTTTCTTTCATTAATTTTGGAAAATCGTTAGATACTTAAAGGTTTCTAGAGTGTTTCGGTTATGGGAATTAAAAATAGTTATGATGGATTTAGAGAATATTTTGGGAGAACTTCTAGAAATGTTAGGGAATATGCTACTCGATTTAGTGAAGGATTTTTTGTTGCGTCCGAATTATTTACCAGAGTAATGAGAGAAAGAGATTCAAGTTTGATGAAAATTATAAGAGAATATTATGGTCAAGCCAAAAAGAATGAAGAAAATAGAATTAGAAGAAAAGGACATTTAAGGGAAGTTAAGACTTCTAGGTATAGTTGGAATGCAGAAGCGAGAGCGAAAGCTGACCTTTACAATTTTCTTGAAGAAACAGATGGTTGGACAACCGAAGATGAAAAAGAGGCAGATGAAGAATTACAAAAAAGGAAATCTCATTATGTATCAAAGGAAACTGAGGCGATTGATGTTGAATGTACAGATTTAATGTTGGATGTTGGTGATTCAGTCGGACATTTAGCTGAGGAGCATAAACATAAATTATCTATTCGTGACAGATGGAATTTACATAAAGAGAAAGTTGAATTGAGAAAGCATGGAAAGAGATAATTAACTCCTTTCTTTTAACCTTCGATTTTTTGGAATGAAATTTGTTATTTTTTCTGCAGACGCTTTTCCGCAACCGAGAAAATCATTTTTGAATTTTATTACGACGAAGCCTTTTGGTTTTGTTAAGGCGCCTAATTTTTCAGATTTGTTTGGTGTCCCTCCCGAAATCTCGTCCCACCCTATGGTATTGCTAGTCTTGTTAGTGGTTCTGCTATTATCGATTAAATCTTCCCATAATAATTCTCGTCCCATCATCCATTCTTCAACTTGCGACGCTGAATTTAGTTCAACTATGTTTTTTGTAATTTGATTTTGGAATAATTGAGTTCCTTCTATTGTTAATCTAATGTTGTTTTTATCGTCGAGTTTTGCGAAGTAAATTCCTGTTCCTTCTATAGGAGTTATTGATTCAATTTTTTTTATTTGTTTTTCGTCAATGTTTCCTGTAAACAAATAAATTTTTTCTTTTCCCCGCATTGCGAGTTTTGAGTTTTTTGGGAAAGAAGAAATTCCATAATTTTCTTTAAGCGCTGCTAGGATTTTTTTTGTTTCGTGTTGTGAGAGGAGGTTTATTTGTGGCTGCATTTTATCTATTGGAAAATTTAGTAAATAAAGTTATGGGGCTACATCAGTATCTCCGATACTTATAAAGAATTATGGCGGAGCCAATAATTCTTTTACTTCTCTAGGATAAAACTGATATTCAACAAATTTCAAATATCTCTTAAAAACATAATACTCAACTTTATTCTGAAGTCTCCAAAGAATAATCAACAACATTCCAAGAAGATGATAAAAAAATCTAATCAATAAATATTTGCTCTTGCTTTTTATTTTTGCTTCATCATGAATTCTAAATCCTGTTTCAATATTCCATCTTTTAGAATACTCTAATACCAACAAAAGTGAAGGTTTTTGATTAGTTGCATAACACCAACAAGTTTTCTCATCAATTCTTTTAACTATAATAGTAGTTGAAGTTTTCCATGAGCTTTTATCTTTTTTATAATCAAATTCATGATGGAAAAAGTTAAAGCTATCTGTTTGTTTAATATACTCTTTAACTTTTTTGTTTTTGGGAACTAACATTAAATAATTCCACAATCTATTATCAAGATAATCAATTAAATGTGCATGATAGAATCCTCTGTCGAAAAGTATTAAACCGACGCTGATTGGTAATGTTTTTATGAATTGCAGTAAATCAATGACTAAGTTATCCAAGTCATTGAGCATTGTGTAAGGTATGCTCATCAATGGAATGAAGTAAGGTTCAACTATACTGACGTTGAGATAATGCCATGCTGGAAGATGTTTGTCATAAGCAGAAGGTCTAAGATTGTAAGTTGTTTTCATCCAAGTCAAATCTTCAGTTGTATCAAAAGCTATTTTTACTTTTTTTAATCTGAGCTTTGCTATGGCGAACCGTACCCCTTTTTCAAATTCATGCATAAATGTTTTTTTATCACGCTGTTTTATTTCTAGATGAAATGTATCTGCTTTGTTGCTTAATGTTTCTACATAACTTATAGTTCGCCCGGCTTCAACAACGTTTTGTAACAATCCATTAAACCACTTATCTCCTAATCGTGAAACCGAAAGGCATTTATCTATGAACTTCTTTAAAATACTGCTCATATTTACATTGAGCAGTAGGGCTATGCCCTACTTTAATATTTCTTTTAATTATTCAGTTAAGAATTCTCATCGGAGATACTGCTACATCCTAAATTAAATTTTTTTGAGAGATTTTGTTTGTTAAGGGTATTTCCGATGAGTTTTAATTATTTTAAAGACATAATAATTAGCTGCTCACATTCGTTCGCAGATTTTATTAAAATTAATATAAATTCGACGAGCGTTAAGCGAGCGTTTATGTTTTGACAATTTTTAATATTAATAACAAAACGTGGGCGCGAGTAGAGGAGTGAACTTTTACTCTTCAGATTAAAAATAAGTAGGGTGTATGGTATTTGGTTTGTCATAGTTCTTTTTAAGTATCGGAGATACTGAGTTATGGGAAAGTTTTATAAACATCTAATTAATTAATAAACGATGTTAGTAAATGGCAGAAAAAATTGAACCGCCCGATTCGGTTAAAAATATTAAGAAGAAATCTTTTGGACCGGTTAGTGATCTTGAAGAACATGTTGAACCTGATTGGTGGAAACGAATTTTTAATTCTATTTATATAAAGACTGATGGAGATGTTGTCGAGGATAAAAACATAACTAGTTTTGAAGCTGATTTTTTTATTAAATCGTTGAGGTTAGATTTTTCAAAGCAGGATAAAATTCTTGATTTGTGCTGCGGGCAAGGAAGACATAGTCTTGAATTTGCGAGGAGGGACTATAAAAATATTGAGGGTTTTGACAGGTCGAGATATTTAATAAAGAGAGCCAGAGAGACTTCTAAGAAAGAAGGATTGAATTTAAAATTTAGGGAAGGTGATGCGAGGAAACTTCCTTACGCTGCTGATACTTTTGATGTTGTTATGATTCTTGGAAATAGCTTTGGTTATTTTGAAACTATTAACGATGATATAAGGGTCTTGAAAGAAGTTTTTAGAGTTTTGAAGCCTTCAGGGAAATTATTGGTTGATGTTGCAGATGGTGATTTCTTGAAGAAAAATTTTCAGCCGCGTTCTTGGGAATGGATAGATGAAAAACATTTTGTTTGCAGAGAACGTTCATTGGCAAAAGATGAACAAAGAATTATTTCCCGGGAGATTGTGAGCCAGACTGAAAAAGGGGTTATTACAGATCAGTTTTACTCTGAAAGGATTTATACTCCAGAAAGTTTGTCTGAGATTCTGAAAAAAGCCGGATTTAGCAATATAATAAATCATGGAAGAATCTCTACGGATTCTATAAGAAATCAGGATTTAGGAATGATGGAAAGACGAATTGTTTTAACAGCTTTTGTTAAAAAGGAATGGACTGAAGTCAAAAGAAAATCTAAGGAAGTTAAAAATATAGCTGTTATTATGGGGGATCCAAAAAAACAAGATATAATCAAGCCGTCTTATGTTTTTGACGACGACGACTTTTATACTATAAACCAATTGAGAGGCGCTTTAAAACAGGTTGAGGAAAATGGACTTCATTTTTTTTATTTTAATAATCATGATACATTGATTCAGGATTTGGTAAAAATGAAGGATAAGATTTATTTTGCGTTTAATCTTTGTGATGAAGGTTATACAAATGATGCGAGAAAAGAGCTTCATGTTCCTGCTTTGTTGGAGATGTTGGGCGTTTTTTATACTGGGGGAGGACCTCAGTGTTTAGCTTATTGTTATGATAAGTCTTTGACTAGGGGTGTTGCTGAAGAGATGGGGATTCCGGTTCCTCAGGCGATTTTTATTAAATCAGAAGATACGAAGTTTGATTTGCCATTTAGTTTTCCAGTGATTGTAAAGCCAAATTTTGGAGATTCAAGTTTTGGGATAACGCAGAACAGTGTTGCTAACAATCATGAGGAAATTTTAAGTGCAATAACTGAAATTCGGGAAAAATTTGGTTATGAAAAACCGATTCTCGTCGAGGAATTTTTAACAGGAAAAGATATTAGTCTCGGGATTATTGGAAATCCCCCTAATTCTTATAATGTTCTTCCGATAACAGAAGAGGATTATTCTTTGGTTCCTGAAGGGTTGCCGAGAGTTTGCGGTTATGAAGCTAAATGGCTGCCTGATTCACCTTATTGGAATATTAAATCAATTCAAGCAGAGCTTCCTGAAGATGTTAAGAATTTTGTGACTGATTGTTGTGTCAAGTTATTTGAGAGACTTGAGTGCAGAGATTATGCCCGTTTTGATTGGAGACTTGATTCAAAAGGAAATCCTAAGCTGCTTGAAGTGAATCCGAATCCGGGTTGGTGTTGGGATGGACATTTGGCTAAGATATCAAATTTTGCAGGAATGAGTTATTCAGAAATGTTGGGGGCAATTTTGAATGCTGCAGATCAAAGAATGAATTCTCATAATGGCAATGGAAATAATGAGGTTAATAAAATTTAATTAATTCTTTTTTAGTGTGTAAGACCATGACATTTTTCTTGCTTCGCAAAGATTAATGGCTTCTACTCGCGCCTTGACTTTGCTATTGATAATTCAAATTAGTCAAAGTTAAAACACTCGGCCAGACTTTGTCAAGGCTCTCCGCTAAGAAATTGTTAATCAATAAATCTCGAGATATGTTATTATTATCTTTTCTCGACGGAAAAATCTGGCGAAGCCGATTTTTAAGTCGCAATAAATTTTCGAACGAAGTGAGAAGTAATTTTTCGGTTAGCCCATGATATATGTCAGTTGCTTTTACATTAATTCTTTTTTAGCATACTTATAAAAAAGCCTTCGGTGTTATTATCTTGAGGGTAGATTCTGCAGGCGTTTTTTATTTCTTCATTGTATTTTTCATCTCCCCATTCTGTAATTCCTTCCCGACATTTCAGCTCTTTTGGCAGCGACGCTGTGACAGGTTCAATTTCAACATCAAATTCTTTTTTTATGTAGTCAAGTATGGCTTCGTTTTCTTCTGGAGCATGAGTGCAAGTTGAGTAGATAAGTGTGCCTCCTGGTTTTAAAATTTTTAATGCTGAAGCGACAAGGTTTTTTTGAATTTTTGAAAGTCTTGTTATTGTTTTTGGATTCCACATTTTGTTTGTTGCAGGTGTTGAACGAATTGTTCCTTCGCCTGAACATGGAGCGTCAACGATGATTTTGTCGAAAGATAGCGCTCGCAAACTCGCGATATTATTTGCTTCGAAATCGACTTCGTCAGATTTTTTCACAGAGAGATTGTTAATCGAAAAAGATTTTTTAATAGATTGAGTTTTAGGGTTATTATTTATTCCACCTAACTTCTTACACAATACCATGCCGTCTTTTTTTGTTATTATTACATTTGTACATCCACAGCGTGAGAGGTTTGCTGAAAGAATATTTATGCGTCCTTGTGATACTTCGTTTGCGATTAGAGTTCCTGTGTTTTGCATTCTCGACGCTATTTGGGTTGTTTTGCTTCCTGGCGAAGCGCATAAATCAAGAATGGTTTCATTTGGTTTTGGGTCAAGAGCAAGAACCGGAAGCATAGATGCAATTTCTTGAATATAATAATATCCAAGCATGTGTTCGAGTGAACGGCCGAGTTCTCCTGGTAAAAGAAACCCGCTGGTTTCTTTTGAACTTCCTCGAAACACTGAACGGCGATTTCTAATTGCCTCCGGTGAAATCGCTAGCGCGAACAAGTTCGCGTTATTTCTAACTTCAAATCGGGCTTCGCCACGATTTTCCGTTGGAGAATTGTGAATGTAAAAATCTTTTTTAAGTGATTTATTGGAATTGCTGTTTTGGTTATTATCATTATTGTTTATTTTCGCGTCAGCGAGTAATTTCCCCTCGACAATCATAATTTCTGGAAAATCTTCGAATGGTTGTTTAATTATCCAATTATAATTTTTTTCTAATCTTGATTTTAATTTTTCAGGGGAAATTTTTAAGGTGTTGCAACGAATTGAACGTGGAAGTTCGACTTCGAGAATTTTTATGTATTCTTGAAAGTCGTTTTCATTTGGCAAAAGCTGCTGCATTCTTTCTACGAATGCTTCTTTTGGTTCATAGTATTTTTTCTTGCTTTTTGATTTTGAAGTCATGAATTAATTTAGAAAGAGGTTATTTTAATGTTTTTGTTTAATGGGCTTTGTTGAAAATCTTCTTTATTTGGAATTTTTTGAGTTAGTAATCGCCCACTAAATTTCGTCTCCATTTTATTCCGACGAAAACTCGTAACTTCGCCCACCTTCCCACACTTACACCCTTATCACGAAATTACTCGCCCACCCTCTTTAGTGCTTTGCGTTGCCAAAATTTTACCTAACTCAAAAAATTCATACTTTTTCAACAAAGCCTGTTTAATGCATTGCATTGATTGGGATAGAAACTCTTACACCAAATGTTTTATAGCCATCTAAATGCGAAGCTTGTTCATGGCCAAATGATTTTACAACACTATAATCTTTTTCTTTTAAGGGTTCGTTATATGTTTCAAATTCTCCATTTAGATGAGTAACTATGCTTTGTACAAATGGAAAACCTAATCCACTTCCCATTCCGAAATGCTGTCTTTCTCTATTGTTCGCGTCGAGGTTTTCTGTAATCATTTCCAAATCTTTTCCAGTGTTTTTTACTCCTTGATAAATTACTGAGCCCTCTGGCGAATATGAAACAGCATTTCCAAAAAGAGTTGACATTACTGCATTTAATACACTTTTATTAAATAATATATTAAGAGGATTTTCTTTTGTATTTGTATACATAACTTTATGGCCTATTTTCTGACCTTTTAAATATTCAGCGTAAAATTGTGCATTTTTTAAAAACATTTCTTTTATATCTACAAGTTCAAATCTTTCTTCAAGATCTCTTTTTGAAATTCCACTTAAATATAAAAGCCCTGTTAAATCTGTTAAAGTTTGCAACCCATATTTTGCATTTTCGAGATGCTTTTTTGCTTCTTCAGTATCGCCCTGTTTTAAATTTAATACAGCCATTGATGTTAAGGCGTAAATTGTTTGGATTGGTGCTTTTAATTCATGTGCTAGGAAACCTTTTATTCTTTCGTGCTGGGCAACTTTTTCTTCAAGGTCATGGTGCAGTTGTGCGTGGTGTATTGCGAGACCTGCTCTTCCCGCGTAAACCCTGAAAAAATCTATTTCCCTATCTGTTAATTCATAAGAGCGAGGATATACTGGAATTAAAAGACCTAAATTTTTTCCATCTGATTGTCCGTCTACTTGTAATTCAAATCCAAATCTCATTCCATCATCTTCTATTAATTCTGCTTCATATCCAGCTAATTTTAGGGGCACAAGCACGCCCCCACGAATCCCTTCTTTATCGTGAGTCCTTTTTGTAATTTCACTTAATGTTAAAAGGGCTGAAGCTTGTTCTTCATTAAATTCTCTTACAATATCTAAATTACTTTCAAATCTTGATTTTATTGATTCCATTTTACATATTTACAAATATTTATTTAACTTATATTTTATATGAAATAGAAATCATACGTAGAAAAATAAGTTTTTAAATGTTTGTAATAACTTTTTGGTTATTATCTTTGAACTTTTCTTTTAGGAAGATGTAAAACCCCTGCTGCAGTTTCTTGAGCGTTTTGATCTTCTTTTTCTTTAAGAATTTTTCTTGAAGAATTGACTCTTACTTGTCTTAATGGATTTAACCAGTAAAATAATGTATCTAATCTTCCTTGAGGAGAGTTTTCAAGTTCATAAGATTGTACCACTTCGGGTTTAAGTCTCCTAAGTTCACTTTCTATTTTGTCAACATAACTTTCTAAAGGATTAAAGCCCGGCAGGTAATGGCCATGTTCGTTTATCATAGGAGTTTTTAATTTATTGGTTTTATAAATTTAATTGTTTGCTGGGTGTGTTTAAAAAATAATTCTATTTCATATTATCTCTTCCGATGTGATTTTGTAGGCCCACCAACCACTCCCCTACCACCCACCCGAGAAGTTAGGAATTAACAAAATCACATCGGAAAATTAAGTATTCTATGAACTATTAGACACACCCTTGTTTGTTTTTATTAATTTAATCATTAACTTTTCAAAGTAGTCTTTTTTAAGATAAATTAGAATAGATATTAACATCATTGTTATGAATAATAATATTGAGAAGCCGGTGTTTTCTGATGCGAGACCTGCTCCAATTATGCTCAATATAATAAATCCTGGAAGTCTTCCTATTGCTGAAATTAATACAAGTGTTCTGATTTTTATTTTTGTTAAACCAGCAAGGAAGGATATAGCGTCGTCAGGAAGTGCGGGAAGAAGGTATATTAAGAATAAAGCAAATAATCCCTTTTCATTAATTGTCTTATCGAATTTATTAATTGTTTCTTTTTCTACGATTTTTTCTACGAAAGGGCGGCCGAATTTTCTGGATAAGTAGAATGCGAAGAATGAACCAATAATTAATCCCATCATGCTGTAAATTGTGCCAAGTGCTGCGCCGAAAATAAATCCTCCTGCTAATCCTGCAACTTGTCCTGGAATTGGTGCGAGTAAAACTTGGAGTGCTATTACCAATATGAATATAATCGGCGCGAAAATTCCGAAACCTAAAACAAATTCTTTAACGTTTTCTTTGTCTGAAAAAATATTTGTTAAAGGTTTCCAGAAGATTATTATTGCAAGAATTAAAATTACAACGAACAATGAAAATTTTAATATTGCTTTGTTTTTTGTGTTCATGTATTATTGATGACTATAATATTTAAAAATTATCTTATTTATGTTTTCCTTATGGCAAAAACGAGAAGCAAGGGAACTTTGAGTTTCGAGATATTAAAAGAAATTAAAAAAACCTCTGATGCTTCTGTTGAGGTTTTGGCAAAAAGACACGGTATTTCTGAGTCCAATATTGAGAATGCTTTAGCATTTTTTGGTATTACTTCAAAGCATAGTGCTGATGTGAGATTAAAAAAAGGTCAAATTCCCAAGTCAAAAAAAATAACATTAGTTCAGGCAGCAGAGTTTTCTGGATTAAATTATGATGTTATTCATGATGCTGTTATGACTGGAGATTTGCAGATTGAGAGACCATTGAAAACTCCGGAGGATAATAAAGATGATGAGGAGATTGATAGGGAAAGGTATTATGTTGCTAGAAGTGATATAGCTATTTTAGAAGAAAAAATTAGAAATGGTTCTTTATCTGCAATACCAAAAACTAGAAGAGAGCTTTTTAGAGAAAATAGAATGTTGGAGTCTTTCAAGTTTCGTTATAATATGTTTCCAGCCGGCCTTAAAGATTCTTTTAAGTTACCTATTTTATCAGCGATAGAGGAACGCGAGTTGCTGAGAAAAGTTGCTGAAGGTGATGAGGTTGCTGTTAACGATTTGATGGAGTCAAATGTAAGGTTTGTGTTAAAAAAAGCAAGTGATCATCGCAGTATTAGCACTATATTAGATATTAATGATTTGTTTCAAGAAGGAATGATAGGGTATAAGAGAGCGATTCTAAATTATGATTTAGAAAACAGTGTTAGATTGAATACATACGCTGGTTGGTGGGTAAGCCACGCTATTACAAGAGCTATTGCTAATAATAAAGATACAGTGAGAATTCCGGTTCATGTATATCATAGAAGAAACAAGATATCTCGCTTTGTTATGAATTTTGTGGCAAGAGAAGGTAGGGAGCCGACTCTTGAAGAAGTTGTAAGAGCTTTTCCAAAATTTAAAGAGTCTTACATAAAAAGTGATTTAAATTATTTGAAGTATGGACAGGATGTAAGATTAGATGAAAGTCTTCCTGGAAAAGATGGAAATACAGACAGGTCTTTATTTGATATATTTCCTGATAAAAGAATTAAGTCTCCTAGAAAAGTTTTGGATTCCTTATATCAAAAAGAAACTGTTTTGGAAGTCTTAGATAATCTTCCAAGACAACATAGTGAAAGAGACAGAAAAATGTTTTTAGATTGGTTTGGTTTAAAGGGAGATGGAGTAGATTATTCTTTAGAAGAAATTGCATCAAGAAGTGAATCTAAAAAATCTGGAGGAAGAATAAGTAAGGAAAGAGTTAGACAAATTGTTACGAGTATTTTGGATGATGTAGGATTGGAACATCAAGTTAGAAATGGTATTAATCCATTTCAAGAAGATTTTTATAATTTATCTGATAGAATTGAGATTAATAAAAATAGGCTTAATTCTTCTAAAGGAAAATTTAAGACTAGAGAAGAGGTCTTGGGAGAATTAAGTGATAAATTAAAGAGAGATAAGGTTGAGCCAATTTTACAAAGGCTTGCAGGGATTGGTGAAAGGGAAATGCAAATTTTTAGAGAAAGATATGGTTTAGGAGTTGATGGAACAATGAGTGATTTGGATTCTTTAGCTAGGAAATATGGGGTGTTAGTTGGTAATCTTGATGGCACTCTCAATTCTTTATTGGATAGGGTTGGAAGATGTTTGGATATTAAAGGAGGCATTGATGTGAAAGGTGAGAGTTATATTCCTTTTTCTGGAAGAATTTGTTATTCTGATTTTGATAAGTGGATTAGAGATTTAGAACCATTTTTGAGAAGAGAGGAAAGTTCAAGGTATGATTGGAATTCTCCGGATTTGGCAGAGCAGTGTATAGAAAAGAGTGTTAGGCTAAAAAGACCTTTTGTTGAAGAAGATAAAAGAGTCAGACGAAGAAAATATAATAGTGTAATTGGAAAATTGCCTAAGGTTGAAAGAATGCTTCCAGTGAAGTCAGAACCCGAAAAGCCGTTAAGAACTGATTTGGAGTATTTTGCTGATAACCATGATTTAGTTATGGTTTATCTTGATAAAATGAGGGATGTCGAAAAAGTTAATATTGGTGTTTTAATAGATAGAACAGGACTTAGAAAAGATAGATTAATTCTTAGCGATGATGAGATTATGAAAAAATATGGATTGTCTTTTACTAGATACAGAATTATTTTATCACTCATGTTGAACAGGGTTGGAAAAGAATTAGATATTACTTATGGACACGATGTTAATGCACATGATTATAAGCCTTATTCTTCTCGTGTAAAATTGTGATTGTGTTCATCAAAACTCCAACCTCTTCTGTTTACTTTCTGCTAGTTCTTCTGAAATGTTAATGTCAAAGACTTGAAAAATGTTTTCTACGCTTGGAATAATTTGATGTTCTAAATAATATTTGATGTCGTATTCGCCTGGTTCTGTTGGCAACATGGCGCGATCTCTGACTAATGCTTTTTTATTTTTTGATTCAGTGATGAAGTATTCAATTAAAGTTCCCATTGAGACAGGCATTTCTTTTTTGAGCATTTTTTTCGCGATGAGAATGTGTGGAGTGTTGGCTTTATATTCGTCAATCGGGCGTTTGAGCTGGGTTTTAATTATTAAATATTTTTTATCAATTTCTCTTTTACGAAGTTTTTTTGCGATTTCTTTTACATAT
This sequence comes from Candidatus Woesearchaeota archaeon, assembly GCA_964466575.1. GTDB lineage: Archaea > Nanobdellota > Nanobdellia > Pacearchaeales > GW2011-AR1 > PFCY01. The sequence goes on along the minus strand of CAYXNP010000009.1, from coordinate 16,320 downwards.
TTTAATGATTCTTTATATGAACCTTCTTCTAGAATCATTCGTAAAACTTTATTTTGAGTTTCCCGCGCTAAATTACACCAATCTCGCCGAACTGTTTCAAAACCCCTAATCTTCACCTTGCCCTTTTCATTTATTAAAGCGTATTTCTTTTTTGCGCCTGTTGTTCCTCCCCTTGTTGTTACCCAAATTCCTCTTTTGAAAAAGTCTTCAAGTTCCAATTCCATTATTCCTGGGAGTTTTTGATTTAAGTTTTTTAGGAATTCAAGTGTTTGTGATTTTGTTTTTTTGTTTATTAAGAAAACTATTGAATCAGTGTCGCTGTAAATTGTCTTGAAACCGGATTTGTCAATTTCTTTTATTGCATCCTGAATTGATTTTCGTGCGAATGCTGCTGTTGCTGCGGCTGCTTCTAAGCAATAATATCTTGCTCCGAAAAATCCCTGATAACCATAAGATGCGTTTGCTAAAAGTTTAAACGCGTTGCTTCTTGCTTTTAGGATTGTTTCGTTGTCGGGTTTTGACGATTTTAATTCTTTTTTGAATTTTTTTCTTAGCATAATAATTTCTTTTAACATTTCTGGAAAAAATCCGGGTTTTTTGGAGAAGTAAACTTTTTTGTTTAGGGCTTCAATATTGTAATTTTCTTTTGAAGGTTTTTCTAAGTAAGTTGATTTTGATAAATTATAGGTTACAATGACGCTTCCATAACTGCTTGTGAAATCGAACATTGCAATGTTCTCGTAAATGCCCGGAGTTGGCTCGAATACAAATGCGCCTTCGAATCTTTCTTGATTTCGTCTTGAGCTGATTTCTTCGTGAGTTGGACGTTTTTCTGGAATTTCATTGAAACGATTTAAATTATGAATTATGTAATCTTCTACATTAGTAGACATGCCGTTTCTTGAGACATCGAAAATTGGTTCTTGCATTACTCGTGTGAATTCGAACATGTCTGGCCAGAATTTTTCAAATAATTTATAAGTTAAGATAGAATCGTGCAAGCTGTATTCAAAATAGTTTTCCCATTCGTCGTGGGTTATTTTAGAAGAATGCTTGAATTGAAATTCTTTTTTTGTGTCGTTTAGAAATTCTTTTGAAACTTCGTTTAATGAAAGTGTTTCGGATTGCATATATTGCGAGTAGGCTGTTCGGATAAATTTTAATAAATCAATATGGACGATTCCGTTTATTTTTCCTGTCAGCATTATTCCTTTGCTGAATCGCGGCTGACTTCCGTCGAGTCCTAAAGAAAGTTTTACTCTGTTTTTTTCTGCTCTTGCCTTTAAGTATGGCAAATCGAATCCATCTGAAAAATATCCAACTAAAAAATCTGGCGACAAAGTTTTTACATATTCAACAAATTTTTCTAATAATTCTGCTTCGTCTTCGACGATTTCAACGTAACTTGCCTGGTGCCCACCCAGATCTTGTCCCACCCCAATAGTTTTGCTAGTCTTGTTCATGGGATTGTTATCGTCTTTTCCCTTGGGTTTTTTCCATGTAATAACTTTCTTGAAGTTTTCTCCAACTAAAGAAATCATTAAAATTTCTCCCTTGCCGATTTGGAATTCATCTGTTTCAATGTCGTATGCGAGAATTTTTGGGATGAAGAGTTTATTGCTCGCAAGTTCATTAGTCCCACCCCCGCCCCCCACCATCCGCCCAGGCGAAGTTGAATTTGAATGAACTTGTTTGCTAATTTTATCTATATTTTTGTGTGATTTAAGTTTGATGCAAAAATCTACGTCGAGAGCCATGTCAATTCCGCCGAATTCTGTTGAGTTGTTTAAAAGTTCGCCTTCGATTTCGTAGTTGTTTAATGGAATTAGATTTTTTTCAATTATGTAATGAGTTATGAAACCTAAGTCATAACCGCGTCGTTTTTCGATTTCTTTCATGTCGATTTGGCTAGCAATATCATGAAGGTCTTTGTAGTTTGTTGCGAAAATTTTTAGAGCTTTTACTGGTTTACTTAGGAAATTTTTATCATGGAGTTCTACTTTTTCGACTTTTGTTTTTCGGCCCTTTACGTCAAGTTTTATTTTTAAGATTCTTTTAATTATTTTTTTAATATTGTCTTGACTAATTTTATCTTTGAGAACTGCCCAAAAATAAACATCGCATTCGTCGATGACGCAAACCCGTTTGCCTTGTTCGTTTCTGCCAATTATTTTTATGTAATTTCTTCCCTGAAAATCAAAGTAGTCGTAGTCTATTGGAATGAATTGCGTTTTCATTATTTTAGAAGATGTTAAGAGAATTTAAAGTTTGGGTTTTTTAGAGCGTGTATAAGACTATGATATATGTCATATTTACTTTATGTGTAAATTTGTTGCTGACGCAAGATTAATGGCTTCTACTCGCGCCTTGATTTTGCTATTGATAATTTATGGTTAAAGTCAAAACACCCTACTCGCGTCCACGTTTTGTTATTGATATTCAAAATCGTCAAAACGTAAACGCTTGACCAGACTTCGTCACTGCTCGCGACCTCACTCAAACAAAGTTTTTGGGCGCCATTCGTGAAATCGCTCGTCTCCGCGAAGAAATAGTGAACCTAAAATATATTAGAAATATACTGTTATCATTTTTTTCAACGGAAAATCCTGCTTAAAGCGGATTTGGAGTTACAATTAATTTTCGAACGAAGTGAGAAGTAATTTCCTGTTGCCCTTCGACATATGCCGTTGGGCACACAGGTTTTTTTATAGAGAAAGTTTTTTATACTACGAGTTGAGAGTAAATTTATGATAGAGCTTTTAGAGAATAGATTAGGATTGGATGAAGATATTGTAGATGGAGTTGAAAACGCATTAAGACATCCACATATAAATCCAAGAGAGCATTGGCAAGAAATGCCGTATCTTAAAAGTGAACTTGCGGTTGAAGTGGGAGAAAGAATTGGGAGTGTTGATTTTTGGAAGAATATTTATTCTGCTGTAAACAAAGATGTTCTTAAACGGGTTTATTATGGAATTTTAAGTACAGGCCAATTACCAGAACAGTTTTTGAAGGCGTTGACCGATTGGGAAAGAGTTTATTTTTTTAGGGGAAGATGGAGTGAAAGGAATCCTAAGTTAGGAATGCCAATAGAAGTTTTAACTTTAGAGCATATACATTTAGGTTTGAATAAACTTCATGAAGATCATTATGTAAGAAAAGCGAGGGGACAGTATGTTAGTAAGAAAAAATTTCCTGAAGCTGATAGAATTAGAGAGGATTATAAAAGAATCACAAGTCAAGGATTTTAATAGAAATCTTTAAATGTTTTTTTAGTTTGAATTTTCTCTTTTTATTTTCTCATTGCCCACTAAATTTCGACTTCGTCGAAAACCCGCCCTTATTCGACTTGGCGTTGCCAAAAAGAGTGAAAATCAAATACGGAAAATTTTATATTCTTCATGTTCTTTGTTATTTTATGGGATTAAACATTCGTGACATTGTGCCGAGAAAAGAAATTGAAGTTTCTGAGTTAAGAGGAAAGACAGTTGTTGTAGATGGTTTTAATGTTCTTTATCAATTTCTTTCTACGATTAGACAGCAAGATGGAACTCCGTTGATGGATAATCAAAAAAGAATTACTTCACATTTGAGCGGGCTTTTTTATAGGAATATAAATTTGCTTTCTGATGGGTTGAGTTTGGTTTATGTTTTTGACGGCGAGCCGCCTGTGCAAAAAGGTAAGACGCATGAAATTAGAAAAGAGTCGAGGGATTTGGCTCGGGAAAAATATGATGAAGCTAAAAGTAAGGAAGATATTTCAGGGATGAAAAGATATTCAATGTCTTTGACAAGATTGGATGAAGAGATGATTGAAGAAAGTAAAGAACTTTTGAATGCGATGGGAATTGCAGTTGTTCAAGCGCCGTCGGAAGGTGAGGCAGAAGCTGCTTATTTGACTAGAAAAAAAGATAATATTTTTGCAACCGTCAGCCAGGATTATGATTCGTTGCTTTTTGGAACTCCGCGTTTGATTCAAAATTTGACAATGGCCCGAAAAAGGAAAACTATTTCTGGTTGGATTGAAGTTAAGCCGGAATTGATTGAGCTTGATAGGGTTTTGAATTTGCTTGAAATAAATCTTGACCCATTGATTTGTTTAGGAATACTTGTAGGCACTGATTATAATCCTCGGGGAATTCCTGGAATTGGGCAAAAGAAAGCTTTGATTTTTGTTAAGCAATATAAACAACCGGTTTTGATTTTTAAAGCAGTTGAAGAACAGATTCTTTCTTTGCCAGAAGAAGATAGATTTGATTGGCAGGAAATTTTTTCTTTATTTCACAAGCCGAATGTTGAAGACGCTGATTTTAATTTTGGAAAAGTAAATGAGGAAAGAATTAAAGAAATTCTTGTTGAGAGGCATGATTTTTCTGAAGCAAGAGTTGAGAAGCAACTTGAAAAATTGAGAGAAGTTAAGGAGAAGAAAAAGCAGAGGACGCTGGGGTTTTAGCAGTATCTCCGAACAGAGAAAAAATAGCAATATAATTTAATTTTCCAAAAAGATACCAATAGAATAAAATTTCACTCCTCTACTCGCGACCTCACTCCGCCCCGCGAAGGGAAACCCCTCAAACGTGAAATCGCTCGCTCGCGCCCACGCTTTGTTATTAATATTAAATTGTCAAAACGTAAACGCTCGCTAATCGCTCGTCGGATCATTAATAATAGTTAATTAGAAATCTGCGAATATCAGCCTTGAGCACAAATTTAAGGAAGGGGTGACTTGTTAGGGGAAACGTAGTTTCCCATACGAGTGAGCAGCTAATTTTATAATAAGTAATATATCAATCAAAAAGGGGTTATTCGGAGATACTGTTTAAAGTTCATCATCACTCATTCCTTCAATTTCAGATCTTACTAAATCTTCTAATTCTTTATCTTCTCTTAGTTCTTTCAGCATTTGTTTATCTTCATTACTTAATCCACCAATACCTTTTTTCTTGATTTCTTTTTTTAATCTTTTAATTTCTGTTAATGCTTGTTTAGACTGCTTTGAAGATTTTTTAATTTTTTCTTCTTTTTTTGATTTTTTTATTAAATTTTCTAATATATGAGTGTAGACCGTGAAAAATATAAGGGCCATTAATAAGATAGTATATGCTGATATTTGTGATGTTAAATTAGGTAATTTATTAATTAATTCAATGGCTGTTTCTGCAAGTATTTTTGTCAAACCAATTGCTGAGATTCCTACAACCAATATGCCTGCGAACAGAATTTTTACGGTTGAACTGTCTGTGAATATTTCAAATGTTTTATAAAAGTTAACTAGGAAAAAAAGCCATAAAATAAATATTAAGATAAATAAAAAGGACCATTCGAATTCTGAGCCGAAAATTATTTGCCACGCAGGGTCGAGTTTTTTTATGTTTGTTTCTGATGAATTAAGGAATCTAACGAAAGACGAGTTTGTTGAAAATTCTGTCCATTTTTTGTCAAGGTATTCTTGTCTTATATCTTCGTCGAGAATTAATTCCCCTGTTTCTCCAACTTTGTCTAACTTTTCTTTATATTCTTCTAATCCTTGTGCTTGGATTATAGGACAGATATATAATGCTATAATAATAAATACGATTACACTCTCTTTTTTCATAATAAGATAGAGATTGGAAACTTTTAAATATTGTGAATGGGCGCGTGTTTAAAAAATAATTCTATTTTGATACTTTCTCTTCCGACGTGATTTCGTAGCCCCACCACCGTCTCCCCTGCCACCCACCCGAGGCGTAACTGAATCCCGAAATCACGTCGGTAAATTAAATATTATCAAGAATTCTTAGACACCCCCTGAATTTGTATTTTTATAAAATAGAGATTTTATAAACTACTACTAAGTGATAACAGATAGAAAGGTTTATAAAGTTTAAAATGTTGTATAAATTAATAAAGGAAGTAAAATGACAACCGGATATGAACAAGTTTTAAGGGAAAGAGAAATGAAATACGATCTTAGTAGAAAGAAATGGGCTGGAAGACGAGGAACTGTTGCTAGTGTTGCAAGAGGCCTTAATAGTGTTACGTTTAAGCCTGCTGGAAAATTGATTAAAGGGGTTTATAATACTGGAGAAGAGTTTGCTAAATGGTTAGTTCCTGGATTACTTTATTGCGGCTGGGAAGTAACAAAAGGGCTTGGTAGAGGAGTAGTAGAAGGTGGAAAGTTGGCTAAGAGGGGAATTGATTCTGTAGCAGATGGTTATGCTAGAGCAAATATAATTGAACAAATGGAACCTGAAGCAGTATATCAATATGATCCAACAAAAAGTCCTTTTCAAAATGGATGTGCTGAAAGAGGCCAGCGAAGAATTAATGCTAAAAATCATAGAAGACTTGAAGTAATGGCAGATCAACTTTCTCAAAGAGGAGTGTTTGTTACACCAGAAGATCTAATGCGTGATAAGCAAGCTGAAAGACAATATGCGATGAAAGTTGAACAAGTAAACCAAATGGAAGCTGGTTTATATGGAATAGTAGAAAATTTACATGTTAAAAAGAGAGCAGGCACTCTTAATCCAGCTGATGTTGCTCAATATGAAAATAACCGTATTATATATAATACTCTGATTCGTTTATTGAAGCCAATAGACAGAGGTCAAGAGTGGAAACCTTGGAGAGGTTAGTTATATCTTGTTGTATAATTAGCGTATATGTCAATCTTTTTTATGTGTAAATTTTCTTGCTTCGCAAAGATTAATGGCTTCGAGCCTTGCTTACGCTTAGGCTCTCCGCTAAGAAATTGTTAATCCATAAATTTTGAGATAGGTTGTTATCATTTTTCTCGACGGAAAAATCTGCCAAGGGCGATTTTGAAGTCGTAATTAATTTTCGAACGAAGTGAGAAGTAATTTTTAGTTAGCCCATGATATATGTCATAAACCTATACATTAGTTATATCTTGTTGACATGTTCTTAAATAATTTTTCTCTTAATTTTGTTTCATACATTACTTTTCGAGTTTCTTCAATCATGAATGGAAGAAAACCAATTTCAATTGCTATGACTAAAGAAGTCCAAAACCAGTTAATGAATAAAAACTGAAATGTTATTGCCTGAACAATTCTGTTTATGATTGGAATTTGAGAGAGCACCATATATAATAAACCAATTAAGGGGATTTTCCAAATTCTTCCTGCAGCGAGATTAAGCCATCTTATTCCGCCTTCTTGCGTTAAAAATTCTTCATCTTTATCAATAACTAGTTTGTCTAAAAAAAGCTGATATATTCTTATTAAAAAATAAACCAGCCATATCATAAATCCAGCAAAAAAACCAATTAGAAAAGAACCAATCCATGATGGTTTCATTTCAAATCCAAAAATTTGTTTTGGGCTTGCATTAGAAAGATAGGCCTTTGTGTCTTTGAAAAAATCTTTTATATTTTCCCAGGATGTTTTTGTTATATCATAAGATTTTTGAAAAAGATTTTTTTCTTGCGCAGAGATAAATGGAAGTGAAATAAGAATTAAAGAAATTACTAAAATAAAGAATATTTTTTTTGACATTTTATGAGGCCTGTCTTATGTTTCTAATTCCGTATTTTGTTTGCATAATTTTTTTATAGTAATACATTCTTAATCTGTATCTTGAATATGATTCAATTGCGCCTGGTAAAAAGCCGATGTATAACGCGATGAGTATTGCTCTAATTAATAAATTTACTCCTAGAAATTTAAAAGTTATTACGTTTATGAAAGAATTAAGCAAAGGTATTTGCATCAGGACTGCGTAGATGATTCCTATAAGAAGAATTTTCCAAGCGCTTCCTCCTATCATGTTGAGCCAGCTGCTTTGTATTCTCGTTATTTCTGATTTTTTAAGCTTGAAAGGTTGAATGTATAGAGTATATCTTGTTATCCAGCCGATTAGTAAATATGCGATGTAAATAAAAAGTCCGATGAGAAATCCCATTAATAAGTCTGGAATAAAATCACAGAAACCTTTGTTAAATCCGAGAATGTTTGTTATCCACGTCGCGCTATTGTCAAGCCCGCCACCAATTATTTTTCCACCAAAAACTGTTTGTGAAAAACCTTTCATAAATTTTGGAGAATGCTCTATCAACCATTGAGAGAATTCAACAGTGGTTTCTTTTGAACAATATTTTACTATACCAAATATTAATCCAGCTATGAGCAAGAGGATGATTATTCCTCCTATTACATAATAAAATTTTGGACCTACGCCTCTTTTACTTTTTATCATTTTATTTATTGTAAATTATTTTATTTAAGCTTTTGCAATTGCTCTTGAAATTTCCTCGCCAACGATTTTTTCAAGTTTATGTTTATATTTTATTCTTCTTTCTCTGTGTTTGACATAGTCTTGAAAGAAGATTGGGCCAAAATATAATATTCCAGAGAATAAAAGGGATCTCCAAAGCCAATGTATTCCTAAGAATTCTAAAGTAATAATTTGCAAGATTCTGTTGATTATTGGAATTCCCATTAATAATGGAATTATAAGAAGGAAAATATAATATTTTATTTTTGAAATCTCGTTTCTTATTTCGTTTTTTGAATAGCCGTAGATTAAGAGGAAAATAAATATCCAGATTAAAACTAAAAACCAAAACGAGAAATACTCAAAGCCTGTTCCTGTGAAATACCAAAGGTTTAGGGTTTTTGAACCGAAAAGATAAATTAAAGCGCCAAGTATTGGACCTATGATTAAACCGATTTTCCAGTTGTAATTGAGAATCATTAAAGCACCAATTGTAAGAACTGTAATTCCAAATAATACAACTATGAAACTACCGAGGACGAATTCTCCTTCTCCAATTAAATAAGAATAATTTCCTTTAAAATCTTTTATTCCTATAATTCTTGAGGCTTTATCTCCAATAAAAGATGCTACACTGTTTAATCCTGATTTTATATTACCTAAAATTGAATTATCTTTAACCTTAGGTTCTGGTTCTTGTGCAATTGCTGTTAAGGAAGATAATAAAATAATGCTAATTATTAATATAACTAAATAACCTCTTTTGAATTTCATAATTAGATTAAGAATTTCTGTAATTTAAATCTTGTTATTTAGAATTATTTTCCTTCAATATAGTTTGCAAGATTATCGACCGCTGCTTTTGCTTTATCTAATTTGGTTTTGTGTGCAAGCGACGCAGCTTCTGTTTTTTCTTCTGCTAACCATTTAATGAAATGTTTATTCATTATAACAAAAAAGATAAAGACTGCCACTGAAACTAATAAGAGGATTGTAAGGATTGTGTTGTCTGTTTGGATTTTTGAAGCATCTTTAATAAAGAATGCAATTACATTTCTTGCGCTCTCATAACCATCACCTGTTTTGTCTGATACTACTCTTGCTAATAATAGGAAGCCTGATCTTATGAATAAGTATATAGAGTAAATTAACCACATTATTCTTTGCAAATATATTCCAATTGGATTTGCTTTGCTTGCTACAACTACTGAAAAAAATCCAAGAATTAATATTGGAAAGAATAAAGTTAATGTAACACCTAACGCGGAATATGATTGAAGTATTGAAATGACTTCATTGTTTGAAATTAATACTGTTCCAAGAAAACCTACGACAAATGAAAGCAATACTTTCACTATATCACTTTCTGGAAAGTCAGCTGAATTTAATGCAGAGAAGACGAGGATGATTACAAGGAATAATAAGAATAATTTTGCTACACTTGCCATTGCGCCGACGTCAGCAGTTCCTTTCCAGACATTTATTGTGTTACAATATCCTTCTTGAATAAACGCAGGAAAGATGCTGTTTGGGTCTGCAATACAAGCAGATGATGATTCTTCTGAACTTCCTGGAAATGGGGCGTTAGGCAGAGCTTGAATGAATGTAATAGATAATAAAGATAAAACTAAAAATGCAATTAAGAATAATGCAAACCTCTTTTGTTTCATGATAGAGTTATGTTTTATTTGTTTATAAATATTTTGTTGATGGGAATACATCTTAATTAGATATTAGCGACCGTGAACTCGTGGGGTGATTGCTCAAAACTGACTCAGTCAAGTTTTCACTTCAAAACTTTTTAACGAAGAAATCATGCAAATTTAAGGGAGGTTGATTGTCAAGGAACCGTAGGTGCCTTACAATTTCGAGCAATTTTTTACAAAGTGTATCGTTAAGATGTTTTACTGAACATTAGAGGCTACATCCCAAATTAAATTTTTTTGAGAGATTTTGTTTGTTATTATATGCCTAATTCGCGACCCCACTTCGCCCCGCGAACGAAAACCCGCCCAAACGTGAAGTCGCTCTACTCCCGACCTCACTCCACCCACGAACGAAAACCCCCCAAACGTGAAATCGCTCGCCCAAATTGCGTCCCACCCTAATACCAAACAAAATCTCTGATTTAATTAAATTAATCTTTTTGTAATGTGGGATGTAGCCAACATTAGAAGAATGTTTTTAAATGATAGATTCTTATTTTATTAATGAAAAAAAGAGGAATATGGATTTTGTTATTTGTATTTTTGATATCGGGTATTTTTGCTCCGTTAGTGAGTGCGCAAGTTCGTGGCGGAGATTTTTTTTATACTGCTCAGAATTCTGTGAGGCCTGTTATTGACAGTGTGCTTGGTTTATTGAATCCGTTTCTTGAGGCGATTATTGGAGATTATTCGACGAATGAATTTTTCTTTACAAAGGTTTTGCTTTTGATTTTGTTGTTTGCGATTATAAGCACTATTCTTACTAAAGTTCCTAGGTTAGAAGATAATATTCCTGTAGCATATATTGTTTCATTTATTGTTTCAATATTTGCAGTAAGATTTATGTCTGAGAATCAGTTTATTCTTGGGATTTTACTGCCTTACGGAACTTTGGGAATTGCTATTACAATTATTATTCCTTTTATTGTGTTCTTTTATTTTGTCCATTCAACTGGAATGACTTCTGGCACAAGAAAACTTGCGTGGGGATTGTTCGCAATTGTGTTTTTTGTTTTATGGAATTCAAGGTATAATGAATTAAGTAAGCTGGCGAACAAGATTTATGGATGGAGTTTGGTTATGGTAATTGGAATTTTGCTTTTTGATAAAGCAATTCATAGATATTTTGTTGATGTTGAAACGAATAAGTTTGTTAAAAAGGCGAATGAAGCGCTTGCTGCTAGATTGCAATCAGAATATCAGGAGATAATTGATGTTCAGTCTCATGAAGCAGAACATAGAAGAAAGGCAATTAGAAAGCAACTTAAGAAATTAGGCGCACAGGTGTAAAATGATTATTTTTTTATGGAGTAATGGCTCCAAACTGGACTTTAACTCGCATCCTGACTTTGTTACCAATAAATAAACTTGTCAAAGTCAAAATGCTCGGTCACGAACTTTTCGCGGGAAGATTGTTAATGCTGTAAAGTAAACCTTGAAACTTAACCTCATTTACTTCTAATTATGTTGCTTAAATTTTACCTCGATTTATAATTTGCTACTCCTTCCGTCGCAGATTAACTAAATATTTAATAACACGACGACTTTGGAGGAGTGCAATTTTTATCCCCATATTAAATTAACAACTTGACTTAACAAATACATAAGCTTTTTAAGATGGAGGGTTTTAGATTAGTATTTTTACAAATATATAAATTAAGTTAATAAAAAATCAGATAATCATCAAATTGTGAGTGGAGAATTTAATATCCAAATAAATGTCTTCTGTAACCGACGATTTTTTTGCCCTTGTAAATTGGCACTTCGGGCGCTTGTCTTCCAGAGCCCTGTGTTTTAATTAGGATAAGTCCGACTACAATTATTATTAAGCCGCCGACTATTAAATAAATATCACCAATTTGTTCCGGCAGTTTTATTGCTTCTTTAACTGGCTTGACGGTTAATGCTAAAGCTAAAAGTCCGATCACTGAAACGACAATACCTATCACCTTTTTCATGAATATATAATTAAAAGATTATTTAAATAACTTTTGTTATTGTAGACTTTGCTGAAAAATAGGTTGCTTCGCAACAATAAATGGCTTCACATCTACTCGCGACCTCGCTCGGTCACGGTGTTTCGCAGAGAAAGGGTTAACACGAAAAACTTTTTTATGTTGGTGAGTTGTAGTTGATAGTTTTATTATTATCTAAAACCGGCTTTGGTGAAATCCCTATTTTTTTGATTTTACTTTGATTTTTTAATTGCCCACTAAATTTCGACTTCGTCGAAAACCCACCCTATTTCGGCACCGAATTTTCTAAACAATACTAAAAATCAAAGGATTTCACCAAAACACTAAAACCAAATGTTGAATCTAAATTAACATAGTTGGTCGTATATTGCGAGCGATAGCGAGCCTAGATTTGATTTCGCGAAGAATAAACGAGCAATTTTTAAACTATAATTTATTTTATAAATTATGGCGAAGAAAATTCGGGCGTATGATATTTTAGGAAGCATTGCTTTAGTTAGGTTTCCGAATGATTTTAAATCAAGTGATAAGAAGAAATTTGCTTCGAAGATTATGGAAGAGAATAAGGCTGTTAAAACTGTTTTGGAGAAGAAAGGGAAGATTAAAGGAAGACTGCGAAAACAAGAGATGAAATATGTTAGCGGAGAAAAAACGAAAGAGGTTCTTTATCGTGAGAATGGCTGCGAGTTTAGGTTTAATATTGATACGACTTATTTTTCGCCTCGTTTAAGCAATGAAAGAAAGGAGGTTGCTTTGATGATTAAGAGAGACGAAAATGTTTTGGTTATGTTTGGAGGCGTAGCTCCTTTTGGAATTGTGATTGCGAAGAACTCGAAGTGCAAGAAAGTTGTTTCTGTTGAATTAAATCGCGAGGCTGCAAAATATGCGAAGTTAAATGTTGAGAGAAATAATTTAAAGAATCGAGTTGAAGTTGTGCAAGGTGATGTTAGGAAGTTTGTGGGAAAATGGGAAAAAATGCATTCGCGAGTTCGCGGGATAAATGATTCGCCCAAAACTTCGTCAAGGCGCTCAGAAAAAGAAAATGTGAAGGGCAAATTTTTATCGAGTGTTTCTAATGAGTTAAAGCGAAATCGCTCACAAGATATTAAGTTCGATGTCATTGTTATGGCTCGTCCACAATTGAAAGAAACTTTTTTGAAAGAAGCGTTTAAAGTTTCAAAAAAAGGAACCAGAATTTTTTATTATGATTTTTGTTCAATTGATGAGGTTGATAAAATTGTTGAGAAAGTTAAAAGTGAGGCAAAAAAGGCGGGAAAGAAAATAAGGATTTTGAAAAAGAAAGTTGCCGGCGAGATTGCGCCGTATAAATTTAGAGTTAGGGTTGATTTTCAAGTTATATAAGAGAGTATATATCTTTTTAAAGGCGATAATTATGTTTTTTTATGGCAGAAGCTGTTATGGAATCAAGATTCGGAATGTTTAAATTAGAGCGTTTTGTTTCTTATTTATCTAATAGGATTGCTCAAAAGAAAAATGAGTTTGCTGAAGAGACTATAGAAAACGCCAATAAAGAGTTAGAAGTGGATGAAGAAGAAAGATATATTGAAGAATTATTTAATGATGCTGATGAGATTGTTCTTGGAAATTATGAAAAAAGAGGGGTTGGGTATTTACATTCAATTAGAAGATTTTTTAATTGTGAGAATATTGATTCAAGGGAAGTGGTTCCTTTTTCATGGAGTTCGTTTTATCATAGTGGTTTTGTTGCAACTGTTGCGAGTGTTGTAGGTTTGCCGCGTGAAAAACCGATTGGGAGGATTGAAGTTGAGAAAGGGGGATTTAATTTGGGTGATGAAGCTGGTGATAATGGGTATGAGGAAATTAGAGTTCGGTTTAATAAACAAGTTGAGTTAAAGGATGGGAAAGTAATTCATCCAGGATTAGTAGAATATAGACGAGAGTGTTCTGATGGAGTGCAGTATTATGATTTATTTAGGCGAGATTATGAATTCAGATTAAATGTTCCTTTTTTGAGAAGATTGCCTGGAATGAAAAGACAGGTTGATTTAACAGTTATGCTTCCTAGAGAAGCTTTTAGTTAAGATGACAAATCCAAAATTTGATTTTTTAGATATTGATAAAATAATTTTTTATTTGGATGAAAATCTTTTTAGAAATGAAATTGCAGGTGATAGGATTTTTCTTGAAGAGTTTGATTGGCTGATGTCTGGAAGATTTAATGTTGTTGATTATTTTAATAGAAGATTTAGAGATAAGAATGTTGAAGTTCTTGGAAATTATTCTGTTATTCAAGAAGATTCGGCGGCTATAATTTCTGAAAGATTATTTGGTAAACATCCACGTTTATCGAGGAAATTGGCAACTTTGAATTTAGAGAAAGGAGTTTTCAGTCCTCGGAATAATGAACCTGAAAGATATGAGAAATTAAGATTAAGGTTTCATAGGGATTATAAGATGTCAAATGGTTTGGTTATTTCTAGAGGAGGTGTAATAAGAATTGAAAAAGATGAAATGTTTGATTCGCCAGTAAGAAGTGATTTACATGTTAGGGGTGATTATACTGCTGATCAAAGTTTGTTTAGGCAATTTCCAACGAGTTGGTTTTTTAAGAATGGTGTTTATAGGTCAATGCAAAAGGGTGATTAATTTTTCTTATCTTCACGGCTCGCGATTTCATAGTCCCACCTCCACCTCTCCCAACTCGAGCCCACGATTTGTTATTATTTTCTAATTTGTCAAATCGTAAACTCTCGCCACCCACCAGAGGCGTTAGTGAATTAATGAAATCGCTCGTCGCTGTAAAATTATAATACATTTATTAATGGCTTCGAGCCTTGCTACGCTTAGGCTCTTCGCTAAGAAATAGTGAACCTAAATCCCTTAGAAATATACCGTTATCAGATTTTCTCGACGGAAAATCCTACTGAAAGTGGATTTGGAGTTACAATTAATTTTCGAACGAAGTGAGAAGTAATTTCCGGTTGCCCTTTGATATATATCATGGTATTATATATTATATATTTTCAAAACTTACTGCTGTAGGAGCCTCTCCAACTCGTGAGCCCACTCGCATCAAGGGCGATTGGGAAAACTCGTGAACGTCACTCGCCATGCCAGGCATTCCTTCGAGTCTCCTACAATACATTTTCAAAACTCACTGCCGTAGGAGCCTCTCCAACTCCTGATCTCGCACGAAGTTTTTTGTTGAGGCGATACTTCTACCACGAAATCACTCGCCATGCCAGGCATTCCTTCGAGTCTCCTACAATACGCTTTCAAAACTCACTGCCGTAGGAGCCTCTCCTTATTCGGAACCACAACTTGTTATGATTAGTTAAAGATGTTCAAGTTGTAATTCCTCACCATGCCATATGGCACTACGGCGATGAAATCGCTGTCGGCGCTTCGCCACCGTGCCATGTGAATCGCGGTCTGACGCGGATTGGGTAAATTCTTTCTGAGTTGTCGTCGAGAAGAATTGCCGAGCCCTTTAAATCAGGGAGGTCATTCATGTATCTGTTAATTGATTCAACAAGATATGTTTGCATAATGTGATTTAATGCAGTGATGTCAGGTTCGCTTGTTACTCTGTGGCTTAGGACAATGTCGCTTTGAGTCATAACGTCTCTGTGGATTTGTCCAGGTTGTTGTGTTGCAAGGACTAATGAAATTCCTGGCTGACGGCCTTCACGAAGTAATTGAACGAGTGCGTCTGTTGCTAATGTTTTTCCTTCCTTTGGAAGAAACTCGTGAGCTTCGTCTATGAATATCCATACCAGGGGATTATCTTTTTCAAAAATTGATGTGGAGCCGTATTCTAAACCTGATGCGACTGCGTCGACTTCTTCTTTTTTTCTTGAAGACATTCGCTGGTTGAAAATTTTTCTTGAGACTAATGAAATTACTAATGCACGGACATTGAATGCGCCGACTGAGTTGTAGACGCTTAAGTCTAAGACAGTTGTTGTTCCTCCTGAGATTAAATCTGTTATTTTAGTTGGTTTGGATGACGAGCTTTTTGTCGAGAATATTCCCCATGTGTCTGCGGCCTCAAATAAACTGACTGCGGCGTTTCTTATTTCTTGGTTAGTTGATGCATCTTGTTTTAACATTTCTATAATATCTTTTATGTCGTATTTTTTTTCATTGATTTTTGATGTTGTTCTTTCAATTAAAACAGCGACGGGGTCGACAATATTTAATCCAAATGTTAACACCCAATCTTCTGGGTTCATTTCCATGACGTCGAGTGCGAATATTGAGTCTGCTGGAATTCCTTTTTCAATATAAGAATCATAGTGGCCGTACGGAACAAAGACTTTTACCGGCAGTCGTTTTGATTTTAGCTCCCATTCCTGCAACAGAGATTTGTCTTTATAGTTTTCATGTTTCATTGTCCAATAAATTCCCATTGTATCAAAGATTAATGATGCGAT
>CAYXNP010000008.1:9059-45491 GCA_964466575.1 Candidatus Woesearchaeota archaeon | reverse complement strand
TTTGCGGGGAGCAACGCCCCATCTTAAAAGATGGGGATATCTTTTAATTTATCAATATATAATATACAAGTATCTACATCTGAAGAATTAGTAAAATTATATAGATATGGAAGTTCATCTTCAGTTTCATTTTCTTCATAAGTATAATTATAATATAACTCACCTCCATCTTCTGGCCAAGATATTAAATTAATCGTTAAGTATGATTCATTAACAGATTGATTTATAGATTCAGCAGAGATTATATTAAAATAAATAGGAAGTATGATTAAAATTAGGGATAAAATAAACACCGCTTTTCTCATAAAATCTAGAAGGATAATGTATTAATAAATCTTCCCAAATCGTCGAAACTTTACTTCTCAACCAATCTCAAAGTAAAAAAAATCAATAAAACAATTAAAAATGTTGCGGCAAAAACTCCGGAAATAATTGCTAAAACGCCGAAAGTTTGATACAGCCAAATTGTTTCAGTATTATACCACAGTGCGAAAAATATTAATGCGATAACTGCAGATATAAATAAATTAACAGTAATAATTTTTATTTTCCTTTTTGAAGCGCGAACTGTCTTTGTATTAACCGAAGGCAATCGACTCTTTGACCGAGAACCCCGTCTAACTGATTTAACCTTCTTAGACTTCTTCGCCACTTTTTTTTTCACCATCTTCAATATATATAATAGAATATAGTTTTTAAAACTTACTCTTCTGTAATTTTGTATAAGCAACTGACATATATCAAAGGGCTACCGAAAATTAGTTCTCACTTCGTTCGAAAATTTATTGCGACTTCAAATCCGACTAAGTCAGGATTTTCCGTCGAGAAAAATGATAACAACCTATCTCAAAATTATGGGTTAACAATTTCTTAGCGGAGAGCCTTGAGCTTGGTCCGAGTGATTTCACGAAGGACTAACTTGATTTAATAATAACCGAACGAGGTCACGAGTTGGCTCGGAGCCATTAATCTTTGCGAAGCAAGAAAATTTACACATAAAAAAAGGTAACAAATGTCACCTGCACACACAAAAAGATAATTAGATGAACTAGATTCAATATTGAAAATGATAACAATTAATTATCGCTCGCAGAAATATTAGTTGGAAGCCATTTCAGCTTAACAACATTGCCGGCAAGCTTTTGAGAATTACCAAAAAGCTGCCCCAACCATTCAGAATACATTGCACTAAAATTTGAAATATTTTCTCCTTTATAAAATGCAAGATTATTATTACTTATCAAAAGCAAACCTCCAATAATAAAAAACATAAAAAAAAGTAAAAAAATTCTCATTTCAATCTCTTAGATTAGGATCAAGACTAGAATTACTTCCGCCCCAATTCATTTTTATTGCATTAGTTGTTATAGATTTCATATTTCCAAAAACACCTCCTAAATAAGTAAAATAAATTCCCGATGCTTCTTTTATCCCTGAATAACTTTTCAAATCTACTTCTCTGTCTTTAAAAACATAATAAGCACTAACATAAAAGAATAATATCAAAACTATCAAAAATACAGCAAAAAACTTGTGCCTCATCCTTTTCATCTCAATTAAAACCCAAATCGCAATAATAACAACCGCCGTAATTATAAGTGCTATATTCCATGCCATCTTTTTTCAATAAAATAAAAAAAACAGAATATAAAAATGTTTCTAAAGAAAAGGCTCTGTTGAAAAGATATGAATTTTTTGAGTTAGGTAAAATTTGGGCAATTCAAAATATTAAATAAGGGTGGGCGAGTAATTTCGTGATAAGGGTGTAAGTGTGGGAAGGTGGGCGAAGTTACGAGTTTTCGTCGGAATAAAATGGAGACGAAATTTAGTGGGCGATTACTAACTCAAAAAATTCCAAATAAAGAAGATTTTCAATAAAGCCTAAAGAAAAATAGCCCTGCCAGGATTCGAACCTGGGTCACAGCCTTTCTCCTTAGTCCACTACTTTCCTTGTTTATATTCTTATTCAAACGTGAACTAGCTCGACCAGAGGGCTGTATACTTGACCACTATACGACAGGGCTTTACAATAATTTTATCTCGAGAGTTTTAAAATGTTTTGAATTAACGAGCATGTCTAATAATTCATTAAATATAAAATTATTTACCGACGCATTTCATTAATTCACTAACTACTCGGGGGTGGCGAGAGTTTACGATTTGACAAATTAGAAAATAATAACAAATCGTGGGCTCGAGTTAGGGGAGTGGATGGTGAGCGTTTACGTTTTGATGTAAATTCTTATTAATAACAAAACGTGGGCGTGAATTTGGACTATGAAATTGCGTCGGAATAAGTCATTAGAAAAAACTATTTTTTAGACACGCTCTGAATTAGCACTCGCAAGCTCGTGATATAATAACCCCAATCCAAAGCCCAAAAATTATATTAACCCAGATTTATCAATATTATTATCAATGTTGAATCAAATTCAATTTATGGCTTTTAATTTATCCTCGCGAACGTGTAAGCAAGCAAATTTGTGAAGGACAAATTTATTAAATAATAACCGAGCGGGGTTATGAGTGAGCAATTTTGCGAAGGAGAAATTAAATAATAAATTACTGAGCAGGGTTGCGAGCAGAGCAATTTCGCCATTATTTCCTATTAGCAAAATTTAAATATCCCTTCTTCTTCAATAAACTATGACAGAAAAAGAAATTGGCAGAGTTTCAAGTTATTTCAGTCATGTAAAAGTGGCTGCAATAAAACTTTCAGGTGCTTTAAATGTCGGAGATAAAATCCATATTAAAGGTTCAACAACTGACTTTGAAACAAATGTCAAAGAAATCCAAATTGAACATAAATCAGTTAAATCAGCAAAGAAAGGCAACCACATCGGAATAAAAGTTCCAGACAAAGTCCGCCCTAACGACGCTGTTTTATTGGTTAAATAAAAATAGCACCCACTTACGTTCGCGAATAATAAACTAATTAATCCAAATTTATCAACTATTATTATCAAATTATAATATGGTATCAGAAATAATTATTGTTGACGAAAAAGATAATCTCATTGGATTTAAAAAAAGAAATTCTCTAAAGAAAAAAGATATATACAGAGTTTCAGCATTATGGTTAATCAATTCAAAGGAAGATATATTGTTAGCAAAACGCCATCGCAATAAATTGCATCATCCAAGAAAATGGGGACCCGCTGTTGCAGGAACAGTTGAAAAAGGGGAAACATATAAATTAAACATTATTAAAGAAGCAGAAGAAGAATTAGGCATAAAAAATATTAAACCTAAACTAGGACCAAAAACAAGAACCCAAAATGAATACAACTATTTCACTCAATGGTTCATATTGATTCTTGATAAAAACACTGATGATTTTAAAATTCAAAGGGAAGAAGTTGAGGAAGTGAAATGGTTTTCAAAAGAAGAATTATTAAAAGAACTAAATAAAAATCCTAATGAATTTTTACCAAACATGAAAAAATATCTTAATCTTTTTATATAAATATTTCACCAAACAGAAATTCCCGTTGCTTCTTGAAATCTATACTTAAAATATTTCCATTTAGAATTATCTTTCTTTTCTTCATAATCCAAAGTATAATGCCCATTTTCATTATTATAAATTCTTTCAAAAAAAGCATAAATATCTTGAACAACCTTCGAATCGTTCTGCGCAACTAACTTCACATCAGCTTCCAAATTATAATCATCAATATTTCTTCGCGTAAGATTTGCGCTCCCTAAAAAAACAATTGTCCTGCCATTTTTCTTTTTAATAACCATAATCTTGCTGTGAAATTCCTCGCCATGAGTATCATACCATCTGACATTAATATCCCCCTTACCTTCATTAACTAAATCCCTCGCTGCCAAACGATTAGGAATTCCCTTAGAATCTTTTCCAAATAAATAATAACTCGGATCCAAAACTAATCTTACTTCAACTCCTCTCTTAGACGCCTTAATCAAAGAATCTATAACCTCCCTCTCTGTCAACAAAAACTGCGCAATATCAATACTCTCGCCCCCAACAGTTTTATCAATCTCGTCGACAAAATTCTTTTTTATTTTACCCTCTGTCAAAAACTGAACAGTTGCCGAATCTTCAATATTAACATTATCTATATCAAAATCGTGCTCGACAAAATTTTCCTTAGAAAAATCAGCAACAGCTTTTTCAGAATAATAAATATCTTTCCAAATCTCGTCTTCAATATACAACGCCACATTAGAATATTTGCTTCCATGCGAACTTGGATTCGCAGAAGTCACAATCGAAACAACTTTTTTAGAACCATTAATATAATTATCAGCAACAAGAACTTTTCTATGATTTGCTTTAAAATTCAAAGCTTTCAACGCAGACCGAATGCATCGTTTCTCACCTCCTAATTTAATCAAACTCTTTTCACATTTTTCAGGAACTCCAAATGGCTTAAAAAAAATCCTCCAAGCCGCCGAATAAATAGGATTACTATCTCGCAATTTATCTAAATCAGTAAAACCAACTTCAATCCCATTCTCTTCTAATTTATCAAAACCTTCATGTCTTTTCGAACCATAAAAAGTATTATAACTGTCTGTCATAAAATTAATCTTTATCTCGGGATTTTCTTTTTTCTTTTCAATTAAATGATTAACTAACTCCGTAGATAAATCCCTATGAACATCCTCGCCAGCATCCCACAAGAAAAAATCAAGAAGAATAAATTCCTCAGCATTATCAATTGTCTCTAACACTTTATCAAAAATTTTCTGCTCAATAATTTCATTATCATACTCATCTCTATAAGTTATATCATAAATAAATTCAACATTGTTCGCATCAACTTCGTAAATTTCTCCTTCAAAACTAACTCCGTCAGGCAATGGCTTCGAAGAATGGTACAAAAACATAATTCCATAAAAACAAAAAATCGCCAACAAAATATAAATTACAATCTTCTTTTTACTTAACTTCCCATTTTTTTTAACTATTTTCTTCATCTGTTCTCCTTTTCAAAATCTAAAATACTTTTTATTACTTCTTCATTATCATAATCTAAAAACAAAATATGATTAGATTTTGGAAATTCCTTAAACCCCTTTACTTCACTAGAAACATCTTCAAAAATTTTTTTCATCGTATCAAAATCAGCAGTAACATCGTTTGGCGAATGTAAAATTAAAACAGGCTCTTCAACTTTCCAAGATTCATTTTTTGTTGTTTCCAAAAATCCAAAAGAATTTTTAACAGGCTGTATTGGAAAATTCCTATATGCAACATGCATCTTCAATCCTTCAGGATCATTAATCTGTCCAATTTCTACTTTCTCTGTATAAATCAAATAATCTGAAAAATAATCTAAATAAAAATCAACAGGGAACCCATAATACCAACGATTTGTCGTCGTCAAATAAGCATTCGCAAGATAAACATTTTTCAAATCTTTTTGTTCAGCCAATCTTAAAGTCAATGCCCCTCCAAAACTACTTCCAACAACATTAACATTTTCACACCCACTTTTCAACAAATCAAAATCTTCTTCAACTTGTTCATACCAATCATCTAAAGATAAATCTTTTATTTGACTTGGAACTTCACCATGCCCTTTCAAACGCGGAACAAAAACATAATCTCCAAATTCATTATTAATTCTTTCAGAAACTTCTTTCATCTCCATCGGCGTCGAAGAATAACTATGGATCAATAACCAACAAGTTTCTTTATTCCCTGGTAATTCAAATTCTTCTGCACCAGCAATAATTCCATTTTCATAATTCCAATAACCAAAATCCCTTTTATCAATCTCGCCTTTAAAAATCAATCCTGTTTTAAAAGTTAAAATCAAAAACCAAATGACAAATAAAATTAAAATAATGAGAAGAGTTTTTGTATACCAACGCAAATTCCATACTGATTTAACAAACTTCTTCAACCTCTTTTCCATAAAACAAGAAAAGAAAAACAAGTTTTTAAAATATACGCCCCCGCCGAGCGACGTTCACGAACTTACCAAATCGCTTGATGTGAGTGAGCTCGCGAGCAGAGATTTGAACTGTTCAAATTGAGGAACGCCCCCGCCGAAAAGACACTTAACCCTATACACTTTTAAGTATATTGGTTATGTATAAAATAGTAGTAATTAAATAAGAAGTATTGTTTTTGTTTCAAAATTCCGACGTGAAAAATAAACCTTTGTATTTTTATAACACACCGCTACTATAAATATCTTTCTTTATCCTTTCCCTAGAATAGCGTTTAAACGCATAAAGCTACCTTTTCTTGCTCATTTTTTAAATCTGGTTTTATAACTTTATTCCAAACCATTTTAATTCTCTTTCCCTTCTTGCAAATAGAAAATCTTTAACTGCTTCCTAATCGCAACTTCATTAATAAAAAAGAAAAAATAAAATTCACATTTCTCTATTCACATCAAAGAGTTCATTAATCTCTTTACTTAATTCCATTTCAGTAATGGCTTTGTTTCCTATTCGGTGATGTCCTAAAATGTCGTCGATAAATTCATTGTCATTCATTTTAATAGTCCTCCTATTATGAATTTCTATATATTCAATTATTAAAATACTTTTGGTTCCCAATTATTATCTATAAAATACCACCTTAGATAAATCTAAAGTGTAAAGTAATTATGGGACATCACACAAGATTAATGTTAGAGAAACAATATTAAAACCTATTGCTAATCCCTTGCTGAAATTCTTTACTTATATCCTTTCATCTTCATTCTAGCCACAACAACCCCTTTCAATAGAATAATACCTAAAAATTCTCACCTTATAAGTTAATTTAATACGCGCGTGATGGCGGTTATATGCTGTAAAACACTGAAAAATACTAAAAGAATAATAAAAAAACTAATATATTCATCAACACAACAATCATAACCTTATTTCAAACTCTAATCGTTCGGAGAATAGCTTAACTTATAGTAATAATAAAGGCGACATATTCGTTCGTGTAAATATCCTACTTAAAAAATACCACAAAAGTAAGTGAATGTAGTAATACATTCACTTCAAAACACAAAAGTAAGTGAATGTAGTAATATGTAGTAATACATTCACTTAATAGAGAAATTAAAGCAAAAGCTAACCAAAATTATTAATAATAAAAATAAAAAATCTCACGTAACCAAAAGCAACGGCGGTTTATATCTCTCTTTCACAATATCATTAAACCAAAAACTAAACGCTTTACTCTCTTCACCTAATTGTGTTAATAAAACAAAATCACTCATATCAATCTTATTAATTAATCTAATCACAATCAAAAGCAAATTTTCCATTTTCTTCATAATCTTATCATAGCTATTAACGGCTTTCTGAATTGCTTTATATCCGTATGCTTGAACTTCTAAACGCCACACATTAGTATCTTTATTTTTTCGCTCTATCTCTAATTTCTGTTCATAAAATTTAGTTATTTGTCTAGAATTAAAACTTTTCTTTCTACAACTCTTTAATAATTTATAATCTAGCTGTTGGCTCTTGTTATAAATTACTTGGCTTATTTTTGTTCGTTTATTCACAAGCCCGCTATAATGCCCGCTACTAGCCGTATAAATTTTTTCACTCAATCTAACCCTATCAACAAAATTATTATTACTCTTAAAATCTAAAAAATCACCAACTTCTTTATTCATTTGCGTTTGTAAAAAAGATATAACTAAATCTTGCCTATCCTTTCCAACATTCATATTAATATTTTTACTCAAATCTAAACGCCCTATCTTTAAACTGCTATGCTTAACACTATTCATAACAATAAACGAACACGCAACGCTATAACAAATATCTAAAAAATATTTATTATTCTTTTTCAAATCATTTAAGCTATAACTCGCGCCTCTACTAAACCCGCTTAAAATAGAATTATAAACAACTCCGTGCGAATGTTCTGAATTATTATAAGCAATTTCAAACACCTTATTCACAACATTACTTAACCCCTCACTACTAAACATTAAATCCGTATAGCTCGCGTTCCACAAATCAACATTAAAAAAAGAGTTAAAATGTCTTGGATTAATCCATAAATAATATTTTAGTATTGGCGGATTTCCAACAACTACATTAATCCTTAAAACTGCATTAAAGTTATTTGCTTTATAGCTAGTAACCTCAAACCAATATTTCTTTTTATTAAACTCTTCTGTTATTATTGTGTTTCTAGGTTTTAATATTGTTAAAAGTTCATCTTTAATCTCACTAAAATCAACTTTCTTTTTTAATCCATAATAACCGCCCGTTTCTGTTTTCATAAAATATTTATCTAAAACTTTCTTCTTTTCTCTCTCTTCTAGGGCTAGCTTAATCTGTGCCTCACTTTCAGGCACTTCAACCATATTTAACGGCACTAATATCTCGTTTTTCTTCTGTGGTATCAACAACTCGCTATTTCTTTTATTAAAAACCTCTTCTGCATTATCGGGATTTTGCCTTTTAACAAACCAATAGCTTAAACTCTTGCTTATAGAAGTTATCGCCTTGCTGTAAAATGTTGTTAAATCCGCTTGCATTTTACTAGCAAAATCAAATTTAGGTAATTCAACCATACCGCAGTATTCAACACCATCAAGCTCTAACTTTTTCTCATTAAAACTTATATTAATATCTTCTTTCACTTCACAATCAAAAGGCACGCAAACATTACCCTCACCAACAACACCCTCTAAAATTCTACGTTTAACATTATCTTCGTTTTTCCCTAAATATTTATCTAAAAATAAAATCTCGCTATACTTACTATCTAATCTTTCTAAAATAATCTTTCTATCGTTTTCAGATATACCCTCAATATTTTCTAAAACTTCTTTTAACATCTTATCATTAAAACCATACTTAACACTAAAAAAATAAATCTTCGGCTCACTCAATCTAAACATTAACCCGAACGTGCCTTTTGTTATATTCTCACAATCAGAAATAAACAAACCCGTTTTTCCATATTGATAACATTTAAACACACTATCATCTATTTTATACTCGCCTAAACTTTCTTTCTTTTTATTAATAATATCTGCTAATCCCGTGTATAGCGTGCTAGTTCTACCATATACGTGTGAAAAATTAAAACCTCTTAACATAGGCGCAACACCAACCGCCTCTTTAATTGCTGTATCTTTATCAACTCCATTAATCAAACTTCTAAATAATTTATCAAGAACACTTTTATAACCGCTAGCTCTAAAACCTACTCCGTGAGTTTTAACCCCATACTCCTCTTTATTATTTGTAAAATATGCGTATTCTTTCGCGCCTACAATAAGCATATTATTAACAAAAACATTCTCACTTAATTCGTTTTTTAATTCGCAAACATCCTTAAACAAATTACTAACAATATCATAACCCCCGCTATCCATTAGACAACTATCAGTATCAGAATAATAAACATCAAAACCATAAAACCTCGTGCTTATTTCTGTTATGTTATTCATTAACCTAGCCATTCCCGTTATACTGCTCGCTAAAATAGGGTTATAAAATTGCCCCGCTCTATCGTTATTAAATTCCGCAGTAATTCCATAACCCGCATTTAGAATAATTTTAATAAATTCACTTTGGCTTTTCAAATGTTTTATTTTTTCTTCATTCTCTTTAATCTTTTCAATCCCCTTAATCTCATTTTTAATACTACCTCTTCTTTCATAAAGTAACGTGTGCATATCTTCATTTTTAGAAGTTCTATAACTCGGCACAACCATTAAACCTTTATTAAAAATAATATCTTTCTGTAAATCCTCTAAATTAATATTATTAATTAAATGCTGTTCAAGAACACTATAACATAAATCATAACAGCTAACATTAACAACGCTACCTTTATTTATAATTAAATCGCAACGATTTCTTTTATTAGCGTCTGTTTTAACTTTCCCTCTAAATATGTTCGCCTTTCTGCTTAACCTTAAATTAATATTATTAATTTTAACATTTAAAACCGCGCTATCACAAAAATCCTCTTTAACCAACGGCTCTTTATTCTTAATCTTCTTTGCTAGCTTATGTATCATAACCCAAAAGCTATATTCAATCTCTTCAATATCCGAAGTAAATTTTAATTTCTTGTTTAAAATATCATTCATTAACGGCTCTACATTTGTTAAATAAGAAGTGTGCGGGTATAAGCTAGCAAAATCAGAATAAACTATTTTCTTATCTTTTATAATCCCGTGCCTAAATATCTCAACTCTACCACCGCTATAAACCTCTTTAAACAGCTCGTTTATATTTTCATAAAATTTAGAATTGCCGTGTTTAACTTTCCAATCATCATAATCCTCACTATACTTTATTTGATAAAACAGCTTTGATAAACTCGCAGTAGAATAAACCCTATACAAATAAGGCATTTCAGACGCGTGTTTTTTAATTCTATCTTTATCAATCTTAACTAACCCTAGTAAATTCTCAATAACATCAAGCTCTTTCGTTAGCTCTCTAAAAACATAATCAGTAACAAATAAATCTTTAATCAAATACTCAACTTCTTTAATATCTTTTTCTGCGCTACTCCACAACTCACCGCCCTTAAAATTATATTCGCTTTCTGCTTTCTTAACTTCTAAATCATACTCATCACCTAAATTCTTTAAGCTAGCGCTCTTTTTCTGCAACGCCCTAGCAACTAAAACACTATCAAGCGCATAAACATAATTATCGCTTTCTTTCTGAATAGGTTTTAATTCAATCTCGGGCTTTTCCCATAACCCGTATTTCTGCGTGCTAGCTTTAAAATAAACTCCTATATTTCTATTCCCTAGCTTATAGCTAACGCCCCACTTCTCGCGCTCATTTAAATTTTTATCGGGATTAAATAAATAACCTAAATATCTTTTCTTATTCCCAAAAGTATTAATAATAATATCTTCAACCTTAACCCCGCTACTATCAATATGTTTTAATCCATTTCTCGCAGTTAGATTTAATTTATTAATATCAAAATTAGAATTATGCGCTATCCACAAGCTACGCCTTTTATTGTTGTAAATTTCTGAAAAATAATTAAAGTTTATATCAACTCCTTTAATCATTTCTTTTAATATGCTAGGTGTTTTATCGCCTTGCCTCATTAAAGAATTACAAACACAAGCTAAATAACTTTCACAATCAGCTAAAAATACCGCCTCATATCCATTAACAACCTCGCACTTAATAATTTCAAAACCATCCTTATAACTTTTTTCAAATCTCGGGTTAATCTTTTGCTCACCCTCTTTTAATCTAATCTCTTTAACAATCTGCGCTAACACAATCCTCTTTAAATCTTTATTATAAACACCAATTAAACACGCCTCTTGTTTATAATCTGTTTCAATATCATAATATATTTTTGTAAATTTTTTATTCCCTTTATTCATTAAACCAAAATCGCCATAATCATTTTTAGCGGGCTTTGGTATCTCGGGCTTAAACTCAACAACCATATTCTTACTTTCCAACTCTTTCTTAACAAGCTCATTAACTTCTTTCAATTCTTCATTAAGTTCATTAAGCCCGCTCTCTGCTAGCGTTCCTTTAATCATATCTTCTTTAAATCCTAAATCCAAAACATTATAATCCTCTCTTGTAATTTTCAAGCCCCCGCTATTTTCCATTAATCTTAAACTATGATAAATTTGTATTCCGTTACGTGCGTCAGGTATAAACTCTAAAAATCCTCTCGCTTCTAAAAATGCTTTCGCCTCTTCACATTCCTTAAATTTTCTCTCTCGCTTTTCTTTATCTTCAATTAAACTAACTCTTGCTTTATAGTCATCCCAAACCTCATTTATCCCGCGCTTAATAATAAGTTCTCTTTCATATCCATACAACGCCTTAACAATCTCTCGCCCGTGTTCTGTTTTATCAACTAGCTTTTTACTATAACCTTTCTCAAAAACATTATAACCTTTTTTCAACTCCTCACTAATATCAAACTCACGCTTATCTTTAATAGTTTTAACAACCTTTTCAAAAAACTTTTTATTCTCATCATTCTTTTTTAACTTGCTAGCTATGTAAGTTAAGCAAACACCACGCTCACCTTTTTTTAAATTCCTAGCAACCTCTAAAAGCTGTTCTTGTCTATTTAGTTCAATAGTATCAAATAAAAAACTAGAACGGGTGTTTTTACTTCTACCCATAACCGAAGTAACACCCGCGCTAGAATTTTTATTAGATTTATTTTCTAAACAAAAGCTATTAACTATTCTTTTATTATTCTCAAAATCTTCTAATTCTAAATTAATCATATTCTAAAACCTCGCTTTTATCATAAGTTTTTAAATGCAAACTTTCAAAACCCCTAACCTGCCCCGAAAATTTATTTAATTGTTCATCAATAAACTCTCTATCTCTTGCGTCTAATAAATAAAATATCCCTAGCCACTGCCTATTATACTCCTCTTCGGTTTCTGCAATAATAGGTATTACTAAATGCAAACTTCTATTTCCACTTGTTTTAAGAATAAATTTAACGCCCTTCTCTCTAACTAACCTAGTCAATTTTTTAATAACATCATCACCTTTCTTATCACTTTCAAAAACTAATAACGCTTTCTTGTTGTCCGAACTCCTTAAAGATATATGATAGCTAACAAACCCTTTCTCTCTCTCAACATTTTCTAAATATTGTTTTAAAGTTAAATCGCAGTATCTTTCTTTATCCCGCGCAACATAATCACCATTAACAAAATCAAAATAAATATTCTCATTATAATCCGCGCCTGTTTCATAGTTAGTAGTTTCTCTTTCTGTTCTTACAAACTTCGGGTTAAATAATTCAATATCTTTAAACATTTTCTAACACCACACAATTATTTAATTCAGAATTTCCACAATACTCTTTATCATAACCTTGTGTGCTACCGCAATACTCACAGCAATTATTAAAAAAATAATCTTCTATATCTAACTCCGCGCCACACCCAACACATCTTTTAATATAGTTCTCTCTAATCTGTTTAGAAATTCTAATCGCGATTAAACAAGCTATTAGTTTTAACATCAAGAAAACAGAATTATCTTTATTTATAAATCGTGAATTACTACATATTACTACATTCACTTTTGTAGTAATACATTCACTTCACCCAAAATAACCTAAACTATCAGCTTTAATTTTATTTTGTCTTAATGTAATAAACTTTTTATTTTGTTTAATCAAATCATTAACAGCTTTCTTACAACTATCTAAACTCTCCATACTACTAGCTACTTCAACATCACAAACACTAACTTTATTAATTGGGTTTAATCCAAACTCCTTTTCATTTATCATATTATTAATTAATCTAACTAACTCTTCTCGGCTCATACTATCAATATCTTTATTCATTTTGGGCGCTTGTCTTTCCATTTACTTATACAATCTGCGCGGGTATCAAAACAAAATAAGAACATAGCCCACATATCTTTTAATTCATAATCTATATAATGAATTGCTGTATCTTTATTTTCAACCCTTAACTTTTCTTTAAACCCGCCCGCACTCATAGGGCGGTGATTAACACATTTCCAACCCCTATTAATTAAGGGCTTACCGCAACCGCTACACTTTAAGTTATCCCTATTAATAATCTCTTGTAGCTTTGGTTTAAGTTCTCGCTCATACACTTCAGGGCTACCTAATAAATAGGGATGTTCAACCGCCACATCAATAAACTTATTGCTGTTCTGTATTCTTATCTTCAACATTTTCTTTAAACTCCCCAACACTATAACCTTTCTTTTCTGCTAATGTCTTGTTTTGATGTATTGCATTTAAACTAATCTTTAATATCTCACTTGCACGCTCAAACTTATTACTCTCTTTTATGTTTGCTAGCACTTTCATAACCCGCTCTTGCGTTTGTGTTAGTGGCTTTCTAATTACTATCTCTTCTTTATACTCATCTGTTAAACTTCTATCACTCTTTAACTCTAATGAAATATTTTTATTCAATCTTCTAGTAAAATCAAACTTCATTTTCTCATAACTATCTTCATTCTCTTTACTCGGGCGCGGAACATCCCAATAAAATAACGGGCGCGATTTATTATTACCACTATCATCTTTATAGCAAACAATCATTTGTTTTCTATATGGCTCGGCTTTAAAATCTGCATACTCAATATAGCGCGGTTTTAATCTGCACGTTTGATTATTCTTATTAATGTTCATAGTTTCAATACGTGCGTGAAATAACTTTCTAGTGTTCTTATCTAACAAGGTTTCAAATGGTGTGCAAAAGAATAAAGTTAAATTCAAATGCCTAAACGTGCTTAATACATAATTAAAAATTTTGTTTGCTTTAGTTTGAAATTCACGCGCGGATACGCTACACTGAAATTCGTCACAAACTATTTTACTACCTCGCCTTAACTTTCCGCTATTAATTAAATCCATTAATTCTTTTAAAGTAAAAACTACGTGTATCTTAACATCAAAAGGAACACCATCCATTTTACTCATTATCTCACATATAGAAATAGCACTTAGGGTTTTTCCACTGCCCGTTTTTCCTACCACAGAAATAAGATTATTTTTATTCTGTTTCATAGTTCTGCTAACCATCCAACGCGCCCAACTATTATTTTTTGCTTTCCCGCGATAAATTACTATTGCGTTCGCCATTATTCCTCACTCTCTTCATTATCTTGCGCAACTTCATCTTTCTCCTCTCCATAAATAGCACTCTTCAAATAATCATTTCTCTTTAACAGCATATTTAATGCAATAAATAATTTCTTTGAATATCTTAACCTCATCTCTAAAACAAAAACATTTTCTAAATTTTCTTTCCCTGTTTCCTTTTTTATTCGTTCAAATGTTTTATTTAAAATATTTCTAACCTCATAACCAAACCCATTTATAATTCTCTCACATCTTTCATAAACTTGTAATATCTCATCATCAAAATAAGGTATTAAAACATAAGCTAAATTTTCTATCGCTTGTATATAACTATATCTTGTATCCTCTTGTTCTATAATCTGCGTGTGGTTAGCTGTATCAATCTGTCGCGTGGTATCCCGTAACTCGTGGCTACCTATTTCTAAAATCCTTTTAATATGCCCTAGAACAATCTGCCTAAATTCTAGCTTATCAACATTATAATTATTTTGGGTTTCCATTTTCTAATTTACCTTTTAATTTTATAATTTTAATAGTCCAACTTAAAGGGATTACTAATAAATCCATTTTCAAATCATCGCTAATTTGTGTTGCAACACAAATCGCCCCTTTATCCCTACCAACAAAAAAACCAACATTTTTACAAACAGATAACATTTCAGTGGGGTTTTTAATTTTATGAATTGGAAAATCTTCTGAAGAAGTAGCGTCTCTCCATATAATTTGAACAATATCGTCTTTCTTTAATTTCATTTTTTCAAATTTCTCCTTTTCTTTAAAAGTTTGTTTTCCCCGTTCTATTATCTTATCATTATTTTCCATTTTTCACCAACCTAATTTTTATTTTATCACAATTTCTTAATCTTAAAACTTCTCTAAACTTTCTATCAAATAATTCTTTTAACTTGCTATCGCTTAACCCGTTTGTATTTTCATAATCTTTTTTCTGTTTCATTTTAAAATTATAAATCCACTTTTAAATTCATACATCCTAACTTGTTTAGAAAATTTAGAAGTATTTACAAATTTCTCAACACTTTTAATTTCTTCAACATCAAACAAATTTTTTAAATCATCATTACATAAAGTTAGCTTAACTTGTCGCCCATTCTTAACAAGATATTTTATTTTTTCAAATTTAGAATTTTCCAATATCTTAATATTTTTTTCTATTTCTTTTACAGCGTTTGTTAAATTATTTATATCCATTTTCTAAAACCTCAATTCTGATTATTTTACAAATCGGTATAAACTCCGTGCGATTATCTGTTTTAATTTCTACAAATTCATTATCTTTAGAAAGAATATAACCAACTTTAGAACGGCTTTTATTAATAGCGTTTAAATCCTCAAAAATTACTCTTACTTTTTTATACTTATCACAACACATTTTTATTACCTCAAAAAATTTATTTAATTCCCTCAAAACTAGCTTTCAAAATTTCGCGATGTTCCTGAATTTTTTTAATTTCCTCAATTATGGGTTTCCAATATTTAGCGTCTGTTACACAAAAATCAATATCCATTTTCTTTTAAAATATCTTCG
Source organism: Candidatus Woesearchaeota archaeon (assembly GCA_964466575.1). Taxonomy (GTDB): domain Archaea; phylum Nanobdellota; class Nanobdellia; order Pacearchaeales; family GW2011-AR1; genus PFCY01. The sequence continues at coordinate 29,379 of CAYXNP010000008.1, read as the reverse complement.
GCGGTTTTAGTTACGTCTGCGTAATCTTTACGAATTTTTTTTATTTTATTTAACTTTTCCAGATATTCCGACACAGCGACACGAATTATTTTACTTTTAGAAATAGCGCCCGTAATCTGCGTTTTATTTAAATCATCAACCGCCTCACCTAATTGCCTATCTAGTTCCTCTGTAAATGAAATCGTTTTTGTTGTCTGCACCATTTTAATAATATCTTATTAAAACTATTTAAATGTTGTGCTAATATACTTTAATAAGATATAAACTAAAAGAATACATTAGTTACTTTTTAGTAGTTGTCTTTTCATTTTTTCTTGAATAATTTTGTTTAAAGTTTTCTTGCGTTTCTTTACTTCGCAAATCTAATTTTAAAAATTCTTCATTCTCTTTATCATAAAAATATTTTTTTATATCTCTAAAGAATGAAATAATAAAATCAAAATATTCATTCTCTTTCTTTGCCTCTTCTTTATATTTCTCATCCCCATCAAAATCCGCATAATTTTCAAGCCAAAAATTATTTCTAGCTTTAATAGAAGTTAAACCAACTTTTTTATTTTCAATAATCCTTTTTCCTTTATGTTTATAATCGCTTAAATCAACTACAACTATTAATTTTAATTTTAATAATTTATCAATATGCGGTTTAAGGTTATTATGTTGTATTCCCATTTTTTCAACAACATCCAAAACCGCCCACCCGTTTTTATTTGCTATATAATTCGGCGTATCTAAAAATTCCAAAATTTCTAAATCAATACTACCTAAATAAGGTACTCCACGTTTTCGTTTTTCTATTTTTTCTTTTCTCATTTTTTAATATACTATTAAGGTTTATATCTTTTTTAAATATTATTATTTTATATTTTAATTTTCCTCTTCGGCTAATTGTTTAGCATAATCAACCATATTTTTATCAATTAAATAACGCGCTAGAAATTTCTTAAATACATCATCTTCTAACAATACCTTCATAATTTTATTTACGCTCGCTTGTTTCTTTTTTATTTTATCTAAATTTCCCGCCTCTTTCACATTTAAAGCTAAACCGCAGTTCTCACACACTTCTAGCGTATTTCTATTTAAATGCCCACACCTAAAACAATTAATCAATTCATTATTTTTTTCTTCTGTTTTAATCCCGTATAATTTATCAAATTCATTATTTAAGTTATCATAACTATAATGTTTATACATACTAGTAACATTAGAAGTTTTACTATGCCCCGCATAAAGTTTTATCATATCTTCATCAATACCCATTATTCCCAAAGCTGTTAATCTAGAATGTCTAAAATTATGTGGATTAACTTTTTTATCAATTCCCGCTAAATCACCTAACTCTCCTAAAAGTTTAGCTACATATCTAACCCCGATATGTTGGCTAGAATTAATTTTTGGCTCTCGTAATTCTTGCTTATTTTTTCCGCCTTTATTTAAATTTTTAATTCTATTAACATCTGCAAAACTAACCCAAACATACGCTTCTTTATTATTTTTATCTGGATGATATTCTAACCAATCCTTTAACATCTTACTACATTCAATAACAGGCACTTTTCTATAACCCGTTTTTCCATTCAAACCTACAATAGTTCTATAATCATTAAACTCAATATCTTTAATTCTTAAAATAATAACCTCACCAATACGCCCCGCACTATAATACAATAAACCCATTAATGCTCTATCTCGTGGATTACTCGCCTTTTCTATCATTAATTCTACTTCTTGCGCTGTTAAAATATTCTCAATTTTTATTTTCTCACTTTGGCGTTTTGCAGTTTTATTATAATTTTTTCCTTTAATCCAACTAATAACTTTCGGGTTATCTTCACCCGTTAAATATCTATAAAACTTTTTTATGGTAACTATAAAAGCTCTTCTTGTTTCTGCTTTATCATACCTACTAGAAATTTCACTAATAAATTTTTCAATATCTCCTTTTTCACATTTATCAAAATCTTTTTTAATTATCCTAGTAATAATCTTAAATTTTGAAATATAAAAACTCACTCTTGCATTACTTAAACTTTCATTAATGCAATTCTGTAAAAATGAAATAATTAATTGTTTATTCTTATTACTAATTTTCTTATTTTCTAGAATATTCTTTAATTGCTGTTCTATAAGGTGTTTAAAATTATAGCTCTTATCTGCCTCGCTAACATTCTTTATCTTTAATACTAAACTTTGTTCTTTCATTTTATTTTTAAATTTTTCTTTTTCCATTTTTCAACCTCTTTCAAACTTTCCGTATCTGATAATTCTGCTATTTTGCTATCAACCAAATCATCTAATTCTTTTTGTAAAATCACTTTTAATTCTATGTTAGAAAGCGCGTCTAACTCAACTTGTATTTCTCCGTCATTCCCTAAATCTTTATTATTTTTCTTAAATTCTTGAACATAATTTTTTCTTAATTGTTCTTTTTTAAATTCAACAAAATTAATTAATAACTTATATTTCTTTATTTGTGGTTTAGTTAAAAGAATTTTTTTAATACTAACGTTTTCACAACCATACTCTTTTAATTTCTCTTCTGCTTTTCTTTTAAAAAATTCACCCTCACAATCATAATCACTAATATATAAAATAGTAATTGGTTTATCAATTTCTTTAAATCTATCGCTCGCTTTTTTTAAATGTGTTCCGCTAACAAATCCTTTCCCTACTAGTAGCAACACATCTAAATCATACGTTAAATCATAAACAATTCCTGCAACTGCGTCTTTCTCTATCCAAACTTCAACATAATTATCTTGTGATAACATACTATCTTTTCTATAATATTTACACAAAATATCAAACGCACTATCAAAATCACTATAAGTAGTTCTTCTTAAAATTTGTCTGTGCCTATCCTCTATAATATTCCAATCTAAATAACCCAACTCTCTCGCTTTAAGAAATATTTGTGATAAACTTTGGTATGCGCTTTTTGAATTTTTTATTTTTCCCTTTCCATATAAAACATAAAAGCAACGCCTTAAAGTCATTCTCCCCTCTATTTCATACGCACGCTTAATTATTTCAATACGCTCTATATTAACTTTTCCAAATGGTGTTTTCATTAAGAAATATAATAAAGCCCTACTTTATAAATATTTCGCCCTATTAGTTCTAATGCCCCCGCCGAGATTTGAACTCGGGTCACCGCCGTTCTCTGAAATATCCTTGAAAAAATCAGAGGATATAACAAGGATACCTGTCCTAAGGGGACTGAAGTTACCATCTCATCGACTAAACTTCGGTAATGAGAGGGCGGCATACTTGGCCTCTATACTACAGGGGCTTTAATGATTAAATTTCTATAATTTAATCATTTATAAGTTTTTAGAATTAAGTATGCCGAACTCGGTTGAGAGGGTGAGAGTTTACGACTTGAACAATCTAATGATACTAATAGCAAGTCGTGGGCTCGAATAGGCATACTTGGCCTCTATACTACAGGGGCTTCTTTAAATCATGTTTGCATGATTTAATTATTTATTCCTCTGCAAATAATAAATCCAAGTATGCTAGATCGGCTGAGAGGGCGAACGACTTCGCGTTTAGGTTCTTTGGGCGATGGTGGTGGAGCGGGGTCGCGAGTAAAGCAACTTCGCGAGACTTTCAAATCGCCCGAATTTCGAGTGGGGTTGCGAATAGACATACTTGGCCTCCATATACTACAGGGGCTTTAATGATTAAATTTCTATAATTTAATCATTTATAAGTTTTTAGAATACCAAAAATACTGGCTTGGTTGAGGGGGTGAAACAAAGCAAAAGCAAGTAACTCAACTTATGAATGAATGAATCTAGATTAACTCTCTTTAATAACTGAGCCGTCAGGCGAAGCAAATTAACGGGCGTGTCGAATAATTCATTCAATATAATATTATTTACCGACGGAATTTCATTAATTCACTAACTACTCGGGCGGGTGGTAGGGGAGTGGATGGTGGGACTATGAAATTGCGTCGGAATAAACCATTAGAAAAAACTATTTTTTAGACACGCTCCAAATTAACAAAAACTTAAAAATCAACCTTTCTTCATAAATTCATGCCAGAAAAAGAAAAACAACAAAACAAAAAGACTAATAAACTAAAAGAAAAACTCAAAAAAAAACAAGAAGTTAAAGAACTCAAACAAGAAGTTTCAAGACTAAAACACCTTCATTCAAAAGCAAAATCTTCTGCAAAAGCATTCAAAACCGAATTCAAGAAATCAATTAACACTGCAATCGTCGCTGCATTTGGTTTTTTAATAGCCTTAACATGGAAAGAGGTCATAACAGAATGGGTAAACATAACCGCAGGTATTAGTCCAATCCAGGGAAAACTAATTGAAGCAATTACAATTACAATTATTTCTGTTTTAGGAATCCTAATCATAACTTCAATATTATCATCAGAAAAAGAGTAAAATGAATTATCCAGAACTAATTTCAAGATTTTCAGAATTCCAAATATTTGGATATGTCGCAATTTTATTCTTAATGATCGCCGAAGGTCCTTTGACAACAATGTTCGCGTCCTTCGCTGCCTCTCTTGGTTATTTCAACATCTGGATAATTTTTGTAATAGCTTTCTTAGGCGATGTAATTGGTGACTTAATTCATTACAGCGTTGGATTCTATTTAAGAAAATCCCTCGTTGAAAAATACGGAGCAAAATGGGGAATAAAAAAATCAAAAATAAAACAATTAGAAAATAAACTTAACAAAAACTTTCTCGCGGCAATGATTATCGGAAAACCAACTGCACCGCTCTCAACAATCACTCTGCTTATGTCCGGCGCATTAAGAGTTCCTCTTAGAAAATTTTTAATCGTCTCAATAATAACAACTCTTCCATTAACAATTCTCTACACCTCGCTCGGTTTCTTTTTCGGAAGCACGCTAAACGAAATTATAAAATATCTCGAAATCGGAAAATACGCTTTCATCCTGATAATAATTTCATTAGTAATTCTTTATCTAATCTACAAAATAGTTTCTAAACTAATCACAAGAAATATGAGAAGATAATTAATCCATCTATTTGTTTAGAAAAATACAAGAAAATCTAAAGCCAAAATAAAACTCAATATTTAAAAACTTCATGAGCTTTTGCATATAATGAAAAATAATAAGTCAATTATAACAAAAATAATTAAAGTTCTAAAAGAACATAATATAGCAAAAGCAGGATTATTTGGAAGCTATGCAAGAGGAGATAACAAAAAAAATAGTGATATTGACATACTAATTGATTGTGATGAAAGTTTAATGACATTAGTTGGAATAGAATTAGAATTAAAGAAAGCCCTAAAAAAAAGAGTTGATTTACTGACTTATGGCGGAATCAGCCCTTATCTTAAAGATAAAATTCTCTCTGAAGAGGTAAGAATAATATGAAAAAGAACGCTCTTATTTTTATAAACCATATACTTGATAATATAAAAAATATAGAATTGTTTATGATGAATGTCTCAAAAGAAAAGTTCTTTGAAAATAGAGAGAAACAAAGCGCAGTAATCCGGGAAATAGAAATAATCGGCGAAGCTGTCAAAAATCTGCCTTTAAGTTTTAGAAAGAAATATAATAATGTGCCTTGGATAAAAATTACAGGAATGAGAGACAAACTAATGCATCATTATTTTGGAGTAAATTTAGAGACAGTATGGAAAACAGTTCACGAAGACATTCCTTATCTTAAAAAAGAAATATCTGCAATAAAAAAAGATTTTTCATGAACAATTATGTTAAAAGTATTTTACATTTATCCTCGTCAAGCGAAACAAATTAATCATCTTGGAAAATAAACAGAAAATCGAGTTCTCACATTTTCTTCACTTTCAACCTCAATTCTTCCACGATATTCACTCACGGTCTTTTTAACTCCCACAAGTCCAATACCCGTAGTCCCAAAAGTAGAAAAACCATATTCCCAAATCTTACTTCTTATTTCTGGAGAAATTCCCTTTCCATTATCTTCAACATACAAAACATCCTCTCTATCTCTAGAATACAATCCAACTTCAACTTTTGGAAGTCTCTCTAAAAAACGAGATTTATTAAAATTCTCCCTCAGAATATCTGTTAATGCACTTATCGCCAAAGTAGATTTCATTGAATTAAAAACAAGTTCACTCACAACTAATTTGCTAAGTTTTTCAATGTCTGTTTCTAAAAAAATATTTCTATAATCATTTCCAGCTAAATTAAGAGAAAAATCTATGGGAATTCCTTTTATTTTCACCATATCAACAAAATCTTCCCAATCTTCAAAAGCAAGCCTCGCAACATCTTTCAATGAATACCTTTCATCCATAAAAGAACATCAAATAATCCATTTATAAAATTAATTGTTACCTTTATTTCAAAATCTTCCCCGTCTTCCAGCTCCACAAAACTAAATCCAATTCATCGAAATCAATTTCTATTTTTTTCGCAAACTGCCGCATCTTTTCTTCAATTTCTAAATATTCATTTTTATTTTTGGGAGGATTACTCTCTTCTATAACTCCCAACTCAAACAAACAATTAATAATATGCTTATCTAAAATAGCATATCCTTTATATCCAATATTCCTCAAAAAATGCGAAGCCTCCTTATATCCAATACCCAAAATATTCTTAACAATTTCATCTCTCAATTCATTTCCCCCCTTAGTAAAATCTATTAACTTAAATTTATCTCTAGCTAAAAATATAAATCTGCTGCGAACATTATAAAACCGATAAACTTCTTTCAAACTTTCAAGAATATCTTCTTCATTCCCATAAAAAATAACCCCTCCAAGATGATTTATTGTTTTTATTCCCAGCTCTGCTGACGTTCCAGCCGTCAACAAACAAAAACACAACTCCCTAAAATATTCCTTTTTATCTTTACTTTTAATTATTTTACGAAATTCATCCAATCTTTTTCTAATAAGAAATTTATTCCGTTCATGATGGATTTTAAGTTCTTGAATATTCATATTTTTAATAAAACAATAACCTTTAAAAACTAAATTCTTCTCCAATTTTTTATGAAGCGATCAAGCAGACGATGGAAAAAGAAAAGACAAATGCGCTGGAAATGGCAGCGAAAACGTCTTAGGAAAGAAAAGCGCAAACGTAAATTAAGACGAGCTCGTTCTAAATAAAATTCAATTTGTTCGCGCATTCTTCGCGAGAATAAGAATCATAGCTAACGGAATTCAACTTGATAATAATGATAATAATAGTGATAAAAAATAAATCTAGATTAATCTTCTTCACAACAATCTTTAAAAGTCCTTCTCCGAAAACCTTAAATACAAATTATACATGTATAACTTATGGAAAAAACAAATGTCAAAGTAAGGAAATGGGGAAACTCATTCGGCGTAATACTTCCAAAAAGCATTGTCGATAAACAAGACATTAAAGACGGAATGGAAATTGAAATAATAGTTGAAACAAAAAACAAAACAAAAGTAAAAGATGTATTTGGAATCCTCAAAGGAAAATTAAAAAGACCAGAAAAATCTACACAAGAAATAATGAATGAAATTGACGAGGAGCTTTGGGGAATTAAAAGATGAAGTTCTTTGATTCTTATGCGATAATAGAAATCATAAAAGGCAGTCCAAATTATGAAAAGTATAAAGAAGAAACTTTTTTAACAAATTCCTTAAATCTTTCTGAAGTAACATATTTTCTTTTAAGAGAAATTCATGAAAAAGAAATTAAAAAGATATTAAACAAACTAAATTTTGTCCTTATAGAAATTAACGAAAACATAGCAATAGAATCTGCAATATTTCGTTATAAGAACAAAGAAAGAAAATTATCTTACGCAGATTGTATTGGATATATAACTGCAATAAAGAATAACCTTGTCTTTCTAACAGGAGACAAAGAATTTGAAGAATTCAAAAACGTCGAGTTTGTGAAATGAAACTTAAACGCTTCTTCTTCACAACAATCTTTAAAAGTCCTTTCAGTTTTAACTTTTTATGACAAGCGAAATTTGGACAGAAAAATACCGTCCTTCAACATTTCAAGAAGTCCTCGGACAAAACGACATTGTAAAAAGAGTTGAATCATTCACACAATCATTCAACATACCGCATTTATTGTTCGCCGGTCCTGCCGGCACAGGAAAATCCACATTGGCATTAGTCGTCGTCAAACAACTTTACAAAGACACATGGAAAGAAAACTACCTAGAACTAAACGCTTCAGATGAAAGAGGAATCCAAATCGTCCGGGAAAAAGTAAAAAACTTCGCGCGAACAAAAGCACTCGGCAACGTGCCATTCAAAGTAATCTTCCTCGACGAAGCAGACGCGCTAACTCAAGAAGCCCAGCAAGCACTAAGACGAACAATGGAAAACTACTCTGGAACCTGCCGCTTCATTTTATCATGCAACTACTCATCAAAAATCATTGACCCAATACAATCACGTTGCGCAATTTTCAGATTCAAACTTCTCGAAAAAAAAGACATTGAAAAAGTAATTCAAAAAATTTCTGAAAATGAAAACCTAACCATCGACGAGGAAGCAATAGAAATACTCTATGACGGAAGCGAGGGCGACTGTCGTAGAAGTATAAACCTTTTGCAGTCAACCGCAGTAATTTCTCCGACAATAACTGCTAATTTAATTTCAACAATTCTTGCAGGCTCAAAACCAAAAGACGTCAGAATAGTTTTAGATTACGCATTATCAGGAAACTTCGTCGAGGCCAGAGAAAAACTCCTAGACATAATGTTGAAAGAATCTGTCTCAGGACAAGACATCATAAAATCAATTCAAAAAGAAATTTGGAATCTTCCCGTCGAGCCGGAGCTGAAAATGAAACTCATTGAAAAAACAGGCGAAACAGAATTCAGAATCACAGAAGGCTCAGACACATTTATCCAATTGCAATCCCTCTTAGCAAGTTTTGTCCTCGCTGGGATAGGGAAATAAGATGTCTGAAAAAATCACGAACTAGACTCCACATAATAAGGGATTCAAATTGGAGGGCATCAAGCATTCGCAAACTCGCGTCATTCAACCCCATTTATATTAACTTGAATTTAATATTAATAATATCTATAAGTCATATCAATTAAAATAACTACATCAAAACTTTTTTAGATTAACCTTTCCCTTCTGCGTAGAACTGTGCGAGAAGCCAGTTCGAAGCTATGATACTCACGAGCTTGCGAGTGAGCTATTTTTAAAACTAATCAATCATCAAATAAATCTTTATAAAATCAAACCTCTTTAACAAAAAATGCAAACACAAACATGGGTTGAAAAATACCGTCCGAAATCATTCCCAGAAGTAAAAGGTCAAGACGAAGCTATAAAAAAAATAAAAAATTTCGTTAACAGTTTCTTTCTTGCAGCATTAACAAAAGCCCGCAAAAAAAATGTTTTAATTTTACATGGCCCGCCGGGCACAGGAAAAACAACACTCGCTCACGTCGCTGCGCTCGACACAAACTCAGAAATATTCGAATTAAACGCATCTGATTTTAGAGACAGAAAAAAACTCGACGAAGTCTTAAAACCAGCAATTGAACAGCAATCATTATTTTCTTCTAACAAACAAAAAATAATTTTAGTAGACGAAGTCGACGGCATTTCAGCAGTTGACCGCGGAGGCTTGCAGGAACTACTCGATTTAATTTCCACAACAACATATCCGGTTATCGTAACAGCCAACAACATCTGGGACAAAAAATTCTCCCAACTAAGGCAAAAATCAGAGCTCGTCCAATTAAAAGAAATTGAATACAGAGTAACAAAAGACATTTTAATAAATATTCTCAAAAAAGAAGGCCTGTTCATTGACAACAACATCTTAACAAGCATCTCAATAAAAGCAAAAGGAGATATAAGAGCAGCAATAAACGACATACAAACATTATCAAAAACAGATTCAAAAAATATAACTTCAGAAATGCTCGATGAAAGAAACAAAGAAAAGGATATCTTCAACGCGTTAAAATTAATTTTCAAAGGAAAACCAACTCCTGAAACACTCAGAATATTCGACGAGGTCAATATGCCCCTCGACCAAATTTTATTATGGCTCGAAGAAAATATTCCATCAGAATATAAAAACAAAGAATTGTACACTGCGTTCGATTATTTATCAAAAGCAGATTTATTCAAAGGAAGAATTTACAAACAACAATACTGGCGTTTCTTAATTTACGAAAACATTTTCTTAAGCTACGGAATTTCATCGTCAAAACTTTCAACAAAAACTCCTAACACAGGTTTCACGTCGTACAAAAAACCAACACGAATTTTAAAAATCTGGATGTCAAATCAAAAAAACGCCCAAAAAAAGACCATCGCAGTCAAATATGCAAAATACGTTCACATCGGTTCAAAACGCGCAATGTCTGAATTCAACACTCTCAAACCAATTCTACAAAACCCAGATGTGCAAAAAGAATTAAAGTTAAGCGAAGAAGAAATAACTTATTTGGAAAATGGCGCTTGATGATTTGCCAGAAATAGACGAAGAATTCTACTTAAGAAAAATGGAGGAGTTCGCAGAAAAAAGAACAGAAATAACAAGCGAAATTAGCGCGCATTTAGCAGCAAAAAATCCATACTTGCATAGCCTTCTTCTTAGTTATGCGCAAAAAAATTCCCGGCCAGGTCAATTATTAGAAGCAGTATATTCTTTTATTTATTTAATCACTGAAAAAATGAAAGAAACTGAATGTGATAAGTTAGATAAATTTTGGAGAAATCTTTAAGCTGCCTTTAATTCTTCAACATACTTTTCATATTTTCTTTTAATCGTTCCGCCACAATAATGTTTATCAAATAAAGAAGTAAAAACAAATCCATCATCTCTTCCCTAAATAAGTCCAAGTAAAGGATGTTTTGGATTTCTTTGGTTTAAAGAATCATATTCTACCAATAATTCTCTCTCTAATCTTTCACGATCATTATCCACATTCCTATCCATAAAAAAATCTAATCATCAGAATTTAAAAATATTATGGTGATGTTAAGTCAAGTTGCTAACTTAACATTTCTTGAATCAAACAAACATATTATTTAAATTATCTAAGATATTTAATTATAAAATTTGCGACTTCGTCGGATAATATTAACTATAAAGATATGCGAACAAAGTGAGCACAATTTTGGGTTTATTGGGTTTTTCAGATTAAGATAGGGTTTACTTAACAAGCGATTAATAACAATCAAGCCTTCGCCAACTCTTCGTCAATAACTTTCTTGAAATTCGTGTAAGGCTGCGCGCCTTCAATTAACTGTCCGTTAATAAAAAACGCTGGTGTGCCAGAAACTCCAGCAGCTTGTCCATCAGCCAAGTCAGCATTAATCTCGTCTTCATACTTTCCTGAATCAAAACATGCACCTATATCATATCCCATTTCCTTAGCCCACTTCTTCAAATTCTCATTAGTCAAACTTTCTTGATTGCTAAAAAGTTTATCATGATATTTGAAATATGCTTCATCTTTTCCTGCAACCTCTCTAACACATTCAGCAGCTTGAGCAGCCGGCATTGCAGTTGGATGGAAACTCAAAGGAAAGTCTCTGAAAACAAGTCTGACCTTTCCAGTATCAATATAATCTTTTTTTATCTGGGGATAAGTATCAGAAAAATATCTTCCGCAAAAAGGACATTCGTAATCACTAAATTCAATAATTGTAACTGGCGCGTCTGGAGAACCTTCAACAGCATCATCATCTTCAGAAACATCAACTTTACTTCCAGTTCCACCAGCTCCATCACCTAAAACCAATGGCTGGAATGAACCAGCAAGCTTTCCATCTTTAGTAACATAAATTGGAATTTCTCTTCCTTGAAAATTAATATTAACTTTATACATACCATATTCTGTTTCTACATCTCCAGCAGTAAATTGTCCAGGCGCATCTTGATTTAAGAATTCAACAAGGTTCTTTGAAGCATCATCTTCTGAAATTGTTTTCCCAGTAATCACACCACTAGTCAAACCACCGCCTCTATAAAACATAAATCCCATAAATATTATAACAATTGCTAAAACAATAGTAGCAACCATCCAGGGATTTTCCCGCATCTTTTTAGTAATCGGCGGCACCTTAATTGAAATAGTATCAGACTTCTCATGAGTAGAATGAACTGGTTTTAGTCCAGTATTTTCAGAATCATATTTTTCTTCTTCCATTTTATTTCCATGAAAAAGTCGTTTAAAAACATTTTGGTGAATTCAAATACGATTGAAATGAAGATGTTTTAGAAGAAATTTTGCAAAAAAGATATAATTTTGAAGCGTTCCACTCGCTCGATGAATTATGTTAACTAAGATTTATCTTTATCACATTAACAATTTTGAATCTAGTTAAAAACAAACACTAACGCGAACAGAGTGAGCGCAATATCTCGGAAATTTTGCAAAAAAAATAAGTTTGAAAGAAGATAACGAACGATTTCATTAACGCAGTATCGCCTCGGGTGGGTGGTAGGGGAGACGGTGGTGGGATTATGAAATCGTGAGTGAAATAAACAAAATTTTCATTTCAGAAATTTTGCAAAAAAAATAGCAATGCCAAATCGGAATATGATTTGTTAAGGATGATTAATTCAGCCTTGCTATTTTTAATTACCAATTCCACGGCCAAAAACCATACCCATAATACATCCTCTCAAAAGCCTTCACAAGAAAACACAAAATTGGCAATCCAAGAACTATGACAAGACAGCTTCCGAGAGAGTACAAGGCGGGCTCTTGATCTTTTGCTAACCTCATTTCGAGTTCTGTTCTTTTTTTCTCTAATTCCATTTCTCTTACTTCCTTTCCGTCGCTCTCATAGTTCGACGTTAATTATCGTATATCTCAACGAGTGTGTTTATCTCGACCGTCCTAAGAGCCCGTAAAGATTCGGACTCTATTTTGTCCATCCAATCCGAAAGTGAAATGAAAAGAGTTTTTGTCATCGTCACTCCGTCTATGTCTGGCACGGAAACTTCGCCAAAATCATAAACAAAGATTGAATCTACTCCGAACTCCTGAACTCTTATCACATTCGGTAAATCCTCTTTTTCATACAAAACAACTTCTCTCACATTACTAACCACCATTGTAATAAAACAATCTACTAAAATACCCACAATTACGCCAAGAACAAAACCTAAAGCAGTGTTTTTTTTCATTTCTTCCTCTTTTCCAAAACAGCTTCTTCCGTCGCTGCACACAGCAACTTTTTCTACAACTAAATTCTTTCCCCACTTCCCACAAAAACAGCGAAGGGAGCGCTTCATCTCTTTTGAAGAATCCGCGCTCCCTCAATTCAATTTGATTCTAGCAAATTCAAATAATCGCGAGTTCATTTATTCCGCACTTCGTCCGGGTGGGTGGTCGGGGGACGGAGGTTGGGACTTATGAACTCGCGTTGAACTTGCTTAAACTTCGATGACCATGGTGGAAGTTGTTCGTTATCGCAAGTAACTATCGTCTTGACGACAACACGACAGGCGAGGGACGTAACACGGTTCGCAAGCGATTTCGGAAATGCCTTGAGACACTCCGCAAAATAATTCCGAACCGGCTCCGAGCAAACATCCCACGCTACCGGCCACTCCGGAACCGATTCCACCGACGACCTTGACTCCTCCGCCGAGAATGTCGCAGAGTCCCTCGCCGGCACAGGCGACCGATTCGCACGGATCGAAACACGGCGCGCAAATGTTGCACAGGTTCGGCAAGCAGATATCGAAATCGAAACAACCCGCGACTGCCGGCGACGACGTCGAGAACAGCGTAACGAAAAACATCGTAACAACGAAGATGAAGCTTTTGTGTTTCATGATACATCCTTTCAACCTGAGATTAACTCGCTCTGTTCGCATTTCATTAGGATATAACCTTTTTTCCAGACACAATGATGTATCAGAAACTTTTGGATTAACCCTTTTCAGCGAGAAGTCCTGTAAAACAGACTTCGAGCTACGTTATAACACGAACGAAGTGAGTGGTAATTCTTCGAAATCGCAAAGCGATTTCATTTACTAAAAACTTTTCTCCCCTCACCTTGGATGACTAATCCGATTTAGTCGGAGACTCCTTTCGTTTTGTTTTTCAAACTCTTTCCCACTTCCCCTAAAAAGGAGAAGCGCCAACTCGCACTGGCTGTGAAAGCGACGCTTCTCCATTCATTCTTGCTATTGGTGATCCAGTCGGAAGAATTGAATTGTTCCATCTTCCTCAGCTTTCGCGAGATAACACTCGACACTCACGCCAAGATACTTCTCAACCAGTTTCTCTGCGAGCTCGAGAACATGGATGCTCAGGTCCTTATCAACAGGAATCCGAAGCACAGATGTCCACATTCCCAAAAGCTTATGCAAAGCCTGATTGTCAGCGTGGTTGATAAGAATGATTCGATTCACTCTCGCGTCTTTCACCAATAACTTGAGTTGATCAGCAAGGCGCCTCGCGTTTTTAACAGCTCCTGGAGAAACCAACTCTCCAATCCCTCCAGGTATAGCGAGCACAACTGGATTCTGCATTCCGAGATCCTGCTCGATAAAATTACGAAACGCCTTTTGATACCGCGGATCTGCCGCACAGACAACAAGCCCGTCGATATCGTTTGGACTCAAGAGTCTGTACGGTATCCGTTTATGAATTGTGTCGACGGGAACCTCGGCCTTCTGCGACATCACTTTTTCCTCCTTCCTCTACCCCACCAACCGGAGTCAGCACAGGTTCACCGCGATCTGATGGAGCGCCGGAATCCGCGAAAAGATCGCCGATACCCTTGGACATGGTCGGAACATCCACTCCAATCAACTGAGACAGCTTGGAGATGGCAGCGTCAAAACCCAGTCCAGTTGTCTTCTCGATGATTTCGAAAATCGAACGAGGAACAACTTCTGTGAAACGGCTGAGTGATGAGTGGCCGTCGGATCCATTCGAACCAAAGTCGATAATGCGAATTTCTCCGACATTACCAAGGCCTTGTCCGATTGCGGCTGCCATCGGTGTGAATGTTCCTTCGCCGGCGTTTTTGATAGCCTTGCCAAGTTCATCCACGATACCTGGAGTCGCATCCAAGATAAGGAGAAGTTTACCGGCAGCGTCGAGTTTCTGATAGGCAATGGCCTTCTTCTCGACGCCTTCTGCCTCAGCGAGAAGCTTGTTCTTGGTGCCTTCTGCCTCCGCGTTAAGCAGAGCTTTGGTACCATCTGCTTCGGCCAAACGTTTGGCTTTGTCACCAGCAGCTGCGGCTTCCAGTGTCGCCTGATTACCAACAGCCTTGGCTTCCAACTCGGCCTGTTCAGCTGCAGCTTCGGCCTTGCGTCCTTCGGCTTCCTTCTGGGCTTTGACAAGATCACCCCCAGCCTTCTCGATTGCGCTTTGGCGATCACCTTCTGCCTTGAGAATCTCGGCCTGCTTCACACCTTCTGCGGTGATGATAGCTGACTCTCTTACAGCCTCGGCATTGGTAATTGCCGCTTCTTTTTCGCGTTGAGCCTTCACGATGATGGTGGCCTCGAGTTCAGCATCGTTACGCTTCTTCTCTTCGGCCTGAAGTTTAGTTAGCGAAATCGTCTCTGCTTCTTGAGCAGCAATCTTGGCAACACGCAGCTCCTTATCCTTCTCGGCCTCTGCGATTTTAGCCGCGATTGCAATCTTGGCCGTTTCCGCTTCAACCTTCGCTTGGTTCTGGGCCTTGACAGTATCTCGATTCATCTCTGCCGTCGAGATTTCCTCTTGAGCCTTGGCCTTGGCAGTTTCACCGATTCGCAAAGCCACACTGGATTTCTCGTCCGCCTCGCGTTGAGCTTCTGCCACCTTAATGGTCTGATCGCGTTGAGCATCAGCCCGGGCAATTTCGGCGTCGCGCTTAACCTGTGCCGTCTTTGCCCAACCCAATGCCTCGATGTAACCATTCGGATCGCTGATGTCCTGAATCAGAAAGTTGTCAACAACGAGTCCAAGCTTTTTCAGGTCGATAGTAACCTGCTCTTGAACTTTGTTACCAAAATCTTCCCGATTCTTAATCAAGGATTCGATTGACATCGTAGCGACGATGTTGCGGAGCCCGCCCTCCAAAACCTCTTGGACGAATCTCTTCACTGCCTCGATTCCACCATCAAGAAACCGGTTGGCGGCGGCAGACAACATTTCTTGATCTGTTCCAACCTTGAGGGTGGCAACCGAATTCACGGTTACAGGAACACCATCTTCGTTCGGAACATTGATTACACCGACCTTCACCTGAAAGGCCTCGAGGGAAAGCGCCATCTTCTCTTCCAAAAAGGGAATAACGAGCGACGCACCACCTGTCACTGTTTTGAAACCCCTCTTGACAACATCTTCCTTTCCCCCGGCGCCAACCTTGATGCTGTACTGGCGACCGTAGATGACCAACACTCTGTTGGGTGGCACCTTGATGTAATACCGCGACATGATTTTGACGATGATCACCAAGGTAACAATCACCATCAAAATGCTTCCTGGTAGTACCAGATTCCCGAGGATTGTATTAAACATTTCAATCTCCAATTATTCTTTCTAGCTTAGCCCCTGAACACTCAGGAACCTTTCACTCGAACGAGAACAGGGTCGGTTGTCTCCACGATAACTACATGAGTCCCTTGTTTTATCGCAGTTCGGTTCTCACTTCGTGCAGACAAAGAACGATAAAACCCACCGCATGAAACCTGGATTTCTCCTGTTCCATCTTCGGGTATTCTAAGCGTAACGATTCCAAATGAATTCTTTAAACTCGAAATCGTATACGCTGAGTTGGACTGGTTCTTCTTGAAAAGGTTTATGATATAGCCAGAAACCATCACCAGCAAAATACCACAAACCAATCCTGTCAGAACACAAACCCAACCCGGAAGACCATAACCACTGGCCGTTGCACCGCCGGCACCGAAAGCTGTCGCAAACGATGCAATGAGTTTTATGCTCATAAAACGGCCAAATCCGTGTCCATCGATATCTCCATCGACATGAATATCCGCACTGGTATCGAATTCATGATCCCCTCCGAAAACAAGAGAGAAGCATAAAATGCCGAACCCGGAGAAAGCGATCACCGTAAACGTGATAAACATCTCACTTTCCTCCATCAATTCTACTTACCTGCACATAGTATATCGTCGCCATGCAACAACACACTAAGTTTTACTTATTCTGGTATTTTCCGAAGTCACCTCCAATATTTTTTCTTAAACTTTTTCCCACACTCCCCTTAACTAAAACTTCCGCTTCTCCCTATCTCCCGCAGTGAATCGTAAAGTTATTGAAGTGGGATCTCCTTTCCATACCCCTGTCGTCTTTGACTATAATCATATTGCCACTAGTGCAAAGGACTTCGTATCTTTGTCCGAGGGTAAAAAAATCCAGGGACGAATCTAAATTAACAAAGACGACGATGTCTCCAGGAGAAATAAACTTAAACTCCTCGAAAGACATTTTCTTTTTTGAAGCACCTAGAATAGTCATCTCAGACTCCTTTCTTCAAGATTCAATCTTGATGCTCTTTTTCAGCTTCTTTTCTTTGGTTCTTCTGTTGGCGTTTTAGCTTCCCCCTTCTTGGTCGTTTTCTCTTGCTAGCGATTTTCTTAATGTGGCTATTGGTCTGCATGGTTATTCCCCTATCTAAATTTCTTCGAACGCGACAAGCGCGTTTTAAAACAATCCAAACAATTTACCTAAGAAATAAATCGCTGCGATAGTTACAATAACACCTATCACAACTTTCTCGAAACGTCCTTCTCCTAACTCACCTTTATTTTGGTTTTTCATTTTAATCTCCTTCTTCATCGTCGTGTTTCAGAACCGGAACTGAATTCTTTCGAGTTATCGGCTCTTGAGATCTTACTAATCGAGACAACCAGCTAATTAATAATCCGATTGCCCCTATGATTGATACTACTACAAAAAACGCCCAAAGAACAATCTTCATGATTGTCTCCTTTCCTATCAAGTCTACTTATTACTTCACACACAAAGCGTGTTTGTTTTCAAGTTGATTCCGCGAGAAGGATTTGAACTCCATCTACCTGCTCTACATTAAGCTATCGCGGAATATTACGTTACTACTTTAAAAAAGTAATTCTATCTTGAATAAAAAAATATATTGAAAGAGAGAATTATAATCATACAACTCTCTCTGCTAATTTCAAAATGGGGCATCTCCACGAGGGAAAACCGGGATGAAGGACGCCCCAGGACTGTCTGTGGCTGGGACTTTAGACAGCCTGTTTCTTAGTTTCAAAAAAAGGGGAGACCAGCCCATAATTTGTTATCTACAGGCTGGTCTCCAAAGCGAGGTGGTGGGTGTGAATCTAATATGAATTGTATGATTGCGAGGAGGAGCTCGGCTTTTCGTGCTTAGGACATTTAGTCTTTATTGCGGCCGAGCCCCCTCCCATACGTCACTTACCTACGACGTTTCTTTCCTGGCGTTTCTTCGTTACGCTTTGGAGGAAATCACGTCGGTGCAGATGGACTGTTTGACGGCGTGGCCTTGTCCGAAAACAAAACCAGTGCTTCCGCGAATGCGACTTTCGATTTTCTTCATGATCTGTACTCCTTCTTACTTCCTCAGGGTCTAATTCAGACCATTGCGATTTCTGGGCTTTTGAACCCCTTCCTTAAGGTGGCCCTTCTTCTTTTGATGAAAACAATCACCTCCTTCCTTTCTCAAAACTCTCGTCGTTCTTCGCGAAGTTTTAACGACGCTGAGTTTCAAGTGGCCCCCGTCCGGTATCTCCGTGACTTATACTCATTGGAGAATAGACCGGATCACAATCTTGAAAACCGACAGCTTCTGGTTCTTTATATGAAGCCAGAAGTATCGGTTTCGTGCCGACATTTTGTTTCTTTGGTTTAGGAAGTTCTTCTCCTCTCCTTCCCCGAAATACTTCTTTACCACTCTTTTTTTCCATCATGACAACCTCTTTTCAAAGTTGAGCCTCGCATTGCGAGTTTACTTATTATTACTTCTTGTTCTTTGTTTTCTTTCCTCCTTTCTGCATCAACTTCCGGGTGTAATCATATGACTTGCATTTTAAACCGAAGAATGTGAAACTTGTTCCCCTTTTCATAACAGCTCCTTGATCAAAACTGGACCTCGCTGATGCGAGCCTACTTCCCGACGGCAGAAAGTTTTTTCTTCCAGCCGGGCTGTTCTTCTTTCTTCTTCTCCTTTCTTTTTATTAAATTCGGCCAGATTTCTCTAGTCGGCGTCGACGATGCGACGTGTATAGTACCAAAACTCGCTTCACAATTCACTTTCTCCTTCATGAAAACCTCCTTCTTGTTAGAATTTCTCACTCACAAGTTCGTGAGATTATTTATTTAGATAACTCTTTTTTTGAAGCACAAAGACTTCAAAGAGTTTTTGTGTTATCCTTTCCGTCGTCAGTGAGAAGATTCAAATGAAACAGAATCTTCGAACCAATGATAACACGAGCGAAGCGGGTGTTTTTAAAAAGGGCGGAGCTTCCACCTTTTACGAAGCGCGTATTGATGAAAGCTCCGTCGACATGAATTATACTGCTTTGTTCTGAAGATGCTTAATCGGCATCACCTCCTTCCTTTCCTTTTCTCGAAGTGAAGGAGAGGAGTTCTGTCAAGACGATGGGCTCGCTTAACTACACTCAGAGAAAGTGGGGCTTTGGGTGAGTGCGAACTCCCCTCCAATCTATTCTAATCACATCGATTCCTCGACGTGTTTGTTTGAAAAAGTGCGGGCGATGCCATATTGAAATGGCGTGGGTTCCCGCAAGTGGCTTTAGAAAAACTGCCGACGCTGAATAGCAGGAAGATAAGCAAGTGACAGCGTCGACGGGGAAAAACTGAAGAGGAGAGACAAGTAAGTGCATGGCTGTACACTTCTCCTTTCTTAGAGTTAGTCAGAAGATTAACTCGCCTCTCCTCATTTCTTATTTATTTAAAACTCTCAACGTCTCTGTTTTCATCGACGGAGAAGTTAGTTTCAATTTCATGCTCGACTTCGTTTCAATTTGGCTCACTCCAAAGTCGCTCGTATCCTTAATAGCTCGAAGATTCCATTTCATTTGAATCTCCTCGCTGAGAATAAGTTAATGTGTTAAATATTTTCTAAGCGAAACATCCGAGTGAAACAGGATGTTGAGCCAGATTAAATCTCGCGAGTTTACGAGCGAGCATTATTTTCAAAACAAAAAATTGAGCGAGGACAATAACTATTTCCATAAGGAGGCAGTATTTATGGTTTCATTACTATCCTCGCTCCGGGTTATACGCCCGTTCAGGTGGTTGCCTGACGAAACCACTACTCGGCGACGATGCCGGTGGTGTTTGCGGAGGCGATGTGATAAACCGGGACCGGATTGGCTC
>CAYXNP010000008.1:0-9049 GCA_964466575.1 Candidatus Woesearchaeota archaeon | reverse complement strand
AAGTAATCGGCGACGTTCCTAAATTGAAAGTGTGAACGCCGATTTTCTGTCCTTGCACGACGGAAGTTTCTACTAATCCAACTCCAGTCGCGAGCACTTTGTCCACAACGATACCGCCACCGCAAATCAGCGTTGCTGGTCTGCAAGCGTCGACGCATCCGAAATCAGCTCGTTGTTTATCGAGCCACTCCTCTTCGCAAAGGATTTCGTGCCCTTTAAGATAAATTCCTCGGGCTACAAATCCGACGCTCTCGTCGAAGACTCCGCAAACGCTGTCGCAAAACTTTTCCCTGCGACATTTCAACCAATGACATCCGCCTTCCTGCACATCGAGTTGCTCTTTCGAGTATCCGTGCTGCTCGAAAGGAAGGAGGGTACCTTTTTCCTTCAACCACGGTGGCTGAGCGGGAACTTGCTGTTGAACTGATTGTGTTGACTGCCGTCGCATATCCACTACTTGTGGCACCGTCGGAGAAGCCGACTGTTGAATTATCGCCGGTCGTTCTTCCACATTGGATTCGCCAGCGAAAGCGTCGGTTGCTCCGAACAAGTAAACCAAAAAGATAACCAGAGCGGAAAACATCCCGCTAAGAAACACGTACCACTCATTCTTGCGATTCATTTTACAACCTTCTTTCTTTGCACTCGCAAGCTCGTAATCAATAACTCCAAACCCGACTTCGTCATGGTTTTCCGTCGAAGAAGTTTATGACATTAATTCTTAATCAGCAGAACATCCAAATGAAATAGGATGTGAAGCAATTAATATTGAGCATGAAGTGCGAACAAATTCTTTTCCCCGTAAGGAGAAATTATTAGAACCACGAAATTCGCGGCTTGAATTTTGAAACCAAAAAGCCACCGACAAGCACGAGTTTTAGAATTCACCTAAACTCGTTTGTTAAACTCGGAACTCCTTTCCTCTTCCACTTTTTTCTAGCTCATGTTTAATAGCAACGCCACTCAATACGCGAGCCATCTCGAAAGGTTTGAGAATGTTAACTTTTTTCTCAACCCCATTTCCCCGTCGAGCCTTGCCATTTTTTCCCTTTTTTGCTTTTGCCATAATCGAACAACCCCTTAAGTTGATAAAAAAACATTGATGTCGCGCTACGCTGCGACTTTTGCTGGTTGCTAAGGCAAACTACACACTAGACAAATCATTAACCTCCTTTCTTTCCGTCGCTGTCGCGACTTAATTCTCTTTCGTGAAATCTCCCCTCTTGAAAAAATAAATCAAAGTGAAAGAGAGGAATAAAAATCCTCCTCCCAAAAAGAAAATGAATCCCTTGACGTAAGTTTCATCTTCGCCGACAAACCCTTGATACATCAACATCGCTCCTGCAAAAAAGAGCGAGAGGATCGAAAACCAAAGGGGAACATCTGCCTTATTTTCCATTTCAATCACCTCGCTTTCGTTTTTCGTTTTCAAATCTATTTTCATCAACGCAATTCGCATCGCTGTTTTGAAAAATGCGAGCCCCCAACCGGCTCCAAGTCGGGCTCGTAAAAACGTCCAGGAAGGACGTTGGAATGTATGAAAAAATGGGCGGGGATTCGGCCGCAATGAATCAACCCGCCCCATGGGGTGTTAAGGCAAAATAAGAAAAACGAGGAGAGAAGAGGCTCGAGAGATGTCCGCCAGTCATCTCAGGAGGTTGCGACGAGCATTCTCTCCTCAAATCCAAAGAGGAGATGGGATAATTACAGGAAGGGAACTTCTTTGGCAATGCCAAAACCCACCAACAAAATTCTGTTGATGAATCAATTTGGGAAGCCCCTTTCCACCTTACACAATTTCTTTCCCGTCAATGACTCACTCGCAAGCTCGTGTAATCTTGGCTCAAATCCGACGCTGTCAGGATTTTCGCATTAATTTTATTTAAGCGAGAAGATTCAAGTGAAACAGAATCTTCGAGCCAATAATGAACACGAGCGACTTTGGAGCGAGTGCAATCTTCATTCCGGAGAAAACAAAATCCGGACAAGTTCGGTAAAGCCACCCGACATTTCAGAGAATACAAAAACCACAAACACAAACGCAATTACTACAATGACGTTCTTCATGATTTACTTCCTCCTTTTCACGTTAACTCTGCCTCGACAACTTCTCGAGGAACCAACCAGCCTTCATCCGGAACAATTTCTCCGGATAAAACCTTTTCCTTGAACTCCTTCACTTTCACCGTCGGCGATTTTTGTTTTTTTGATTTCCGACGACGAGTACAGATTTTTGCTATTCGTTTTTTCTTTTTCATGATTCACCTTCCTTTCTTTTTAGAAAACCACTCACTCCAAAGTCGTTCGTATTATATCTGGCTCAAATCCGACGCTGTCAGGATTTTCGTCTTAAACCGTTTTTACGAAGAAATTCAAGCCGAGTGTTTACGGTTTGGCTATAGTTGAACTTATTTCAAACCGTGGGCGCGAGTTGGATTTCGAGCAGTGATTCTTGCGAATGATAATGAGCAAGCAAATATTAGTAAAGTATGTTAAGATTTAGGACTACTTAACATAAAGTAAAACAATAAAGGTATTTCGCGTATGTGAATACGTATTACGTTGGTATTTCAGGTATTCCAAGAAGGAAAAGAAAAATGATATGATGTCATCTATGTATAAAAGAACTAAGTGTTCTCGTCGTCTCTTTTTAAGGAGTATTTCACATGTATTTTTCAACACGCAAATCTCCACTTTTCCACTTTCTTCATTCAAAGATTCAATTCGCATATTTTTTATTCGGGCTTGTTAGCTTGGATAATCAATGAAATTGTTGTGTCTTTATCTGTGTGGGTTGTTTTTGTGTTTTGTTTGTTTTTTATGTGTTTGAATATGAATTGCCGTGTTTTTTACACGAGCCGAATAATTTTCTTCCAGCCTTTCTGATTCTTTTCTTCTCTAATTGTAATCAGATTTCTATCCAAAAGTTCATTCTTAATCTTATTTCCCCTTCGAACTGAAAATCCAATCTTCCCATAAAGTTCAACTGTAGCGTCTTTATGATTTGGATTTTGTCTTAAATAATCTAAAAACTCTTTCTGGTCCGTATTTTCATAACCAAAGTTTCTATTATTTATATTTATTTCTGCACTATTATTTTGAGGTATCTCGGACTTTTTAAAACTTTCTAGTGGTAACAAATTACGATATTCATTATAAGACTTATCCTCGACAAAACCATTTATTGCAATCTGGATTTCCACTAAATTTTCCTCATCACTATAAAATATCAATTTCTCTCTTATAGTATCAAAATCTTCTCCAAGACCCAACCTTTCATTGATAAAATTTCTAAGAACATCTTGCTTAGAAATTTCTTCTTCAGGAGCTTCAGCAAGTTCAACTAATTCCTTAAGTTGAGAAAAAATATCTTCTTCTGTTTCCTGAACTTTAACATCTTCAACAACTGAATCATTCAATGCATTCATTTGCCCCATAATACTTCTTTGAATCAAATCATCTTGAGAATCTCGAACAACTTTAACTTCTTTAACAAGTCCACCCCCTCCAACTTTTATTTCAACAGGAACTTGCTCTGGTTTAATTAAATTCTCATTAAATTCCTCGTCGTCTTTTCTTTCAACTTGCAACTGCAGCACAAAACTCTTTAATCTTTTTATAATATCTTCATTAGTAACTTCAATATTTCTTGATTTAGCAAAAGGAACCTGAATCAAAAAAGGCGACGTATACCTTTCAGACAATTTCACTACAGCAGAACCAACAGGCAGCTGCGAAAAAATTTCCTTATTATCAAACAAATACATTATTCTCGAAACGTCAAGGCTATCCTGAGGAAGTTGTTGCTGAAACGCAATATGACATGCCGAATTCCCATTAACAGTATCACTCAACTTAGAAATATGCTGATCAAGACAAATCAAAGAAGTCCCATACTCCCGCATCTCTCGATAAATCATATCAGTAACAGATTCTTTAACAAACGTCGTCTTATCTTTAAGAAAAATATTATGCGCTTCGTCAACAAGAATCGCATGATCAAAACTATTTGAAATTCTAGTCTGTTTAGATTTCTTAAGTTTGTAAATATAAGTCAAAACAAATTCACAGAAAAACTTTTTCTCAACATTACCAAGAGAATTCATTTCAAGAATAACTCTCTTATCAAGAATGTCCTCAACAGAAATGCTCTTTTCTCCGTCGTAATTAACAACTTTTCCAAAAGCTCCGAAAGTCAACAGCGTCGCAATTCTCATCGCGGACTCAACCCAAGTCGCTTCTCTTCCTCTCGATTTCTTCGACTTATCCTCAAGCATTTTCTTAACATGCTGCCAAGTCGGATAATATTTTCCTGGTTCAATATTAGTATTTTTATTATTTCCATAAACATTCCAACCTTCAAATAATTCATCAATAGTCTCTATCAAAACTTTATGAACACCAAAGCTGACAGAAAAACTCTCCGCCAATAAATCAGACAAAATAGTAATCCATTCCTTAGGTGCGATGCCTTCTGGCGGCCTAAGAATATTCATTTTAAATCTGTTCGCAATAGAATCGTCGCCGATAGTAAATGTTACAAGACTATCATCAATCGCCATCAGCGGCCTAAAACTTTTCTTCCAATCAAAAACCAAAAACGGCTTGTCTTTTCTAATAAAATTCTCAAGAATATGAAACGCCAAAGTAGTCTTACCGCTTCCTGACATTCCTGAAATGCAAACATGCCGAGGCCAATCGTGTTCCCTCAAAGCAAACGGATAAAGTTGCTTGTTCGCATAACTCACCATCGCCAAAGGATATTCTCCTGCAACTTCTTTTTCAGTTGGCGGCTCAAGCAAAACATTCTTGCTCAAAAGCACCGAAAGATTTTTCTGATACAACGCGTTGACAAAATGCATAAGCTCATCTTTTTCCTCACGCGTCTCAGCAAGACTATACCTGAGATACAAATTATCAATCTTTTTTCCAAATACAGGTTTCAGCTTCCTGCACATTTCCTCGACGGTTAAAGGGCGTTGGTATGTCATTTTAAGAAAAACCTCGTATAGCTTCAACTTCCTCTCTTGTATAAACTCTTGGAATATCCTGAGATAAAATAGGAATTTTGTAGTTCATTCCCAATTTCTTACTTGTTACAGGAACAAAACCTTCTTTTGTTTCAACATACAACTCATCCATTCCTCTTCCGTCTCCTCTCTGAACAATTTCGCCTGCAATAGTATTTGCTTGATTCCACCTATACCTATCTACTTCAACACAATTTTCTCCCCCAAGTTGAGTTGATAATTCAGCTTTTATCTCCAGATTTTCAATATTTTGAAGTCCTCTTAAAACAACCCCGTTTTCTTTTTCAAGTTTATCTTCAAGTCTATCCATTCTTCTGAATCTATCAAGAGCATGTATTTCTTCATGTAAAATAGTATTTTGAAGTCCAGGATGATCTAAATAAAAAATTCTACTAACTTTTCCACCTTCAGTATTAGTACGAGGACACTCAACCCCCAAACTATTGGAATGTCCAGAATAAACATCATCATCTTGAGCTATTCCATATTTTTCATCAACTTCCTTAAGTCTATTAGGAATAGATTCAACTATTCCATCATCATGAAATTCGTCTCTCCTATCAGCATAAAAAGAAATTCCCAATCTTGGAAGAGTTATTTTTTTAGGGGAATATGCTATATCAGAAAACTTTTTAGATATGTAAAAAAATGGAATGGGTAAAGCAGCGCACATTAATCCAACTGCACTATTAGCATAATCACAAAGTCCAGCATTTTCATAAACAATTCTTGGAACTGCATCTGATAAAATTAAAGAAGAAGATATTGCAAAATATCCGGCTACTAAATCTGCTGCAATCTGTCCAAACCTAAAATTAAGTCTTTCTTTATTTGCTTTTACAAATGATTTCGCTCTTCTTGATAATCTTTCAATTGATTTTTTCATTTTATTATTCTCCTGCTCCAACTAAATTTAATTCCTTTCTCTTTCCGTTTTCTTTCGTTTTTGTTTTCATTTTATTTTTCTCCTAAAATCTCAACTCAACTCTTTCGTTATCTTCAAGCTCCATAACATCATGATAAACTCTTGAATATTTTATAACATATCCTCTTCGGCATAATTCTCCAATAACTTCGAGCGGCTCATGACAATTCATTTCTAAATAATAAGTTCCGTCGCTGTCTAATCCTCCTTGATGAGCACCTGTTCTTTCCCATTCTTTAATATATTCACAAGAAGCTGATTCTCCGCCAATTTCTAATTCCGGAAATCCAAAAATTTGAGATATCTTTTTTGCATCATCTTCTGTGAGTTTTTTATTTTCTTTTCCTATAGTCAAAGCTAATCTCAAAGCACTTTGTCTTCCTTTTATTCTTTCATCTTTAATTTCCATTTCAATCTCTCCTAAATAAATATTTAATTCTATTTTCAGTATCATAACCTATAAGAACATGAACACCTAATTCATGCCCATCAATTCCGCGTCCAGCAAGATATTTTCTGATATCTTCTTCAGTCATATCAACTAATTCAATTCTTCCATGAGTCGTATAAATATCAACCTCATGATTCCCATTAACATCTCTTTCTCTGACCTCTTCAATTTCAGCATCTTCAAGATTCTCGCATCCTTTATTATCAACAACTTGGGTTTCACTCGCACGATTTCCTTCAAACCTCGTCATAAATCCTTGTTTCATCTTATTTTCGCCCCCCATTTCCATGACCATTTCCATTTCCTGAATTGCCGTTCTTATTTTCTCCAGAATACATTTTATGTAAATCCATGTAATGATTTTTTCGTCTTGCAATAACTCTATTAAGTTTATCCTTAACTCTATCTAGCTTTGGTTTAGGAATACCATATTCTTTACCATGCACTTCAAATTCATCAAGAACATCACTTAAATCTGCTAATTTAGTTGAATCAACATAATATTGGTAATTTCCGTCTGTATCTTTAACAGGAGTAAAATCCATAGTCCTAGAAATTTCTAATGCTTTTCTAAATAAATTTCCAACTAAATATTTCTTTGCTTCTCTTATATACAATGAAACATCCTCTCCAGATTCTCCAAGAGTATCTAGTCTTTTTAAGACATCATAATATGTATTACTATCAATAATATAGCCTCTATAAATAGTCATATCTCTTACATCAAACTCTACTCCATTTTTATTCATCTTAATTTCCTCCAGTTTGATAGTTTAATTCATTTTCAAGATTGCTTTCTTTAACCCCTTCGCTGTTTTCATATTTCTCAACAATTGCTATCGGCTCTTGATAATCTCTTTTTTTATCAGCAGTTAATCCATAAATTCCTGTAGTTGTTGCGATCGCTCCTCCAACTAAAAGAGCAACAAGACTTTTTTTAACTTTTGAATTTTGTCTTCTCAATATTTTAGGTATTCTCTCAGACTTTTTTATTCCAGTTAAATCTCTGAACAAGTCTATGCTATAACCTATTGGTCCGCCATTAACTGAACCCAATCCTATAGCACACGCAGTTCCAACTGCAATTTTACTAATATCCTTTTCTCCTGCGAAAAAATAAATAGTTGGAGCAAGTACTAAATTAAATGCTCCAGAATATAAAGAATCATGCAAATGTTGATAACGTTCACTAGTTTTATCTGTAACTCTAAATAATCTCCTAGAAATATCTCTCCCCTTTCCATAAATATATCCTAATCCAGCATATGCGGAACCAGCAGCAATCATTCTAGTATTCATAGAAACTTCTGGCGACATTCCAACTGCTAATGTTTCAAAAGCCGCAAATAGCGGAGTTGATTCTGTGAGAATCGCTGTAGAATCAACTAAATGATTATTTATGGCTTCACGACCTTTTTTTAGATATTCTCGTTTCATCTCAATCTCCCTCCATCAAAATTTCATCTAACATTTTAATTCGCGACTCTTTCTCTTCAAGCTCTCTTTGATTATCTCTAAGTTCTTTTTTCAAAACAGCAACATCTTTCCAGCACGAAACCCTTTCATTCAATTGCATTTCAGAAATCTCAACTTTCTTTTGACTCAACTCGCCCTTAACTTTAGCAGCCTCTCCCGACGTCGTCAAATCCAAGGGAATATCAGAAATAAAAGAATTAATCTCTTTCTTAATTTTCTCACCTTCACTAAAAATCTCTTTACTCAACACCTCTCTTTCCTGAATAAGATGTTCTATCTCAACAACAAGTTTTCTCAAAGAATCAACTTTTTCTCTTCCAATCTTTCTCAAAGAATCATCTGATAAATCTGGTGTTTTTCCAGGTCTTTCATGGTCTTCCATTTGGAATGATGCAAATTCATCAGGTGAAATATCCTTAAATTCCATGAAATACTTCCTTCTATAAAGTTTATAAACTTTTCTATTGTTATAACTTAGTAATGGTTACATAATTGAAAAGAAGAAAAACTAACGAGCAGTTCATTTATTCACTAACGACTCGGGTGGGTGGTAGGGGAGTGGATGGTGGGACTATGAACTGCTCGAGAGTTCACGAAAATTAACATAATAAAACCAATCATGATTTGATGTTACTCCGAAATCTGCTCTGCTTGATTTCTCCGTAAAAAATAATTGAAGTCACAAATATTTCAAATTCTTTGATATCAATATTTTACTAGCGAAACATCATGACAATGTCTGATGTTGAGCGACAAAAGATGAGCGAGCAGAGCGAGCCTATTCAACAAAAAATATATAAACATTATAATCCATAATAAAACATAACAAAATGGTTCAAAGTATAATTAACATGGAAGAAAAAGAAGATAGAATATTAAATATAGTTAAAGCCCAGCATGGCTTCAAGAATAAATCTCAGGCGTTGGCGTTCATACTAAAAGTCTATGGAGAAAGTTTTCTTGAACCAGAATTACGTCCAGAATATTTAGAAAGGCTTGAAAAAATAAGAAAGGGAAAGTATATCCGATTTAATTCTATCGAGGAATTAAGAAAGATTACAAGCTAAAAGAGGTTAATATGTATAGCTACCATATTAGTGAAAAACTTCAGCAAAGTGACGTCCTCCCCACCCTAAAGGTTTTTTACTTCGTAAAAAATCCGCTTCG
>CAYXNP010000007.1:0-47693 GCA_964466575.1 Candidatus Woesearchaeota archaeon | reverse complement strand
AATACAACAATCCAGCTCGAGTTTCATTCCAAGAAAAATTAGAAGTTACTGTTAAAATCTGAGCATCAACATAATTCTTCATTGAAGCGTTTGATTGAATAATTAATAATCTATTATCCCATGTAGCATTATAAAGTGTAAATGTATCATTTGTTTGATTATAACTCCAACTAATTGGTGAATATAATAATCCTGCTCGAGTTTCATTCCAAGAATAATTTGAAGACACTGTTAAAATCTGAGCATCAACATAATTCTTCATTGAAGCGTTTGATTGGATAATCAATAATCTATTATCCCATGTTGAATTATAAAGTGTAAATGTATCATTTGTTTGATTATAACTCCAACTAACTGGTGAATATAATAAACCTGCACGAGTTTCATTCCAAGAATTATTGCTTGTTGCTAAATTTGTCAATAAACTTCCATCTCCAATAAAATATAAAGCTGTTACATTTTTACTAACATTTAGATTATTTGAAACGTCAATATCTTGGGCAAATATTTTAGTTATTCTGGAAGTAAGTGAGCCAAGCCACCCAAAAAAACCTGTTTGAGAGGTTGTTATATTTCCTTCAAATGTTTCTGACTGGTTTTTGAGAGCATAATTTGTTAAGTTTGTGGTTCCTGAATTATCATCTGCTTCACACTCAACACTTCCATTTCCATAAATCAACCTTATAGAATTTCCAGCAGAGCAAGAATTTATCAAAGAGAAATTAATAAATGAGATATTATTTATTAATCCAAGCGGCGATTGAAATTCTAATCTTTCATTTCCATCAAAATCAAGATCTTCGTTATTAATTTTGTAATCTTTCCAGTAACTTTTTCCATATTCTAAACTTGGACTTATCATTACATTCCATGAACCATTAGCTATAATGTTGCTGAAATTTTGATTAAAAATTAAAGTTCCAGAAGCTGAACTATCATATATTTCTATTGTTAGATTGCCCGAGTTTGTTAAGTTTCCTGTTGTAATCTCTCTTACATCTGTTCCTTGGTCTGAAAGCAAGACAGCAGATGAAATATCTAAAATGAGCATAAATATACAAAACATAAAAATTAAAACCGCTAAAAGTTTACTTCTCATTTTCTTCACCTTCTTTTTTTAATAATTCGATTAAAGCTTTGTTTAAAGAAATAGAACGAGGAACCGTATCTTTCCATTTATTCCAAATTTCTTCTGGAATTTCTAATAAAAACTTCTTAACAACCTCTTTTTTCATTTCACTTAGTAAAAATTACTTTTAATTTGTCTAGCTTATATTAAGTTTGTTTAACTTATACTTAATAATAATTACTTAGTATTTAAATCTTTTTGTTGATTTTACTAACCTAACGCACCAGAGTAGCTGTACCAAAAAGTTTATAAAACTCAAATTCCCCTTGTTTTTATAGATTCTAAAAAAATTAGATTTATTCTATAAAATGGATACAATGAATGAAGAATTACAAAAGTCGATATTAAAAACAGGAACTACTATTTTAGGCATAGTTTGCACTAACGGAGTAGTCATGGCTTCTGACAGGCAGGTTACTGCTGGAAATATAGTTGTAAACAAGAATTTCCCAAAGACAAATCAAATAAATGATTACTTATTAGTTTCTTGGACAGGCGGAGTAGCCGACGCTCAAAGATTATCAAAACTAATCGCAGCAGAATTAAGATTAAAAGAATTAAAATCTCGTTCTCGTCCAACAGTTAAGCATGCTGCAAATCTTGTTGCTTCAATAACTTACTCAAGTATCAGACAACCTACAATGATTCCAAATATTGTGGGAACAATGGTTGCAGGTTTCAATGAAGATGGAAGTGCAGAATTATACACAATTGAACCAGCAGGCAGCGTCGTTAAAGTTGAAGATTACGACGCAAACTTTGGAAGCGGAATGCCTTATGTTCTTGGACTTTTAGAAAGACAATACAAAAAGAATATATCTGTAAAAGAAGGAGCAGAACTAGCCGTCGAAGCATTAAAATCATCAACTCAAAGAGACGTTGGAAGCGGTCACGGAATCGACGTATTCACAATTACAAAAGAGGGAATAAAAAAAGTTGTATCACAGGAGATTTTACCTGAATTCAAAGAAGATTGAATATTATAAATTATTTAACAACTAAATGTAACTAAATAGATGGTTGCTAAATAATAGTAGACTACAAAAAAATTTATTGAGGTTTTGTATTAACAACTTTCCAATTATAAAAATGGATATCTTAAAAAACATAACAGATAGACTGCCTGGTCTAATCAAAGAAGCTAATTTTGAAGGAGCAAATATTGTAGTGTATACTGACAACGAAAAATTTTTCAAAGAAGGCGAAACAAAAATAAAAGAAATAGTCAACGAAATTAAAAAAAGAATTGAACTTCGAGCAGATCAAAAAATCCTTCCAACACAAGAATCGGTTGAAAAAACAATTAGAAAACTTGTACCAGAAGACGCAGAAATTACAAATATAATTTTTGATTTTCATAGAAGCATAGTTGTAATTGAAGCAAAAAAACCCGGTTTAGTTATTGGAAAGCAGGGTTCTATTCTCGACGAAATAAAGTTATCAACGTTATGGACACCTCAAATTCAGCGTTCGCCGGCGATAAAAAGTAAAATTACAGAAAATATAAGAGAAGTTCTCTATGCTAATAATAATTATCGTAGAAAATTCCTAAATCAAGTAGGAGAAAAAATCTACAAAGAATGGAACCCTGAAAAAGTAGAAGAATGGGTTCGTATAACTTTTCTTGGTTCGGCGCGCCAAGTTGGAAGAAGCTGCATATTATTACAAACACCCAATTCTAAAGTTCTTTTGGATTGCGGAGTTAACGTTGCAGCCCAAGGTTCAGATAAATTTCCTTACTTTGACGTTCCAGAATTCGACATTAACCAAATCGACGCAATAATCATAAGCCACGCACACTTAGATCATATGGGTTTACTTCCTTATCTTTACAAGATGGGATACAAAGGCCCTGTATACATGACAATACCAACACGGGATATTACTGCACTTGTTTCATTGGATTTTATCGGCGTCGCATACAAACAAGCAACAACACCTTTATTCTCCTCAACTGACGTTAAAGAAATGGTAAAACATTCAATTTGCTTAAACTACAACGAAGTCACCGACGTCACACCAGACATAAGATTAACATTTTACAATTCTGGCCATACTCTTGGAAGCGCAATGGTGCATCTAAATATTGGAAATGGATTGCACAATTTGCTTTATGCAGCAGATCATAAATACGGAAGAAGCCGTTTGTTAGACCCTGCAATCACAAACTTTCCAAGATTAGAAACTGTAATAACAGAATCAACTTATGGTTCAAAAGCAGATGTATTGCCGGCAAGAAGCGAAGCAGAAGATAAATTAATTAATGTAATAAATAAAACAATTGAAAGAAACGGAAAAGTTATCATACCTGAATTAGGTTTAGGCCGTTCTCAAGAAACAATGTTAATTTTAGAAGACGCAATGAAAACAGGAAAATTAAAAAAGGTTCCAATTTATATCGACGGCATAATGTGGGACATCAACGCAATTCACACAGCTTACCCTGATTTTTTGAGCACAAGAGTAAGAGCAGATATTTTCAAAGACAAAAACCCATTTACTTCAGAAGTCTTTACAAGAGTCGGTTCACAACAAGAAAGAAAAGAAGTTATTGAAGGAGGCCCTTGCATAGTTCTTGCAACTTCAGGTATGTTAGTGGGCGGGGCAAGTGTTGAATATCTTAGAGAATTCGCAGGCAACAAAAACAACGCAATTTGTTTTGTGTGTTATCAAGGCGTAGGTTCTTTAGGAAGACAAATTCAAGAAGGTTTGACAGAAACAAAAATGATAGTTCAGGGAAAAGAAGAAATTGTAAAATTCAACTTAGAAGTTAACACAATCGAAGGTTTCTCTGGACATAGCGGAAGAAACGAACTCATTGCATTTTTTAACAACATAAAACCAAAACCAAAAAGAATTATCATAAACCACGGCGAAGTTTCAAAATCTTTAGATTTAGCGTCGGCATTGTATAAACTTCAGCACGTTGAAACAAACGTACCGAGAAATTTAGAGACGCTAAGATTAAGATGAGTTTGTTTCTCGCGATTTCCTCGGAGGCAGTTAGAAATCGCCCCTCCGCAATTTGAGGAAGTTGGTAAGAAACCAGGGGGTTTCTTACAGTTGAGACGAATGTGCCGAGGAATTTAGAAACCTTGAGACTTAGATAATGAGTTTGTTTCTCGCGACTTTCGTCGGAGGCAGTTAGAAATCGCCCCTCCGCAATTTGAGGAAGTTGATAAGAAACCAACGGGTTTCTTATAGTTGAAACAAATGTGCCGAGGAATTTAGAGACGCTGAGACTGAGATAAATTTATACCCTAGATGTTGAATTTTTATATCTAATAACAAACTTTTCTAAAGATTTTTTACCTTAACATTTTCTTTCCGCGAAGAAATCTGCCTTTGGCGATTTCGTAGCAATTTATTCGCGAGCTATCGCGAGCTCTAATTCTTTCCCTTATTCTTATGCCATTCAATATGTCTGTCAAATTTTGAATCTAGATTAAATATTCTCTCTCCTAATTTCCATGTTAAGCCTAAATTAAATATTAACAAACCAATTATAAGACTTTCAGTCTGCCAACTTCCACCAAAAATAGCGAGAATTAATTGATAAGCAATAAATAAACCCAGCAAGGCGAGTATTATATCAATCCAACTTATTTTCATTTAACCTCCAAAATATTGAATTTTTATTAAATAAATTATAAGCAGAGCTATCAATATTCCAATAATAATATCCAGCCAATTTATTTTTCTCATAAATTAATAAAGAAAAAGTTATATTTAAAACTTTAGAAATTTAGAAAAGTTAAGACTGAGATAATTTAATAAAAAAGAAAAAAGAGAGTTTACACTCTCTTCATAAAATCAAAATTATTCAATTGTTTTAGCGACTTCATCTGTTGTTTATGGATTCAATTACATGCTTCCAATTTTCTCGCCAAATCAAGTGGATTAATTCTGTCTGGAAGGTCTGCAAAGACAACTCTTCCTTTTGTTGCACGAGTTAATCGCATTCTCATAGCATTGTCATCCTCTCTTACTTTTGCATAACATTCTTGTGCAATCTCAGTAGCCCAAAGAGACGGGCCATGACTTCCAATCTCACGAAGAACTTCGCTTGCATTTTCATACAATCTACCAGCCTCTGAATATTCTCCATTTTCTTCACGAGTTCTCGCTTCATTCAAAAGCTTTTCATGCCTTTTTTCGTATTTCATTTTTTTTCCTCCTTACATTGTTTTATTTTTATTTAGTTAATATTATGATACTATTTAACTATTAGAAACCTTTTATCAAATCTTACGCCATAAAAGAAAGATATTTAAATACTATTACTCGTATGTCTATATAATGATAAAATTAGACCTAAAAAACCGTAAGTTGCTTTACGAGCTAGATATTAATAGCAGACAATCATTTCATGAACTCGCAAAGAAAATCGGACTTAGTAAAGATTCAGTTATTTACAGGATTGAAAAACTTAAAAATGATGGAATAATAAAAAGATTTCATACTATTATTGATGTTGGCAAACTTGGATTTATCTCATTTAGACTTTACTTAAAGTTAAGGAATTCTAATCCAAAAAAAGAAAATGAACTAATTGAATTTCTGAAAAAACGAGGAATCGTTACATGGATAGTCTCAATCGACGGAGATTATGATATAGGTATTTGGATATTAGTGAAAAACATTTCTGAAATGAACCAACTTTGGAAGTCGCTTCTAAAGAAATATAGCAATAACATTGAAAAAAGAAATCTTACTATTTTTACAAAAGTGTCATATTTTCCAAGAGTTTACTTTCTCGACAAAAAGTCTAATAGTGATGAATACGTTTTTATTACAGAACCCTCAGAAGTCAAGTTTGATAAAATTGATTTAGAAATATTAAAATTAATGTCTGGAAATGCGAGAGTTCCAATTATTGATTTAGCCGATAAATTGAAAATGACAACGAAAACTATTTCTTCCAGAATCAAAGAATTAGAAAGTAAAAAGATTATAGTCGGTTATCGGACGATGTTTGATCTTGAGAAACTTGAGGAGCAGTATTTTAAGGTTTTTATAATGACACACAATGTGACAGAGCAGAAGGAACGCGATTTTAGGTTGTTTATCAAACAACATCCAAGAGTTATTTATGACAATGAAGTTTTGGGTGGAGCTGATTTTGAGATTGAGATACAAGTTGAGTCGTTGATACAATTAAGAGAATTTCTAAATGAAATGAAGGAAAAGTTCTCGGATATAATTAATGATTATTCAACGATGCTATTCTATAAAGAACATAAATATATTTTCTTTCCTGAGTAGATTTTGTAAATTTTTGCATTAACATTTTTTCCCACGAAGATGCCTGACAAAGTCGATTTCGTAGCAATTTATCTCGCGAAGCGAGTAATTCTTTCAACCACCCACATATGGACTTGGCCCCATCATAATAGGTTCAAACATAGTCCCTTGACAATTGCCCTCTTCTACATAATCATTTGAAAAAGTTCCAACATTCCATTCTTCTAAAAGATTTGTTAAATAAGAAATATCAAAAGAACACGTTCCGTCTTTTCCTTCAAGCGCGTCTCCTTCTCTGTTTGTATCTATAATTAATTGATCTAATTTAGCTTGAGTTCCCCCAGACGACAAATAAGACCTTTGAAATTCGTCAGAGAGCTCAATTGTAATTTTATCACTTCTTATATATAATTCACATTTATCTTCCTTCAATCCTTTAATCTCAAAATAAGTCACAGTAGTTTGTTCAATTCCAAACAAAGAAATTGTATTAATGTATTTTATGTTAGATTCCTTGCAAGTTTTAGACGCATCAATTAATTTATCCAAATTATCAACAGAACCATCACCATTTCCAGGACTTTTATTATTTATTGCAATAAAAATTACAACTAACAAAACAGCAATAATCACTATCAAACCAATATAAATCCAAATAGTATTACTTTTTTTCTTTTTAATATTATTAACTTTTTTTGGAACTACCTTTACCCTCTTTTTCATTTAACAATAAATCACCCCACCTTTTTAAAACTTTATAAACTAATTTTCCCTACCTATTATAATTTGTTCACTCGTGATTAAGATTAACAATTTCCTAGCAATAAATCGCGAGCTTACGAGCGAGCCAATTATCAAAAGAGAAAATGAAACACAATTTAAAAATCACAGCAATAATCTTGGGAATGTTTTTATTAACGCAGTTTATCGGGCTTTACGTCGTAAATCATTATTCTCCTTTTCAAGTTATTGACGGCAAAGTTATTGAACGCCAAGCTCCAGAATTACCATTTGGAATGCAGCCGCCAGAAGTCAGAGAAAATTCGGAGTTCGCGCAAGTTTTAGTCTCAATTATTTTCGCATTTGTAATTGCAATTACATTCATATTTTTCTTAACTAAATTCAATGTTGATTTTTTGATTAAGCTTTGGTTTTTTGTCGTAGTCGCCATAGCATTAGGAATTACATTAAATGCATTTATTCCAAAAATCCAATATCAAATATTAATTGTTTTATTAATCGCAATACCTTTAGCATTTGTAAAAATCTACAAAAAAAATCTTCTTCTTCATAATACAACAGAATTATTTATTTATCCAGGAATCGCAGCAGTTTTTGTGCCATTGCTAAATGTCTGGACAATTATCCTTTTGTTAATTATAATCTCTATCTACGATATATGGGCAGTTTGGCATTCTGGCTTTATGCAAAAAATGGCGAAATATCAAATCAATAGATTAAATGTCTTTTCTGGATTTTTTGTTCCTTATGCATCTAAAAAAACAAAACAAAAAATAAAATTAATGAGGTTGCAGGCTAAGAAAAGCAAAAAAGCAGAAAAAGAACTTAAAGGAAAAAAATTCAAAGTTAATGTCGCAATTCTTGGAGGTGGCGACGTCATTTTCCCTATTATTACTGCAGGAGTAATGTTAAAAACATTAGGCATTTGGGCAGCATTATTTGTTGTCGCAGGCGCAACACTTGGATTAGCTTACTTATTCTTCAATTCAGAAAAAAAGAAATTCTACCCTGCAATGCCTTTCATCTCAGCAGGAATATTTGCTGGAATGATTTTAGCCTGGATTTTGTTGTGATTTTTTACTTTCTTTTTCTTCTTTATTTGTTGAACAAAATCCATACCCTTAATAACAAATATGTTGAAAGTTTTTTTGCATTAACTTTCGTTCAGCGAAACATCATGACGAAGTCTGATGTGGAGCTAAGATATAACGCGAGTGAAACGAGCGCTAATATTTTAACAAGGTAAGCTATTGAAACGAGTGCTATTTGTTACCATTCCCTAGTATAGACATAAGCGTAAACTTTATAAACCTAAAATTCTCTGGATATAAGTAGTGATATGAGGTGTAACGCTCCTCAGACGTTTTTTTCTGAGAAAATAAGAAAATTAAGAAAATGGCAAAAGAAAGATTGTATAAAATTGTAATAGAAGAAAATCCAGGTTCTTTAGTTAGAGTTGTATTGCCCAAAGAAGGAGATAGTGATGAAGAAAAACGAGGAACATTGCAGGGACATTTGGAATCAACTTCTCCAGATGTATTTTCTATGATAAGGAAATCTTCTTATTTTCCAAATCAAAACAGAGCC
The DNA here is from genome assembly GCA_964466575.1 of Candidatus Woesearchaeota archaeon. Taxonomy (GTDB): domain Archaea; phylum Nanobdellota; class Nanobdellia; order Pacearchaeales; family GW2011-AR1; genus PFCY01. The sequence continues at coordinate 38,992 of CAYXNP010000007.1, read as the reverse complement.
GAAATTATATTTGGAGTCAGGCCTGAACATGATGAAAGCGACAAATGGAAACTCGCAACATATTGTGAGTCAGCAAGATTAGGTTATGCTATAACCCCAATAAATCCAGAGGACGAAGATTAAAATGCCAAAATTAGAAATAGAAGTTTTAGTTAATGGAGAAATAGTAAATGCAACTAAAGATATTTGGATGGTTAATTTAGAAGATCCAAAATTAAGGAGAGAATATCTTAGGACCTTAAAAGATATTTTTAGAAACACAGATAGAGGAAAAGATTACGAAATTACTTTAACGATTAGAGGGACTTATGGAGGAAAGAGAAAATGCTAGTAAAACAAGAACTCGTTAAGAAAATCAAAGATTATTTTGGTTTGAATGTTTATGAAACGAAAGTTTGGCTTGCGCTGATTTCAAAAGGAATCGCATCAGCCGGCGAAATCGCTGACATTTCAGGAGTTCCGCGTTCAAGAACATACGACGTTTTAGAATCTCTTGAAAAAAGAGAATTTGCAATTGTAAAATTAGGAAAACCTGTTAAGTATATGGGAGTAAAACCAAAAGTCATTCTTGAAAAATTAAAAAATAATACAATGAGATATGCTGAAGATAAAGTCAAAGAACTTTCAAGAATCAGGGAAACAGACGAATTCACTCAACTTGAAAATCTTTACAAGGATGGAATAATTCCTGTAAAAAGAGAAAACATTTCAGCATCATTAAAAGGAAAAGCAAACATTTCAAATCACGTTCGAGAAATAATCCAAAACGCAACAAAAGAAGTTATCATTTGCACCGACGCAGACGAAATTAATTCAAAGTCAAGATTATTCAACCAAACATTTGACAGGTTGAGAAGTTCAAAAGTTAAAATAAAAGCTGCTCTTCACGGCGACGAAAAAATAATCGAAAGTTTAAACAAAAAGTTTGGGTTCAAATTCAGCATAATTAACATAAACGCAAAATTCTTCATAATCGACAGAAAAGAAATCTTATTTTACATTAACAAAAACGGCGACGAAGAAATTGCAATCTGGCTTAACTCAGAATTTTTCGCAGAAGCTTTTGCGTCTTTATTTGAAAGAGCAGTTGAATCAAGTGAAAAGACTAATGGGGTTAAAGGAAAATGACAGGAAAAACAATGATTGAAAAGTTACAAGAAGATGTTTTAGCTGGTGGTAGAAGATATAAAATATATGATCGTCCGCCATTTATTGTTTCAGGTTTAGATATAAAAAGCATGCAAGTTCATGGACATTATTCTGCTTGTGCACCATGTAAAATTAGTTTGAGTGAATTATTAATGGAAAAAGCTATAGTAGTTCCCCAAACACACGACATCTCAAGAGATGAAGAATTCATTAGATTAATAAAAGAAGGAAGAATCCACGAAGATGATATTTTAACAAATAGGAATGGACAAGGATTGGTTATCGCAGTAGCTCCAGAAGCATATTTTCCCATTCTTGAAGTTGTAAGAAATGGCGAGATGGAAAATCCACCAATTGAATGGATTGCATATAGAGGTTATAGAGTTTTTGATAATGGACAACAAATCAGGTCAAAATTAATAGACGAGATACGTTCCTCAAAAGAAAAATCTGAATTCGCATTCTACGACGCTAAATTAAAAGAAATGGGATTGTAAAATGTCAGAACAGACACGAGAATCAAGAACACATAAAGTTGATATAACTGACGCCTTATGGTTATTTGAAGAAGGAAGAATTTCTATAGGGGATATACTATCTTTTGGAAATGGATGTAAAGAAACACTGTATAAAATAGATTTAAGTAAACAAAGGTTATCAACTCTTAGCGAATCTTCTAGAATATCAATAGTAAGAAGAGATTATATTATGGCTGGTTCAAAAGAAAGGCGTTATTTAAATAATTGTTTTACTAGGCGTGTTGAGATTAATCCTGATTATTATTCTTATCTTAGATTTCTAAATGGAGAGGAAACATTTGATTCAGATGTGCGTATTTAAAATGCCTCAAAGAGATAAACCTGAAGATAAATCTAGATTAATTACATATTCTGATTTAGACATAAGAAATATAGCAGCAGTTACGGCAAATTTAACTTTTTTATATGGAAAATTAACTACAATGGCTTTTGATAATGAAGGAATGCGTGATGTTGCAGAAGAATTACTCGTTGACGCAATTCCACTTTACAGAAAATATATGCCAAAAGATATCGATAATGTTTTAAAAAATCTCAATGTAGATTACATAGAAAAGTTTGCACAAAGAATTTTTGATGAAGACTAAATCCCATATATGAAAATTAGTTAACTAATTTTATTTGTTCAAATTCAACAATATATGATAATCTGGATTTATTAGTTATAATCACCCCCAATGTTGAATCCAAGTTAACTTAGTCTCTATATAAGTTGCGAGCGACTTCACGTTTGGGGGTTTTCGTTCGCGGGGTGGAGTGAGGTCGGGAGTAGTAGCAACCAAATTAAATATATCCTCTTACAACATATGTTTCTTCTGAATACAAAGCAAAAACGAATTAATAATGATATAATATTAGATTTAGAATAAATCCCAAATCTACTTATTAATTACACTTCTAACTGAACATTAGCACCCATCATAAAAATAAAATTAACTAGATTCAATTGATAATAAGGATAATCGATAAATCTAGATAACATTCTTCCCACTAACGCAAGCTTGCGAGCGCAAATTGAAGAGGTTGATTCAAGGAATCGCAGGTGCCTTACAATTTTGAGTAGTTATCCGAGCATGAAATGCGAGCCTGTTTCAAGATTCATTCTATAATTTTCATCTCAACAATACTCATATCTTTCATCTTGCCAGCATTTTTATGTTTCCAATGTCTTATAAAACCCTTTAAATTAAAATTCACTTTTTCTTTAGAATAAACCCTTCCTTTTTTTATGAAGTAATTTTTATGGGCTTTCTTAAAGGCAGTATAATTTTTCTTCATCTTAACTTCTGGCCCCCCAAATAAAACTTCACCTTTATTCTCAACAACAAAAAAACATTTGGTATCTTTCTTATCATTGTAATTAAATCCTTTATCTTTTATATCAAATAACTTGCCAATTTCCGTCGATAAATGATTATAGAACTTTAAGAGCTTGCTTCCTGCAATATCTCCTTCCTGCTTGTTTGTTGAAGCCTGAAGCAAAATAAATTCATATTTCTTCTTTTCAGCATTTTTTTTAATTGTGTCTAAATCTGTTTTCTGAACTTCAAAAAATTCTTCACTGGGATTCTTCAAAAAATCATTGCAAACTTTCTTAAAATGCTGAAATGTTTCCTCGCTCAAAGCAGCAGAAACATTTCTTTGTTTGAAAACAGGGTCAATTAAAATTATTGGCGACTGCAATTTAGAAGAATTAATATCTATCATAATTTCTTTTTTATTTTTGTATAATTTTTCAATATCAATAATTAGCTTTTCCCCTTGTTTTGTTTTTACTAACTCTTTAATGAACTTAAAAAAACTGCCAAATTTGTAAACCATCAATTCCAAACCATATCCAGAAAATCCTTTGATATAACTCTCGGCTCCGTAACTATGATTTGCAAATGTAAATTCTTTCGCCAAACGAATTTCATCAAGAACATTTTTATTTTTAATTCTCTTTTTAACATAATTTACATGACTATACGACAAATCAGTAATATTCAACGCTTCTCGTGGATTTCTGACTTTTATTACAGGAATTATTTCCAAATAAAATCGCATTCCAGCTTCGGCATTAATTCTAAAATAATCACGTGAACCATGAATCACCTTAAAATCCTTTTTCATAACCTTCAAAATTTTCTCAGTCAATTCAGAAATATTTTCCTCCTTATATTTCTTATCAAACCTGATAAAAACATCTACATCATACTGGTCTCGCCGCACAACAGTTTTTTTTGCATAACTCCCGCCGACAAAAATCTCCGCGTCGATTTCCTGATTTTTCATTGCTTCTTCAAAATCTTTCATAAATTCTTTCAAATAATCATCAATCCTTTTCAATTCGATTTCCGAAGGAGAAATTCTTTTTAAAACATTATTTAGAATTAAATTTATATTTTGTTTTTCCATTTTTAGTTTTTATATTTACTTATTATATCTTCTGCAATGATTTTTCCAGGAATACCAGAATTCCTATTAGAAATATGAAAGTAAAATCTTTTATATCTCCAGACATATAATGCACCACCATTTTCTAATCCATTCTCTTTATCATAATAAATATCAATTGATTGCCAATTTATTTTAATAACCTTATTATCAAAATTTGATAATGATTCGTAACCTAATTTCTCAGAGAGAGTATCATCTTTAAAGTCTTCCATTTCAAACTCTAAGATTATTAAATCAATATCATTACCATAATATCTATATTCTTTATGGGCGACTGCAATAGGCAAAACAGTTAAATTTATTTTCTCTATTTCTATTGGGTCTCTTATTATCTGATTGTCTCCAGTGGTAATTATATTTCCATTTATTTCATCATCAGGAATTAAGTCTTCAAATTCAATATCTCTGTTCCCAAAATTATTATCCTTATTAAGATATGAATATCCCCCTAAAATAATAACAACCACCAAAACTAATCCAAGAATTAAAAGTGCTTTTTTATTAGTCATAACTCACCAAAGAAAGACATGTTTTTAAATTTAGTGAAGATGTTTATAATTAACTTTTCAAATTAACAGCTAATCTCCTCTAAACCAGCCTTTAAAATAATTTTAACATAACATCATGGATAAATCTGGATTAACTATTTTCCAACGCGAGCTCGAGCAACTTCACGTTTGGGTGGTTATTCAAACCACATCAAAGGCGGAGTGGGGTTGCGAGATAAAGTCGAGCGCTAATATTTATATTTTTTCCTAACTTTTTATTAAAACCCTTATATTAATTAGCCATCATCTAAAACTCATTTCAATCTAAAAATTTCTACATTAACTTTTTCCCTAGCGTAAAATCGCGGCAGAGCCCGATTCGGAGCCATCAATATCTTCGCGAAGCGAAGCTATTTTTCAATCTTTTGGTTCTTTAAAATCTTTAATGCTTTGGTTTAATGTCGTCGCCAAATCAATAATATATTTTCCTTCTTCAAGTTTATACACGAGCGGCCGTTTTTTATTAAATAAATTTACAACATCTAATTCAAATTTGCCTTCGCTAACAACACGAACAGATTCAAAATCAAGAATCACAGGCATTTCTGCATCAACAATTCCCGCCATTTCTCTCACATCTTTCTCAATTCTTTTTCTGTCTTCTTCAGGAATTACCCCTATCAATTCTTCTTGGTTTTCTTTAATTTTTTGTAATTGCTCATCTTTAATATAGTAAAAAAATCTCCCGCCGCATTCACCACATCCTTCAATAATCTCTTTACTTCCAACTTCAATCAATTTTCCGCAGTGGACGCATTGGTGTGGCATTTAATGACAAAGAATTAGAAGTATTTAATTATTTCTAAGCAAAAGTATTTAAAGTAATTTAACAAATTAATAAAATGAAAAAGGGCGTGATAGTATTCATCCTCCTAGGTGTAATTGTATTTGTATCTTTTTCCTTAGTTTCAGCAAATATGTTTACAGATTTTTTTAATAAAATCTTTGGAAATGATGTTGATTTATCACCAAATAATCAAGATGGTTCTGATTCGAGTTTAAATCAGATTAATTGTATAGAAATTTATGATCCTGTATGTGGAACAAATAACTTAACTTATTCAAATTCTTGTTATGCGGAAAAAGCAAATGTTGCAATTCAGTGCGAACAAGCTTGTCCATGTCCAATTTCAGAGCCAATCAAAAAATGTTCAGACGGAACTTTGTATAATCAATGTTCTATAACCAAACCATTATATTGCAAAGAAGGAAGATTAATTAACAAATGTTTTTTATGTGGATGTAGTGATGATAAGTTATGTCAAGACGACGGAAGTTGCAAAATTAAAGAACCTGAGCCAATCAAAAAATGCAGCGACGGAACTTTGTATAATGAGTGTTCAATAACTAAACCTTTATTTTGTAACGACGGAACTCTTATAAATAAATGTTCTATTTGTGGCTGTCCAATAGACAAAGAATATATTTGTCAAGATGACGGAAGTTGTAAATTAAAAAGTCCTGGTCCAGGTATTTGTGGAGATCTTATTTGTGATCGTCTATCTGAAACCCCAAGAAGTTGTCCAGAAGATTGTATAGCTATGATTGCCAGTTTTATTGAAGGAACTTCTGAACAAAGAGCAAGAGAAATATTTAATTCTTATAATTTAAATTTAGTAAAATGGTGGAAGAATATTACCGCCGGTTCTGCACTTGGAGATAGACATCCTCCAAAAGAAACTGAATTAAAAGAAGACAACTTGGAGAAGGAGTATGAAACAGTAGGTCCAATTAGTTCACAACTTTACTCCTCAGCCAGTGTCGTTCCTGATGGAAAGGCAGAATCAATTCTTGTTTTATTACAGTATGGAATTGGCCAAGATTACAATAATACTGATAAATTCTCTCCATACGGATTTCATGAAAATTCTATATGGAGAACTTCATTTGCAAAAGGAGGCGCACTGAAATTATCTTCATCATCAGCATGTTTTTATTATTCATACTCTTTAGATAATGCAAACTTCGCAATATATTTAGCTAAACCTGCAGTAGTTATAGATGGTTACGATAGAGAAGGAAATGTAAATGGTGTTGAGAACATTGAATTTGTAAGTTCTCCAGAAGTAATGCCCTTAGATGGATTTTTACCCAATTTACATCGTCCGACAACAACAGAAATTTGTTTAGAACCAAATGGTTATAATGATAAACAATTAGAGGGATTTTTCAAGTGTATCAGTGGTTGTTTATATGTAAGTGAAGGTGCATCAGAAACCTGCAATCTTGCATGTAAAAATGACATATATTATAATAAGGGAGAAATCCAAGGAAGAGGTAGATGTGATACATCATGTAATCTAGATGAAAGTCCATTATCCTCATTGTTTGGTGGTCCTATTGACGGATGTTCTTCTGGAAATGGAATTCCTAAAGAAGAAACATGTTGTTGTAAAGGTTGTTTATCTTATTGTTCAGCTCAATTTAATATAGATTTAAAAGGATCGTTTGTTGAATCAGGAACATCTTTAGATACTCTCAAGGTTGGATGCTTACCTGGATATTCTTTAATTGAACAAAATGGGGAGAGAAAATGTTTAAAAATTTCTGATGGCGACGAAGAATCAGGTAATTTAAATGTTAAACTAACCAAAGATCAAGCGGCAGAAAAAGCAGTTACAGAAAATGAAATCCAAACAATAAACTCTGTTGAAGTTGAAGAACAAGACGGAAAGAATATGTACATTGTTGATGGAAGTAAAAAGAAAAGAATATTATTTTTAATACCTGTAAACATTGATATAAAAATAACCATAGACGCTGAAACAGGAGAAATTATCTCAACGAAGAAACCTTGGTGGAGTTTTTTGGCTTGGTAAATATTTATATTACCGATTCAACAACAGCTCTATCTTCTTCGGATTACTTTTCATTTCCTTGACAATCGTCGCTGGTCCAATAATAGTAATAGAATTAGTATTTCCTCCAGAAATAAAATTTGCTAAACCCATTTTCATTTTATCATAAATGCTCTCGCCGTCGCCGTCGCCAGAAATCACTGCCAATTCAATTCCCTTAAAATTTGAAACATGTCCTATCATAGCCATAGTATCCCCAATCAATCTCGCCTCTTCATCAACTTTTAATTTTCCCTGCAATATTAAAATATTATTTCCTAAAACAATAGAAAGAATTTTTTTAATTCGCTGGTCACTATCTAAATCTTTTATTTCCGAATAAGGAAGAAATTGGATTGCAAACCCGCTTATTCTTCCTAATCCCCTACCTCTTTTTTTCTTGCTCATTTTCATATCACGTTTTTTTTATTTTTAATAGTATCGTTTTTTAATTTCGCACTTCGCGCAATTGATTTTGTGATAATGATTAATACTTGTGATGTGTTTATCAACTATGCAATGTTTTCTCCTCATTTTTGTGTTTTTTATTATCCTTAATTTAATCTGCGAGCCCGATGCTCCGTTAAAGAATATTAACGGACTTGTCGTAGCGAGCAGGTATTTTTATTTCGTTAATTTGAATAACGATTCATAAAACTCTTCCAAATTATCTCCATTCTTAGCAGACAAGCCAACAACATCGTATTCTGGAAAAGCAGCTTCAATTTTTTTTATGTCAGATTTTTTCAAATCAGTTTTGTTCGCAACAATTAAAACAGGAATGTCTCTTGCCTGAAGATTTCCGATAATAGTTATATTGACTTGATTATAAGGATTCTCTGTCGAATCTAAAACAATAACTACAACATCCATGTCATCAAGCCACTTTATTGATTCAATAACTCCCTGCGTCGCCTCTTTCGCTCTTTTCTTAGCATCTTTCTTTTTCATACTGTATTTCATAAATTCCTCATAATCAATTTTTGTTGCAATTCCAGGAGTATCAACAAGTTTGAACATTAACTTCTTTCCTTTGTAGTCAATTTCAACTTTTTCCTTAAAGCCGACTTTTCTTGTTTCATGAGGAATCTTGCTTACTTTTCCAATATTCTCGCCGGTAAAATCTTTGCAGATTCTATTTGCTAATGAAGTCTTCCCCGCATTCGGCGGCCCATAGAAACCAAGTCTAATATCTTCCTTAGACTTAAACATCTTTGAAAAAATCCCCTTTATAAAATTCTTAAATATTTTTATAACCATAATAAGAAATCTCTAAACATCTTATTAAAGTTTTCTGTGATGTAAAAGTAAACTTATATTGTTTACTTTATCTTAACACTCATGCAAAGTATCTCCGATACTTAAAAAAAAACTATGACAAATCAAATACTATGACAAATCAAATACTATTAACCTTATCTATTTTTAATCTGAAGCGTAAAAATTCACTCCTCGCTCAACGCTCGTCGAATTATATTAATTATTAACAAAAATCTGCGAATGTAATGAGCAGCTAATATTTTTCTCTTGAAAATGACTAAAACTCATCAGAGATACTGGATGCAAAGTAAACTCCTACTGTTTACTTTTAATTAACGTGGACCAACTATAGCATATAAATATTAATATCTTCGGGAAGGCATCATTTGCCTGTCATAATGGGGCATCTTATTTTTACTAAATATATTAAAAAACCAATCCATCGGAACCTCCAGCATTCCTGTCCTTTTTCCGTAATACTTCCTCATAGCATATCTAACTTGCTCAGAATTCCAGCCCGATTTTTTCAAATTTGAATCAATAGTAGAATCATCTCTTCCTTTAAGTTTTTCATTATGAATATAACTTAGGATGTTAAACAAAAAATTCTTGTTCTTAAATAAATGATTCTCATAATTTCTTTTATACCATTCCTGCATTATAATATAAGCAATAAAAAAGAAAATCAGCAAACCAACAACAATCCAAATTATCATCCCCCACGGCTTGCAATCACTAAAACAATTTTTCCAATTTTCTCCCTCGTCTATTTCACATTGATTATTAACAACACATACTTGTCTTCCTGGTTCTAAAACATTCAAATTAGTTAAAGAAGTTGAAACAAAAGCATCAATATCGTAAAAATCAACAGCATCAGTAGTCGAAAAAGTAATGTCTTGCTGGTCCTGCAGTAATTTAATGTAAACACTATTTGTCGTCGGCTTATCAATATAATCTTCTTTAAATTCAAGACTTTGATAGTCTTTCAAAACTAAATAAACCTCGTCGCTTAAATCTTCATCAAGCTTTCTCACATTCAAAGTCACAACACTAATCAGGGTTTCATTACTATCGTCGTAAAACACTTTAATTTTTTTATAAGAAAGTTTGGTTTCAATATTATCAAAATACCATGAATATATTGCATCTTCATATGCGCTTTCACTAATATCTTCTTTCTTATCTTGATTAATCTCATTCAAAACATTTACATCAATTTTATTTTTATTAGGAATCATTAACTTTGAATCATCACTTTCAGACGTGAGAACAGCAAGCGGAACTTTAATTTCAACAAGCTCATTAACTATGTCAATATAAACTTCATCGTCATCACCTGCAGTTGTTAATCTTCTTTTAATTGATGTTAAAGAATTATCAATCTTAGTTAAATTTAACTTCCCGTCAATTTTTCTTTTAGTATAGTCATCATAACTATCAACGTCGCTGTTAACAGATTGCAGTTGATTTAATTTATCTTCCAATGTTTTATTTGCAACATCTTTTGGACTTCCGGAAATTACATTAAAAGTTTTTGTTGCATTGTAGCCATTTGAATCAATAACTGTTACAGTTAAAGGAAAATTGCCCGTCGTGTTGTATTTGTATGATATAGTATTTGCAGTAGTTGCTTTTTTATCACCATTTCCAAAATCCCATTTGTAACCCACTAAGTTTAAATTATTCGGTGAAGTTGCGTTTATTTCAAATATTCTGTCAACAGCTGCAGGAACTTGCGTCGGAAACAACGAATTGATAATCGGAATTTGCGCAATAACAATTTTCTCTGAAAAAACAACATTCCCATTATATTTTAATTCAAAAGTGTAATTCCCGTATTCAGAAGGCAATGATATATTCAAATTATTTAAATTTATTTTTTGAAACTTGGAATTAATTGCAGCAGGTGATTCTGAAACTTCATAAAAATTATTTGTAGAAGTTAAGGCGCGGTCTGATAACTTGTATACAATTTCGCCATTTGTTAAAGTAATTGTTTGTTCATTTATAACAGAAGCGCCTTTAAATGTTAAAGGGATTACACACCCCAATGTGCAGTTATTTTTATACTGGTTAAAAACATAATCTTTCACCATACGGTCAAAGAGCTCGCCGCTTGACAACTCGCCATTTATTTCGGTTGTTCCAACAGGCCCAAATTGTTTTCCCTCTGCAAAAATTCTAAATGCACGGGTTTCCTGTACTGAAGAAGAAGGATTATCTACAAAACCGCAGGCAGGAGTTCCTGAAGGAGAATATTCTTTTATTTTATATCGGCTAATATCTGAACCAGTTTCAGCGTCGATACAAACATAGTAATCTTTTTTCTTAGTGTTTAAATGATTAATTGTGCAGGATAATTCTTTGCTTTCTCCCAAACCTAAAGTTTCAGTCGCTAAATTACATCTTTCTCCCGCTTGTCTTAATGTTTCAGCGTCAATAATTTCCATTTTTAAGAACCCTGCTCTTTTCCCGTCATTGTCTCTTTGAATCAATGCGCCGACTTCAAATGCAGGCGACACACTCAACTCAATTCTTTGACAAGCTATATCTAATATAAGCAAGCCTGTTGATAGGCTGTCTTGATAACATCCATAACTTTTCGTACTTGGACAAGAAACAGAAACAGCGTTGCTGTTTCCAGAATCAATAACGCCATCATCAAAAATATCAACTTCTAATTGATGAACACAGCTATTGCCGGCGCCGCTCGTCATCGTAAACTTTGCAGAATTAATTGGTTCTTGATATAACATGCCGGTTAATTTAAAACCCATAATCTTTTTTCTTCCATTTCCAGAATTTAAATCAAAAACTTTTGTCAGGCCCGGGTTTGATGCTGAATAGCCTTTATTGCAATTTATAGGAATACAATCTTTATTTGCATTGGTTTTATTTAAAAAATCAAACAAGCCTATAGATAATCCATAATCCGAAGTAAATTGTGCAGTTGCAATCTCATTGCTGGTGGAAAAATTTATCCATCCCTTAAGATAATTTCCCTGCGCATAAGTTTTTTCAATACTATAATTTCCTAAAGTAAAAGTCGCAGAAACAAAGCTAAACATAAACAACATCACTGCTAAAAATAAGACATATTTCTTCACCATCTTTATTAACAAATAAACGGATAAATCTTTATAAATTTATCTTAGAAGTTTTTTTGATAAATAAATTATCCTCTTGATAGTATCGGAGATACTCCCAAAACCAAAAACCTTAAATAAGATAAGATACTTAAATAAGTAATATGACAAACATGACTTTATCAATTCCAAAAGAATTACATGAAAAAATGAGAAATTTTAATGAGATAAAATGGAGCGAAGTAGCAAGAAAAGCAATTGAACAAAGAGTCAACGACTTGGAAGTTATAGAAAAAATAACATCAAAAAGTAAGTTGACAAAAAAAGATGCCGAAGAAATTAGCAAAAAAATAAATAGAGCTGCAGCTTTGAAGTTCAATGAATATAGTAATAGACACTAATATATTAATATCCGCTTTAATTAAAGACAGTAAAACGAGGAGTTTAATTATTAAATCTAATTAAACATTTCTTCTTCCAGAATTTGAGTTAATTGAGATAAAAAATCACAAACCAGAAATTTTAAGAAAGTCAGGATTGTCCGACATGGAATTTAATTCTTTGTTTGTAAATATGTTAAAGTATGTAAAAATAATTAAGTGTATAAGCAACGGACATATGTCAGTAGCTAACCGAAGAATTACTTCTCACTTCATTCGAAAATTTATTGCGACTTCAAATCCGCTTTCAGCAGGATTTTCCGTCGAGAAAATGATAACAACATATCTCGAAATTTCTGGATTAACAATTTCTTAGCGAAGAGCCTTGACGAATGTCTGGCTCGAAGCCATTAATCTTTGCGAAGCAAGAAAATTTACACATAAAAAAGGGTGACATATGTCATCTGCGTGCACAGTAATTAAGACAGATAATTTCATAAAATACAAAAACTTTGCAGAGAAGATCATTGGAGATATTGATAAAGATGATGTCCAATTTATTGCCCTCGCATTAGCATTTAATTGTCCAATCTGGTCAGATGACAGGCATTTTCAAAAACAAAATGAAATCAAAGTCATAACAACAAAAGAAATGATTAAATTTTGATAAATAATTTAAGTCTCAAGCCGCAGATTAACCATAAATATTTCTTCTATGCCCTATCCTAATAACAATAATTTTATTCATAGAAACAATAACATCAACAATTGCTCTATAATCTCCTATTCTTAATCTCCATAATTTCTCCCCCTTTAATCTTTTAAGAAATCTATACGGATTTTCTCTAATTGAATAAATTTTATTTAATATATTCTCAGAATCTTTCTTTTGTAACTTTTTAAGAAACTCTTTTGCAGTTTCAGTTATTTCTATCTGAAACATTTTATCTAAGAGTAATTCCTAGCTCTTTTGCAATTTGTTCAATAGGTTTTACTCTCCCCTTTTTAACATCTTCTAATCCTTTTTGTATCTCACTAATTTCCTCTTCACTTAGACTTTCTTCTTCACAATTATCTATTAATCCATTTAAAACTTCATCATAAGATTGTCTTTCAAAGTTTTTTAGAGTTTTCAGCCTTTCTAATGTTTCAAAATTGATTTGTATAGTTGTTTTTTCCATGTTATATAGTAACTATAACCAGTATATAAATTTTTCTGTAACTACCAGTATCTCCGAATGCTTATTTTAAGTAATATATTATTTACCATAAAAATTACCTGCTCACAATATTCGCAGATTTACATTAACAATTAATAATAACACGACGCGAACAATTTCGTGAAGGACTATCTAAATTATTTATAACTGAGCGGGGTTGTGAGATTTGGAGCGAGCAAGTTCACGAGACTTGTATTTTAGTAAATAACGAGTGGGCTTGTGAGTTAGTGCAATTTATTCTATCATTATCTTTTTAATAATTAATTTGTAGAGTTATTTTTTCTCTGTTCGAAGATACTAAACTATGAAATTTTTTAGTTTACGTTTAATACCCACAATTGCTAAAGAATTATTTTCTAATTCAACCACTAACTATTTCCTCTTCTTCCCCTTCCCAAAATGCAAAATCAAATAATAAATCAAAGCAATTACAACAATCGAAATCAAGAAATTTATCCATGTAAAAAAGGGAAGCAATACTCGTTGAGGACAAACTCTTCTTTGGCTAGGTGGAACTAAACCTTCACATCCCGCATCAGAACCACTTCCTACACTATAAATAAATCTAACATCTTCTGCTCCTGCAGAACAATCTCCTTGAACAGTTGTATCCCAATTGCAATCAAGACCTGAAGGGGTAAGAGGAGCACATGTACTTGGATTGTTTGCATCTGCATATTCATCTATAATCTTTGGACCACTACATGTTCCAGCAGGAGCGGGCCCCATTGGAGTAAACTCACAATTTGAAATTATATGGTATGTACAATACAAATTATTTTGTGGTGAAGAAGAACTATCATCAACATAAATTCCATTACCAGTACTTTCACATTCTGTTTGTTGGTTATTATAAACATTACAGTCAGTAACTATTGTAGGGTCAGGAATACAACCTTTAGTTAAAGGGTCATCACCATAACCACTTTCACATTTACATCTATCTGCGTTTGTTGGGTTAGCAAAATCATTAGGAGGAATACATTTTACAGCTGTCCAATCAGCAGGATTTGTTATTGAGGGTCCTAAGTCACATTCTTCACCATCAAGTAAATCAACATCATCATCAGGACAATTATTTGAAGGAGGAGGATCAGTACATGTTTGACAACACAATTCTCCAGGATTTAGTTCTGGAAAACTACCTAGATCAGTCCCACAAACTTTTGGAGGAGACACACATACACTTCCTCCAGCACCAGTACATGTTGGAGCCTCAGTAACAATTATCATCCCAAAGGCATCATTGACAACATAAGAATATCTATCTCCTGTTTCAGTACTACTTATTTTAAAAATGTATTCGGGTTCAGGGGTGGAACATGGAAATAATCCGCAATCATCTTGTTCCCATCTCGTTGTCCATGTTTTCTTAAATGTCCCACTTGGTTGAACAACCCAGTTTCCACTAACTGGAGGATTTAATAAATCTCCATTCCCCCCATCTGTTTCTCTTATTTCATAATTGACTTGTTGTCCAACAGCAGGGAGCATACTTCCTTTAGCAACTAACTTGACAATAGTTCCTTCTACAATTTGAGTATTTTTTGGAATTTTTTGTCCACTATTATCTTCCCAATACATTGTCAAACATCTGCTTGGAGGAGGGCTATCTACACAAATAAATTCCGGCTCTTTAACACAAATATTACTACATCCATCTCCCGGAACAGTATTTCCGTCGTCGCAATTTTCAACCTGATTATCATCATTTGGAGTTTGTATTGTTCCATCTCCACAAACTTTTTTTAATCTGCATTTTCCTGGATTACTTGTATCCGGAATATACCCTGGATTACATTGTTGACAACCTGCTGCACAATTTGAACCAGTTAGACCTATATCACAAACTTCAGTATATGGTGAAGTTGTATCTAATACACCATCTCCACATTCTTTTTGACATTGTTGAGCAATGGGTTTATTAGTTCCTGTACATCCATCTCCACTAGCAACATTTCCATCATCACATCTTTCACTTGTTCCAGCTGAATTAGGATCTTGAATTGTTCCATCTCCACAAATTCCTGTTCCTGAGCCTCCGGATAAAGTACAACAAATTCTCCACAAATAATTACTCTCTAATGGATTGCTACTTAAATGAGCATTTGTTCCATCTGACAATCCAACAAGAAAAAAACCATTCCAACATCCATTATACTGATTTGTACAAACTAAATTTCTAAAACAAACATCATTGTTAGAATTATATCTTGTATAAACTCCAGTATCAATATTAGGTATTTGTGCATGAGCATTTCCTGAAGAAGAAAGTCCTAAAACTTGATTTGTTGAAGAGCAAGTATAATCTGCTGCATCAGTACCAACATCACTTGTCGGACAAACAACATACCATTTACCATTAACAGGACTTCCAGAAAAATCAGCACCATGAGCGTTTGTTTCACTTTGAACTTCAAATATAACTCTCTCACTAGATTGTAAGGGATTGCCTGCAGCTATTTGTCTCACACTACAAACCGCGCTAACCCCCCCCACAAAAATTCCTATTACAATTAAAAATCCAAATACTAAAAATAAATTCTTCAACCTCATTTTATATTTCTAATCAAGTTTTCTTATTTTAAAAATGTTTATATTTAGTTAATTATTTAAAGTTCTTTGATTTCTGTTCATTATGATAAAAAATGTTCAAAAGAATCTTAATAAGATTATTGAAATTGCAAAAAAAGACAAGAGAATTATAGCTGTTGCTTTATTTGGCTCTTATATCACAAATAGAGAGTATGCTCGTGACATTGACGTCTGTTTAATTTTAGATAAAATTTATAATTATAAAGAGGTTTCGAAAATTTTAGCTCCTTATTTTAAAGAAATTAATACGGATGTATTTGACATTAACATATTTAACCAGCTCCCAATTTATATTAGAAAAAAGATCTTAAAAGAAAGTAAGATAATTTACACAAGAAAAAATAAAGAGGATTTACTTTACGAAATAGCTTTCTCAACAATTAAAGAATTTTCAGATTACGCAAAGTTATATTATATGTATTTGGAGAATATAAAAAATGGACGAAAAAAGAATCTTAAACCTTATTGACAAAATTGATAAATATTTAGATGAATTAAGTCAAATTATTCCAAAATCATTTGACGAATATGAAAAATCTATTTCAGATAAAAGAGCTTGTGAGAGATTATTGCAAATTTCTTTGGAATCTGCATTAGATATATGCAATATTTTAATATCTAATCTAAAACTTGGATTGCCATCTGATGAGGAAGATGGATTTAAAAAATTATCTGCTAAAAAAATAATCTCTGAAAAAATGAGATTAAACCTCATCCAAATGAAAAAAATGAGAAATGTTTTAGTTCACAGATATGGGGAAATAAAAGATCAAGAGGTTTATGAATCTTTAACTGATAATTTGGAAGATTTTGAAAAATTCAAAGAAGAGATATTAAGGTTTCTCAAAAAATAGTTATCCATTAATCACTATCATCGGCATCAATCGAACAACTTTTTTGCTGATTCCTAAATCATGAACAACATTAACAACTTCTTCAATATCTTTGTAAACTTCCGGCGCTTCTTCAATAACTCCTTTCATACTCGCGCTTCTCAAACTAATATTTTTTTCATCAAGTTGTTTTCTAATTTTGTCAGCATTAAGTTCATTCCTTGCGCTCGTCCTGCTCATTAATCTTCCTGCCCCATGAACACTTGAACCGAATGTCATCTCTTCTGCTTTTTTCGTTCCAATCAAAACATACGACGCTGTTCCCATACTTCCAGGAATTAAAACAGGCTGTCCAATTTTTCTATACGTTGCAGGAATTTCTTTTCTTCCTGGTCCAAAACTTCGAGTAGCGCCTTTTCTATGAACACAAACTTTCTGCTTCCTGCCATTAACAACATGCTCCTCGAATTTTGCTATATTATGACAAACATCGTAAACAACATCTACTTTAATTTTTGGGAAAATTCTAATCAATCCTTTTCTAATATTATTTGTAATCATCTGCTTGTTCGCAAACGCAAAATTCACAGCGCAGCACATTGCTTCATAATAATCTTTTCCAAGTTTGCTATTAATCGGTGCATTAATTAATTCTCTATTTTTCAAATCTTTAGCGCCATATTCATTTTCCATTGCGCT
Source organism: Candidatus Woesearchaeota archaeon (assembly GCA_964466575.1). Taxonomy (GTDB): domain Archaea; phylum Nanobdellota; class Nanobdellia; order Pacearchaeales; family GW2011-AR1; genus PFCY01. The sequence continues at coordinate 21,404 of CAYXNP010000007.1, read as the reverse complement.
AATATAATCACTAGCAACTTGATGCCCAAAACCACGGCTGCCGCAATGAATCATAATGCAAACCTGCCCTTTTTTCAAACCAAGAACTTTCGCGATTTTCTCGTCGCAAACTTCATCAACATACATTACGTCTAAAAAATGATTTCCCGCCCCAAGCGTGCCGAGCTGTCCAATTCCTCTGCTAACTGCTTTTTTTGAAACCTTTTCAGGATTAGCGCCTTCCATCATTCCTTCTTCTTCTGTATGAAGATAATCTTCCTTAACGCCGAAGCCATTCTTAACCATCCACTGCGCGCCGCCTTTCAAGATTTCATCAAATTTATTACGCGAAATATTAAACGAACTTCCGCGTCCAACTCCCGACGGAACATCTCTTTGAAGCTGATTCATAACTTCTAATTTTTTATTTTCAATATCTTTTTTGGTTAAATTAGTTTTTAATAAACGGACTGAACAATTTATATCATATCCTATTCCACCCGGACAAATTATTCCTTTTTTCTCGTCGAATGCCGCAACCCCGCCAATAGGGAAACCGTAACCACGGTGTGCGTCTGGCAAAGCAATTGAATATTTTAAAATTCCTGGCAGCGTCGCTACATTCATGACTTGTTCAAGCGTCTGGTCTTTTTTTATATCCTCAAGAATTTTCTCGCTGGCAAAAATTATTCCCGGAACATTCATTTCTCCTTCCTTCGGAATTTCATAAATATTTTCAGATTTCTTAATAACTTTAACCATATTTTTTAAAAGATAATTAGGTTAATAAGATTTGTTGTTGACTTAGTCAAACAGGGCCATATGAGGCGTGAGTCGGCGCCTTTCTTTCTGTTTCTCTTCAAATCTTTTATTATCCATATCTTCAACTATTTCCCTAAAAACAATATCTAATTCCAATTCACTCAAATCCAGACTCTCTCCAATTTTTCTCTTAAAAGTTTCAACCCCATAATTTTCTCTCCAATTCTTCAAATCTTCATATTCCAAAGACTTCTTTCTTGTCAGATTTCTTACTACACTTCCTTCTCTTATAACATAATTCTTAGTTCTTTCTCCAAATCCAATATTATGATTTGGTAATAAATAAGCCATAAATTAATAGAGTATAGAAGTTAATAAGATTTTGGATTGATTAAATAGTGTTCACTTCGTTCGCAGATTAATTTTATTTTAACTAGATTCAATATGAATATCATTAACAATATTTATCAAATTTTATATTCACAATTTTCTAATCCATGATTTTGCGAGTGCTATTTCTTAATTATTCAAACATCCAAAACAACTTGGCAAACAAAACCAGCATCAACTTTCTCGACAAACATCTCGCTGTAAGTTACAGATTTAATATGGTCCATTTTTGATTTATCATAATTCTCTGCGTCATCTCCATTCAACTCAGCTTCCAGAATATTTTTATTTATCTTAACTTTCAAACCTCCAACCAAAAAACTCTCTGCATCAAATAAATAAATTATCTCGTCGAGAAAATTATACAATAAACTCCTTAAATCATTTCCCTTGACTTTTATCCTCTTTATTTTTTTATTTTTAACTTTTCCATAAAAAATAGAATAGGCAGTTGCTAACCCAGAATTTTCAAAACACTCTTCTATGGTTTTTCCAAATGCCTGGAATTTAATGTCGGCAGTATGGGAAAGGAAAATGAATTTTTTTTGCGGCATTTTAATTGAATAAAACAGACACATAATAATTATAAACTTTATTGTATATAAGATTCTATGAAAAAGATAGAAAGAAACATAGAGGATAGGACAATCCTCGACGAATTTGCAGAACAATTTTGTGATATTGTTAATAAACACTGCAAATATATTGTTTGTTCAGGATTTGTTGCAATAGCCCATGGCCGAACTCGAGGAACAGAAGATATAGATATGATTGTTGAGAAATTAAATAAAGAGCAATTTATCAATCTCCATAAAGATTTGATTAAAGGAGGGTTTGTATGCATTCAATCTGATTCTGCAGACTCTATATACGTGGATTATTTATCTAATGGGGACAGCGTCAGATATGTTACGCAGGACAAGAATTTCTTTCCTCCGGAGATGGAGATTAAATTTGCAAAAGATGAATTAGATAACGAGCAGTTAAACTCAAGGACAAAACTTCCTTTAACAAAATTAGATATTTATTTCTCTTCTATAGAAGGCAATATAGCGTTTAAAGAGGAATTATTAAAATCACAAAAAGACTTGGAAGATGCAAAACATTTAAGGATAATTTATGAAGGAAAATTCGACGAAGATAAAATTAGACAAATTAAAGAGAAAATAAGATTGATAAAGTTAAATAAAAATTGATTTGAATAAGAAGGCAGATAAGATACACAAACTACAAATAAATCATCCATTAAAATTAATAATGAAAACAGAAATTAAGTTGAACAGCATTTATTCAGAAATTGTTTATTAACAAATAAATTAATTCCGCGAAGCGGGCAATATTTCAAATTAAAATGGAAAGAGATAAATCTCATGATGAACAAATTGAAAGGTGGGCTGTTTTTGTTAGAGATAATCCTTATGAATGGAAAAAACAAATTAAGCCATTCTTAGACAGCCAGATTCTCATGGCAAGGAGATTTTATAAAAATCTTTCAGAAACAGAAGAAGGAAAGAGGAAGATTGAATTATTGATAAAAAATAGAAAAGAGAAAAAATGAGCGCCAAAAAAAGAATTTTTCTTAAACCGGGAAAAACAAATAAAGAAGAAAGAATAAACTTTGTTAAATACTGGGTGGAATTCATGAAGTCGCACAGCGACGAGGAATGGGGCGAGGAGCAAAATAATTTTATTAATTCGTAGATTAGCTGGGAATGAATGTGAATTTTTTCATTATTCAAATTAGAGAAAGATACTTAAATATATTTTGAATTAATAAGTTATGAAAAAGAGGATTGCTTACTTAAGTGTTTTATTATTAGTTGTAGGAGTTTCATTTGCAATTGCCGCTTACACTACAATTCCAAATCCTGGACATGGAGGAGAAACAGGAGTTTTAGTTAAAAATTATGATAACACTCAGAAATCTTTACAAACTGCAATCACAGATAAAGATTTATCAACTTTGAATTGTCCAGATACTTTAAGAGCAAATGTAGGTTATAACTTTCCTTCAAATTTCGTCGGCCACGACGCTGAACATATAAGTGTAACAATAAAAGGCGTTGATACAACTTTACAAGAAGCAATTAATAATCAATGGTTAGCGAAAGATAATCTATCATGTTCTTTTTCTGTTACTCCAACATCAATAACAGGTCCTTTTCATGACGCTTCGCAAATTAGAATAAGAAATAAAGATGGAGATGAAAAATATCTTCAAGAAGCAATCAACGAAGGAGATTTTTTTGATAAATGTGATTGCGAGCCACCTTCAATATGGCTTGGCTCGGCTAGTGTTGGTCAAAACACTGCTAACAAGGGAAGTAATTTATTAAGAGTATCTATTGCTGACGGAAGCATCTCACAACAATATACAATATGTAATGATGGAGTAGGAAATTATAATTCTGTTGGCCCTTTTACAGATTCAACTATCCCTCAATGTCTTGGTGTTTCAGGAAATGCGCGATTCGGCGTCGGTTGGGAAGATCCGAGCACGAGTGGATCACATAATGGATTTATTGCTCAGAACTTACAAGCTAAAGAAATATGGTATATTGTCGGAAAAGGAGTTGCACATTACAGGGAACAGAGTGGACAATTAAATTTCATAAAATACTGCACACAACCAAACGGAGTTTATTCCGTGACTCTCGACGCTGCTGGTGATGCTTGGATAACAACTTCACTATCTCCCGGAGGAAATAGAAAGATAGAAATAAAAAAAATATCAAGAGCAGATAATAATTGTAATAACATCCAAAACATTATTTTAGCATCAGATTCATTTAACACTATGGACGATGTTCCATCACCAGATTCTGCTTATGTAAGATTAGCTTTAACGAATAGTGGAGATGCTTGGGTATATTATCCAAGAACAATTACAATTAATCATAGATTATTTTATATAAGAAATCCTCAAAGTTCTCTAACTATTGAGACAAAACTTATTTATGCAAATTTGTTATATGCCATTGATTTAATATCAGATTCAGGAGGAAATGCTTATCTTTCTGGTTCTCAAGGATTTAACAGTGCTCTTGGAAGTACAGTTTATTTAGTAAATAAGTATCCCCCCTCCTCACCACACGACCAAACAGAGAAATACCGAAAAGTTGATTCTTCATCTACTCCTTATGGGTTATTTGGTTTAGCAATAGATTCAAATCAAAAGGTTTGGGTTGGTAGTAATAATCTTATTAGAATTAACGATTTAACTATAAATGCTCCCTCTGCAGGAGTTTGTTCGGGTGAAACATTCCAGCCTCGGCTTGCTTATGTTGGAATAGAAAATTCTGGAGAAGTTGTAACCGTAAATTCATTTAGTAATTCTTTCTGCACACACGATTCCAATGGAGCAAATCAAAATTGCATGTGCAATCAATTACCTGTCGGACGATTAATAGGAACCGGCGACTTCACTGGAACAAACAGGAAAGTTGCATTTAGTATTTTATAATCACCGCTCACTTCATTTCATTTCGTTCGCTTATCTCTGCCGTTTCGAAATCGCCTTACGGCAGATTTCTTCACTAACTAAAAAATTAACTCAAAAACTCTTTAATTGTTATTCATCAAAAAGAGGTGATATTTTGTAAGTACACTAATTCAAAAAAGAAAGAATCAACTTTGTTAAATATTGGGTTGAGTACATGAAAACTCACAGCGATGAGGAATTGGGTGAGGAGCAGAATCTTTTGATTAATTCGCAGATTAGTGGGAAATGAAGATGAATTTTGTATTTTGCTTCATTAATGAAAGAAAAGAAAAAATATTTAAACTAACTTACTTTTACCAAAATATAAAAGAGGAAAATGAAAATAAAGATTTCTATTGAAAAGAAGTATGGTTATGTTATCATATCTTTGATTGTTTTAATAGTTATCGGCGTAGTTGTAGTGGCATATACTCAACCTATTCCAAATCCAGGACATGGAGGAGAAACAGGAGTTTTGGTGACTTCTGTTCAAGGAGACGAACAATTCTTACAAGATTCAATAAACCGAGAAGATTTTAAGCCTTATACTGGGATTCATGAAGCCTTTTACTTTGATTTAAATGACAACACAGTTAGTACTTCGCTTGGTGATGGTAATCTGCCTGAACTATTGGGAGAATATAATCTTTGTTTAATATCTTATATACACTCTCAAGATAAACGTGCTTTTATTTGTAGAGTTTTTCCAAGAGGAGCATTTACTGAAGAATATCTTGAAGCAAATACTTATCCTTTTGATTATGAATTTCCGAAACAAAAAGTTGAGTGGTATGCTCAAAAATCAAATGATATAGATTGTAAGGCGGTGTGTATAAATTGGAAATAACTATTGATATAAAAAAACAATATGCATTTGTATTTATATTAGGACTTATGTTATTATTAGGAGTTTTAGTAGTTAATGCAATAACTCCAAATCCAGGTCATAATGGCGAGAATGTTTGGATAAAAATACCTTCTTCATATCCCACTCATCCAAATTTAGAATATTCTTTACAATATGGAATTGAGCATGATAGTCTTTTAAGTAAAGAACCATGGACATTTAATCCTTGGAAAACTGGTTGTTGGAGATCATGTTTCAAAGATGACGGACAAAACGATGGATATCGTGGATGCACAAAACAAGGAGTAAGAAGCGGTAATATAATTCAAGATCCTTTAGATCCTATCCCATATATATGTTATTTAGAGTGGTTTAGTTTATATCCTGACAAAACAAGTTACCAAAGTGCAGTTGGGGGAATAGAGAGAATAAATGATGATTGGATTATGTATGGACAAAATTCCGAGTTTATAATGAATTGTTTATCTACTTTAGATCCAAATTACGATTGTAAATTTGACCCTTAAAATGGAACAAAATAAATTAGAAATAAGTTTTGAAATAAAAAAGAAACATTTTTACATAGTTAGTGGAATATTTCTTGTTTTTATAGCAGCAATCCTTGTTAATGCAATTCCTTCCAATTTTTGGGGTCATACTGGAAATGATATAAATGTAATTATCCCTCAAGGAACTTTTGATCCTGTATCAAATACTGAAATGTCTCTTCAAGATGCAATTAATGGACCAACACCTTACTTAAATCCAGATTGGAGGAGTTCACCAAAGATTACATATTATTCTTCCCATTCAGATGATGATCTGGGGGTAGATGTGCCAATTGGGGCGCATGCCGCATGTGGAATGACTGATTTTTATAAATATGTTGGTGATAGTGGGGGAACAATAGATGCTAATGAGGTCATCAGTTTTTACCTTGGATTGGGAATCTTTGATTTTAGTGGATTTGGAGATATTTTTTCAAGTGGAGCAAATGCTAGAGGATATTGTGGTGTAATACAAAATCCAGCTGGATCGGGAAATTGGATTCTTAAAATGAGAAGAACTTCTTATTGTGGAGCAGTATGTGTGGATTGGTTTCCTTAAATAGATCACAAAATATTTTATATAAGTTAATTTTTTCACTTCTCCCAGCAAAATAATTTCAATTGTCTTGGACTTAAACTTCCACCAGCTTGACTTGTCGACGCAGAAATAGCAACAGGCTGAGTATAAACATTTTTGTCAGGATAATTATTTAATCCGCACGCTTCATTTAATCCGCAAATCTTTGCCCTGCATTCTAAATAATTATATTCAGAAACTCGTTGGTCAATCCTATTCCAAACACTTAAAGGAAATTTAGTTAGATCCGTATCACTAACATCTAAAACATCTCCATTATGAGATTCAACAGGAATAGAAACTGCATCAATATTTAAAATAAAATCTCTCAGTGAATTACTTAATTGAATCTCTCTCAACACTGATGCTTGAATATCATGAATTTTCTCTGCACGATTTTTCCCAAAATAACCTTTGTTAATTACAATAAGAACAACTCCAATTATTAACAGCAAAGCTACAAACGCCTCGACAATTTGAATCCATCCTCTTTTGTTTTTCAGTTTTATCATTTTATCACCATATCTTTTCTATTATCTTTTTTAATTAACCCTTTTTATTAATCTTATTGATATTCGCCGAAGGCGGCAAACTTTTCATTTTAAATTTGTCTCGCTTCTCGAGTTATTATAAACTATTACCATAATCTCCAATGATTTGAGCAACAACATCTTAACTTTTTCCCCTTTATCTTTTTTTATTAACATCTTTTTTTATTAACATCTTTTTTTATTAACATCTTTTTTATTCATCTTTTTATCTTTAGGGGTGACTTGTTAGGGGACATTGTCCCATACGATTTACCAAAGCTGCACACTAAAAAAACCATTATTTATGTCTGCAGACGAATTAACATATTTAACATCAACTCTTTTTACAAAAACTTCCTCGCTGTCAGGCGGATTATCTAACCCTGCATGAGAATTCGGTTCAACCAAATTTCCACCAGCATCTTCAAATGTAAAATAAAAGTCATACAATTCAGGAACTCCAAAATGTTTCTTCAAATTATCATAATCATTGTTATAATGCTCAACTAAACCAGTATATTCTGAAGGGAATATATGTATTCCTTCAATATACCATTCTAAAATATAACTTTGAGAATTAATCTGCCCTAACTTATAAGAAGATTCTGTTAATTCATTACTATCACAATAAGGAACACTTCCATCATTAGGTTCTGGAATATTATCTGCAATAAAAAAATGAAAGAATTTATCATTGGTATCATCTCTTCTAATATATATCTCATCGGAGCCTATTCCTGTTCTTCTTCTTGTAGAGATAATATTTCCTATCTCATCTTTAACAACAACTTCTTCAGCTTCAATAGGAGGCGTAAATACAAAACAATTATCAGGTCCAAGTGGGAATGCAGCATCAACATTTATCTCAAAAGTCGTCAACTTCCCTGTAACATTCTCGACAATATCATCACTTAATTTATCTAAAATAAAATCTCTTTCTCCCTTTCTTTTATTCGCCGGCGCAATGATAATAAATAAAAATATTATAAAAATTACGAAAATCGCAAAACTCAAAATAAATCCAACATGCGAACCGCCAAGTTTTCTTCTAATAACCATTTTTAATTAAACTTAAAATTAATTTCGGAACATCATCTCCATTTCCTCCACCAAAAAATAAACCTGCCCCAGAAGCAATCAAAAAGGATATCATCATCAGTGCAAAAGAATGTTTTATACCGCCTTTAATATTTCCTTCGGAAAGCAGCCCAATTGTCAGCCCGCTAAAAAATCCTTGGATTAAAAGCAAAAACAAAAACGATTGTGAAAAATCAAAATTATTTTCCCCCCCACTTTTAGGCGCCCCAATTTCAGAATTATCAAAATTCAAATCACCAGACAAGCCGCTTAACAAAGGAATAATCTTGAGCTGCATAATTAAAATAATCCCTAGAAAAACAAAAAAGATTATGTAGCCTTGAATAACAAGAGTTTGAATCGCATTCTTTCTCTCTTTACTTAGTTTATCAGATAAATTAACAGCCTCGGCAACTGCTTCAAGAATCTCGCCGATATTTCCACCGGCTTTTTCTGCCTGTCCTATTAATGTCAAGCTTCTTGAAATAGATTTATTATTTACATCTTTTGAAAAAGTTTGAATTGCAATACTAAATGGAATTCCTAAAGAAATTTGGTTCGCAAGTTTTCTAACATGCTCACTCAAAACCCCAAAAGGCTTATTTTTCAAATTAATTATACTTCTGCTGACAGGCGCACCGGTCTTTACACTTTCCACAAGATTTCGCGCAAATTCCAAAAACATCTGCTGTTTTTCTTCTGCAATTTTATTCTCAATAATTACTGTAAAAACAAAAGGAGCAACTCCAATAATAATCCCAATTCCTATAAGAAAGAAAAACCATTCTGTTCCCATAAGTAAGAAACTTAGACCTATAACTATCAATCCAATCGCAATTCCAATATAATGAACAAATTTTATTTCCATCTTAACTGCTCGTTGGTTGTTTTAAGTATAGGAATGTAATAAAGAGGATGTTTAATCCAGTAACACCTAAAACCATTATCAAAGTGATTACACCCGGTCCTAAATTTGGTAAACCCAATCCTCCAATATTTATCATCATTAATAAAAGCATCAGCATCATCGGCGCTGCAATAACAACACTGATGTAAATATCCATAAAAGTTTCGGCGCTTCTCGTATTTCTTTCTCTTTCCAAACGATATTCAAAAAGAAAACTCTTTGCTCTCTCTTCAAAAAACTTCGGCAAATCCCCTCCTGAAGTAATTGATGTCGCCAAACCATTAAACAAATCCGCAAGTTTTCTGCTCGCTGTATTAGCAGCGGTTTCTCTCAATGCACTAACCAAATCATAACCATGAACATTAACTTCGTTGATAACTTTCCTAAATTCCCTGGACACACTATGAAACTCGCCTGTCGAAACAATAATTTCAAAAATCTTGCTTGGTTCAATCATGCTTCCAGAAATCGCAGACATATTAATCATAACAAAAGGCAGTTCCTGATTAATTTTATTCTCCAAGGACCTTCTTTCCATAGACGGATACAGATACATCAAAAGAAAAGTTCCCAACGGAACAATAATAAGTATCCAAATAACTTTCGCTAACCTTTCAAGAATCGGTTCAGCAGACATATAAATTATTTTTGGCCAAATTGTACCCACATTAAAAAATAAAAAGAAAACAAACAATACAAAAGAAATTACCGTTGCCCACATTGTCGTATAAAGAATTGTTGAAATATAACTCACAGGAAGAAAGGGCAGGTTGGCTTGTACAAGGTCTTTTCTTAATGTCTTAAACATTTTTGTTTTATACAATTCAATTGAAGTCCCGGAAAAAAGAGAACTCGACGCTCTTACATAATGATTGGGCTTTCGGATTTTTTTCTTAACAACCTCTTTCTCGCCTCTCTTCAATCTTTTGATAACATCTCTTTCAAGTTGAATCTCTGCTTTAGTTAAAACATAAGCTTTATCTTTTTTAGACGGCAATACAGGTGTTCTGTCTTCTGAATAATTCATTGTTACTGCTTGGGGAACTTGTATCTTGTCTAATGCTTCTAAAAGAAGATTGTTTGTTTGCTGAAGTTCAACAATCCATTCTTGCTGGCCCTTGCCTTTTTCAGCCGCATTTTCTAATTTTTTCACAATCCCAATTTCTCTTTGGATTATTTGCTTTAAATCTTTAAAATCATTTTGTGCTGTCATTCTTCATGTCCCAAGGTTTCATCAATACTTTTTTGAATCCTTTCTATAAATGCTTTAATTCTAATAAAATTTGTAAAATCATTTGCCAAATATGCCTGCTCTAATTTAATCTGCGATTCTTCTAAAGAATTAACTAACTGAACTAAAAACCTGATTTCATTTGGCCTTAACATTTTTCCCTCTTTATATATCTCAAAAAGAAATAAGTCTTATTAAATATTGTGTTTTAGATTTGAAGTATATCTTTTAAAATTTAATAGGGTAAAGATTAATTCTTATCAGAACTATAACAGCTCGAATCAATTTCATTAAGAAGTAATCCTTGCTCTTCACAATTTTCCCTTGCTGTTTCAATTTCCTCAAGATGAATTTTTTTATTGTTGCACTCTTGATTATTTTTCTCAATCTGCAAAACTCCGTCGTCAAACCAAACCATATTCCAATATCCTTTAATATCATACCAACACGCCCTCGTATATCCGCTTTCATCTGACTCAAACATATGTGGCGAATTTGCCTGTAAACTACCATAATAAATAGTTCCCGTCACATTTGTATTTCCAACAATATGAAGATTTTGATTTGGCGTTGTAGTTCCGATTCCTACTTTTCCACCATTTTTAATTATCAGACGAGTAGCAACTCCACTCTCAAAAATAGCAAAACCCCCAACACCAGCACCTGCACTTAATCCCCAATTGCTTCCATTAGTAGGAGTATTTATTAATATTTGAGTATTGTTGAAATTATTGTTTTTCTTAAATATTGCAACCGAGCCACCACTTGAATTAGATGAGACTTCGAGAGTAGCGCCGGGCGTTGTTGTACCTATTCCAACTCTTCCATTGTTTCCATCTACAAATAATGTATTTGAAACATTTAGGGATTTAGTGGTATTATCTTGAACCTGTAATTTATATGTTGGTGCTATCGTACCTATTCCAACATTATCGCTTGAAGAATTCACAAACAAAACATCCGTGTCGACAACAATATTTCCCTTCTGAAAAACAAAATCTCCCGCCAAAACAAAACTCAACGATAAAATTACAAAAATCAAAAATCCAACACGCTTATTGCTTAAAGCGTAAGATACATCTGTGAAAAAACCTCTTTTCTTTTTCATCTTCTTATCTTTATCAAACATTTTATCTTTATAAATTTTCTTATGGATTTGAATTTTCATACAATTTTCCTGTTAAACATAAATTTCCATTTGTTGAATCTATAACTATTACTTCATTATTTGTTGAATTCTTCACAATGAATGAGTCATTTGGAGATGAACATGAAGATTGTTCGTCGCTGTTTGCACAAGAAGTTGAAGATTCAATACATAAATCTCCAGTTGAATTTACAAAGGCGACATTACTATTATTTAAATTTCTTATTATAAAACTATCCAATCCAGAGTTATCACAACTTGAGTTAGAAAAACAATTTCCTTTCAGGACAATGTTCCCTATATCACTAAAGAACGCAACATTATTTCCTAAGGAATCTTTTACAAGAAATTTATTTTGAGGAGTATTTTCTATACTAAAAGTGTCCGAGATAGAAGAGTTTGTATTTATTCCATCAGTAACTAAGATTTTAATCTTACAATCAACACAATCTTGAAGATTAGAAGAATTTATCTCTAAAAAAGTTTGTTCATAATCAATTTCCAAAGTTGTATAATTTCCTCCACCATCATTGCTAAACAAAATAGCATAAACTGAAGTATCATTATCAGCATCAAAAGAATTCCATGTCATATTAAACAATTCCTTAGTAAAAGTTTGTCCAGATAAATTAGATGTTATATTTATTGAAGGGGTGTTTAAAGTACGATTTAGTTCGTCTTTTGTTATGTTGTTTTCTATTATCCTAATTATTTTATCTGCATCACTGAAATTCATCGTGAAAATAAAGAAACTTTCATTTGTTTCTATTGTACTTCCATTAAGACCTATTTCTAAAAACGAAGGAATAAAATTAATTTTAGAAGTTGTTAGATTATTATCATCCATAATCATTATAGAATAATTACCCGTAACATTTTCTTCTTGTGTTGTTACTTCAATGTCTTCTATTATATAAGAAGTAAATAACTCAACAGAGTTAGTCGCTTTATTAATAAATCCATTAACTATAATTACTTTTTGTAATGTTGATGAAGATTTCTTAAACTTTTCTAGTAAATGATTATAACTTTCTTCTGAAATCCATATTTTATCATCAAGATTATCTCCCATAAAATTTGTCATATTTATAAAATCAGAAGATTCATTCCAAGGAACTAATTTGCCAATTGTTGATGTTGGACAGCCATATGGCTCACAATTTGGATCTAGCTCATCATTATTATCGGAATCTCCATTTGGGCAAGGAACAAAGGGAATATTATTTTGAGTTTCCCAATCCACTGAATAATATTCATCACAAAGTTCCAATGTGTGACCTATTTCATGGGCAGCAGCATATCTTATATCAACTGCTTCAACTAAGGCACTACGCCAAAAAGTTGACCCGGTAGGGGGTCTAAGCGCCTTACCTATCGAACTGCTATTTTGAAAATCACTAAACCAATCTTCAGGAAGAACACCAACAACCCTAATTTTCTTTCCAGGTAAAATAGAAAACTTTTTAGCTATATCAAAAAGAAGCCAGTTTGAACTTGATTTTTCTTTATCTGACGTAGAATAATCACTACCAACATTAATAATTAAACCATTATCAGCTAAAGGATAGGTTGCATTAAAAAATTTAACAAATTCTTCAATATTACTATTAAAATTACTTGGTGAGTCTATTGGTATAAAAGTTATATCTAACTTTTGGGTTTCAACAACATTTACATTAATGCTTTGAGAAACGGCGCTTATAGTTCCAACTAATAAAACTAACATTATTAACATTACAATCAGTGAAACCAATTCTTTCCTTTCCCTTAATGTCTTTTTTCTAATCTTTTGATTCTTAGCCATTTTTTATCATCTTATATAACCAGGAGTATTCCATGGAAAAAAATATAAGTAGGTTAAATACAACATTAGGCAAATTAAGGCTATTATTACCCAAAACAATACTCTTTTGTAAATTAATTTTTTATTTCCTTTCATTTTTATTCAGATTCAATTTGTTCTCCTACAATAAATTGTTTGCTATCTACAACCTTATCTATTTTATTTTCTAAATCTTTTAATTCTTTAGGACCACCTATATACCGATAAATACTTTTTCTTTTTCCATTTATGATAATGGAAGTAGTTGTTGAAGGAGCATCGGTAATTAAACTTGAATACCTATCTTCTAGAGCAAAATAATTGATTTCAATGAATTCGTTAACTAATAATTGGACCTCTTCTTGAGAAATATTATATACTCTTTCTCCTGTAACATTTACATATTCTTTCCCCATATAGATTATAGTTCCATTTCCATAAATAGTTAATGAATATTCTGGACAAGTTCCAAAACACACACTTCTATGAAGTGTAATCACAACATCGTTTAAATCTTCTGGAATAGGGGTTTTTATTATAAACTTTTTTAAATTTGGAGAGAAAATTCCTAATAAGATTATAACCACCAAAAGAAGAATCCCCACAATAGCAATTTTCTTTCTCAGTCTAGATAAACCCTTAATTTTATCTCTTAACCAAATAAGAATGCAAGCAAGAAAATAGACATAAAGAATCTGCACTATTAATAAAACAAAAATATCAATCTTTCTACTTGCCAAATACAACAAAACGGCAGGGATTGTTAAAATAAATAAAATAATTACTGGAAAAGTTATATCTTCTGAGTAACCAAAAAAAACTTCAAAAATAAGAAAAGAAAAAATCACTATCAAAAGGATAAAAAATATTACTATTTTATTCCAGCCAATTCTTAGAAACTCTTTCAATCCACTTTTATTATTTGATTTATTTTTTTTCATTTTCTCACTCCTTACATTTTTTAAGTTTCATTTACCTCGATTTTAATTTCTTTATTACTCCCAACAATATCCGGAACAAACCATAAATCAACATCAATCTCCTCACCAGCATTAATAACAATCGTATTATTAGTATCTTTCAAATTACTATCAAAATATAATTTAACGGTAAGATTCTTACCAACTGTACCCGTATTTTTTAGTATAGACCTAACCAAAGTAGTTTTACCCTTCACCATATCTACACCTTCTATTACTTGGATAGGGATTATTTCATTTATCTGAATTCCAAGTGAAGGAAAATAATCCTTGCTTCCCGCAGAACCGCTGAGATTAAATGGTGTATCACAAATAAAATCAGAATCATTATCATAACATCCTTCAGCTTCTGAATCATAATCACTCCAATAATTACCCTGTCCTGATATATTCCAGTTATTATTTGGTCCGGAATCTGATGCATTATTATCTATAAACTTATTATTCCAAATATTATTATAAGAAGCTCCTGAATCTGCGATATTGATACCAATAGAATTATTAAAAAACTCATTCTCACTAATATTCTGATAATCATTACCGTCAAACACTGTATCAAAATATATGCCTGTTCCCCCATTTTTTATAATGTTTTCTAATAAGATATAGGAGTTTGCACTAATTCCTCTGAACCTAACACCAAGTGTATTCCCATCTAAAATATTATATTTAATAATATTAGAAGGCGTGTCTGCGAGAAAAGCATCCCCGCTATTTTTTATTGTGTTATTCAAAATGGTTGCGGAAACACCATCCCTCAACCAAATTCCTGTAGCAGTGTTATCTTCTATTAAGTTATTTTTAATTGTAGCATAATCTGGATATACTCCCCCGATAGCACTAAACAAAGTAATACCATCACTATAATTTAAAATGTGACAATTAGTCACAGTGACAAAATCAGAATTTTCGTTGATAGTTATACCATAAGTACTAAAAGACCTAGAGCCTATTAAGGTAATTGAGTTATTGCAATCAAACTCTAAATTACTATTTCCTATAATAATTCCATTCGAAAGCGTATAGTTCCCGAAGATATAATCTCTTTCTGTATTGATAATTAAGTTGTTATAAATATAAAGCCCCTCTAATGTTGGGCCTGTGGCATTCCCAACGTAAACATTTTCTACCCCATCTACAACATAGTTATTATTGTTTGTATGAGTATAAGAAATTTTATTTCTGATTGTGTTATTCCATATATTATTAAAATCTGATCTAAAATCTGGATTAATATCCGTCAAATAAAGGTCATCATCAACATTATTTTCAAAACTATTTTGAGTTATATTATTAAAACTAGCGCTTCTCAATCTCATTCCTCGATTATTGTTATCTAAACTATTATTTTCAATAATGTTATAATCGCTATCGACAAAAATCCCCTCATTGCTATTATTTCTAATAGTATTATTAATTACAATACCTGAATCACCATCACGTAACCAAGCCCCTGCCAAACTATTATCTTCCATTATGTTATCTTTTATAGTCGTATAATCTGGGTTTATGCCTGATCCGTCACTAATTAAAATAATTCCATAACTATAATTAAAAACATAACAATTTGTTATTGTATTAAAATCATAGTTGCCCATTATTTCTATCCCCCAGCTATTAGAGATCTCTAACCCAATAATTGCAGAGTTATTACAATTCAAAACAATATTACTTGCTATTATATTTATTCCATTTGGTAAAGGGTAGTTTCCTTGAGCAAAAGTCATATTCTGTGTTACATCACAACCATCAGTAGGAACTGAACCACATTCAATAGCAGAAACAAAACTTACAAAAAATAGGAATGATAAAATTACAACTAGCCACACACCTTCTTTTTTCATACATCCTCAAGAAAACTTTAATATTTAAAACTTTGTTTGTTAATCCCTCACGCCATATCTCTTCAAAACTTCTTCCGGTTTCTTATAATATAAATTCACAACGTCTTGAACTTCTCTAAACCCAAAAACTCTTTTTTCATAAAGTTTGTAAATTAACTTAACTCGTCTCTTAAATTCCAAATCAATTTCTTGCATTGAGATTCCATATCTTTGGCCAATCCTTTCTAATATCTTGCTATTTTTCTTAAAATAAAATTGATTGTCGACAGGATTCCAAACATAAGGTGTATTGGTAATTGCAATTCCATCTGGACTGACATTTGTTATTTCAACAATTGCCTTCAACTTTCTTGTTTCTTGTTTGTTTACAATAGCATGAGTCATAATGCAAACACAATCCAAGACATTTAACAGCGTTGGTGAAAGTTCAATTGGAGGAGTCTCCAAACGCTTAATTACAGTATCAACAGAGTCTGCGTGAAGCGTGCTAATCGACGAGTGTCCTGATGCCATTCCCTGAAACAAAACATAAGCTTCCTTGCCTCTTACCTCGCCGACAATTACATAATCTGGATTCTGCCTAAATGAACTTCTCAACAATTCAAACAAATCAATCTCTCCTACTTTTCCCAAACCAGTTGCGCTTCTAACAACACTTGGCAGCCAATTTTCTCTTGATAAATTTAGCTCGCGAGTGTCTTCAATCGAAACAACCCTTGCCTCTGGCGGAATAAAAAATGCGATAGCATTCAACAAAGTTGTTTTTCCCGAGGCTGTTCCACCCACTAAAAGTATATTCATTTTATATTGTACGAGTATCCAAAGATAAGCCAGCATCTCAGGGCTTAAAGTTCCAAAACCTAAAAGTTGCGGAGGTGTCCACGGCGTTTTTGTAAATTTACGAATTGTAAAAGTCGGTCCTCTCGAAGTTATATCTTGTGTATATGTCGCATTTACACGGCTTCCGTCAGGCAAACTGCCATCAAGAATCGGCGTCGCATAAGAAATATATTTGCCGGCCCTCTGCGCAATTTTCTCTACAAAACTAGTAAGCGGTTCAACTTCTTTAAAAGAAAGATTTGTTTTAATATTTCTGTAAATTCTATGAACAATATAAATTGGAGTTGCAACACCGTTGCATTCTATATCTTCTACAAAATAATCTCTCAGCAGCGGATCAACTTCATTAAAACCAATAAAGTCCCTCGCCAAATAATAAAATATTCTTCGGTAAGTATCGTAGCTCATATTAATTCCAAGTTCAATCAAAAGAAGCTTGAAAGTCTTGTCAATATAATCCATCAAAGAGTTTTTATCAGTCTTAACAATAACATCGTAATTAATTAAATCTCTCATAGCCGTTTTAATAGTTTCTCTTTGATGCCTTTCAACAGAATTAAGCTCTGGCTCTTCGACATCATAAATAACTTCAGAAATTTTTTCATCCCAATAAATATGTGCAAACGCAAATGGAGAAATCAAACTATATCTGACATTAATCTTGCTTTTATCTTTCTCTTTTTTAAGCGGCGGAATTTGCGGATTAAAATCAATTTCAACTTTCTTAAACTGCTGAATTCCTGCACCCTCTTTTTTTCCAAACAATCCCATCTTTTATTTAGTATTTTTATTTTTTTAAATCTATCCTATTTTAACTAATATTTTCGGACGAATGTCTTCGTGTTGGCAGATTAAGGTCGGAATATTACAATAGTCTCTTGTATAAATTAACCCATCATCAGCACAAACATATGTCGGTGCTACACCACAAACACCGTTAGGAGGCAGTAGGCCATTCTTCCCATCATTCCTAAATGAAATCTTTTGCGTTGTCGACGACTTCGGAATTGTAATTGGTTCTAACTTATCATTTCCATCATTATCTTTAAAATCAATTTTATAAGTGTAATTCAAATAAATTTTTACAGTATTATATTTTCCTTTGTCTATTGTATTAATAAAAACATTTCCAATTCTTACTAGTTTTCCTGGCTCGCTAAATTCACTGCTGCTTTTTTCATAAGTAAAAACAATAGCATCTTCTTTAGGAGTAAGGCCAGTAAATATTTCTATATAACCTTTTTTCATAGTGAATTCAGGAATCCTTTTGCTTCCAACCCCCTCGCTGCTGACATCTTCAACATCTTTATTTATAGATTCAAGAACTTCGATAGTTTGTTCTATAATTGCTTTGTCTTGCATTTCATTTAACTTTGGTCTAATAAAAGCAAGCACAGCTCCAATTAAAACCAATGCAATTAAAGTATAAGTTACAGTTTCAACCCAAACTTGTCCTCTTTTTTTCTTCATCATAGCACTTCAAAAATATGAATAAGAACTGATTTAAATAATTAATGTTTTATGTTTTTAACAACATCTCCGAATAACCTATTTCAATTAATATATTATTTACCATAAAAATTATCTGCTCACAATATTTGCAGATTTACATTAACAATTAATAATAACACGACGACTTTGGAGGAGTGCAATTTATTCTATCATTATTTTCTTAATGATTAATTTGTCTTAACATTTTCTCCAAAATTTTTCCTTGACGAATGTCTGGAAAAATTCATAAATCCGCGAGCTTGCGAGGCTATTTTACAAAATTAAGGAATTATATCAGGAAACCCATCATCAGGATTACAAAATCCAATCTCTCTAATCTCATCAGCAACCTCGCACGTATTCCCCCCAATTACCGGTCTGATTTTTACAGAGTTTGGTTTTTCATTCGCTGTTGGAAGATATGTTATGTGAACTAAATATGTATGCCCCTCATTTTTCTTTAATATTAAATTAGAACTATCTCCCAAGGTAATGCCAGGAACATAATTTTTAATATCATATTTAAAAACACCATCAACAATTTCATAATTTTTAGAACCTTTATCGTCTATCAAAGTCACAATTAATTTATCAACTTCAACATCTTCCATGCTTATAGAAATATATTGATGTCCATCACTATAAAGACAATAACTTTGAGGTGTACCAGGTTTCATACAAACATAATTCATATCAGGAATAAGACATTGTGCATCATTATTACAAATACCGAGGGGACCTTCTGCAGTTCTATTATAATAACAAGTATATCTTTTATCTAACGTAATTTTACTTAATGATTTTAATCCGCAATTATCTGTTTGGTCAATATTTTTATTAATAATATTATTAACAACAACAGCAACAATTCCAACTGCAACAATAACTAATAAAACCAAAATCATAACTGAAACAACTGTTGAAAGTCCACGACTACTCTTTTTCATATAACTTAAAAGTTTTCATATTTATAAAATTATGGAATGTGTTAAATAAATCTTATAATTTATATAGTTTACAAAAAATAGCTCGCTCATTCTTCACGAGAATAACTGCTCAGAAATTCCGCTATCGCTTGAATTTCTTCGTTAACAATTTCCTTAAGCGAAAAACTTGACGAAGTCAGTTTTGAGCGAATGATGACACGAGCTTGCGAGTGCTAATGTTTAGTTAGAAAGTGGATTTAACAGTTAAATAAATCTTATAACTTAACATAGTTTACAAAAAATAGCTTTGCTCACAATCCCCCTCACTATTGATAATTTAAGTTAGTTTTCGTGAAGTTGTTCGGCTCCAAAGTCGCGAGATATTTATTTACATTAACTCAGATTTACCAATTATCATATTATTATTAATAAGGTTGAATCTAGTTCACTTTATGTTTTCAATGATAACACGAACTTGTGAGTGCTAATTAATTTAATAGGTAAATAAAACCATTCACTCGCAAGCTCGTTCATTTATCACTGGTTTCGCATTGGACTTTGTCACAATGCTACACTAAGAAAAGGTTATTACCTTAACAATTTCCTTAAGCGAAAAACTTAACGAAGTCAGTTTTGAGCCATTGATCTTTGCGAAGCGAAGCAAGAAAATAATTATTATTAACAATTATCTCCTGGCCCAGGTGTTCCCTGAGTTGGAAACTCCCCATCAAGGCAATTAGGAATATCCTCATAAAAATCACTCTCACCACATTCTTCATTTTCAATTACAGGAGAAATTTTCATTGAATTAGGTTTTGTATTTTGAGGAAGATTAATTCCTTCAACAACATATGTATGTCCTTCATTTTTCTTAAGAATTAAATTGAAATTTGGGTTATTAAGAAAATTCCACTTTCCCGGTGGGGGTGGTATACTACTATCCCAACACCTACCATAATTAATTATAACATCTCCACAAGTTCCGTCAGACAAACAAGTATTTCTACCATCTTCTATAAAATAAGTTTTAGAATTTCCGCCGCCTTCCATGAAAAACTTTAATTTATCAACATTTATATCTTTAACATCAATTGAAAAAAATAATAAATTACCGGTTTCATAATAGCAGGTATTATCATAATTGAACTGAATTTTATCTAAATTTTTCTGGCTGCATTTTTCAGAACTTTCAATGCCTTTATCAATTAAACTTCTTACAAAAAAATAAATTATAACAGTTGATATCACAACCAATAAAATTAATAAGAGTATAGCGACAACCTCTGAAAGCCCTTTTTTCTTAAATGAGATTTTCATTTTATACCACGAGTGGATTGCCATATTGGCCCTCATCACAAACCTTGTCCTGATATCCTGAATTAGATGTTCCTCTTAATATTGGCGTTACAATAATTTCATCAGCACCATTTGTAGTAACACCAAGAGTTCCTCTAAATACTCTGCTTTTTCCTAATCCAAGTTCAGGCCATCCAACACCCATAGTTAATAAATCACTTTCAGTATGACTTCCACTTTTAACAATTTTAATTTTCATATTCTGAATTGGAACATTGCCGTCATTTGAAATCTCTAAATAAGGATCATTATAAACTGCTCTAAATTCAACCTCTGAACAAACAATTGTCGCAATATCTTTTCCGTCTTTCTCAATAATTTCAGGAACAAATGCCCTTCTTAACCAAAGAAAAATAATCACAGCGATAATAACAACTATCACAATTAAAAGAATAGTTGCGACAACAGGCGACATACCTTTGTTTACTAATTTATTTTTTGTCACCATCTTTTTCATATCTTGTTTAGCCATTTGGTTTTTTTAAATCTTTAGTTTGTAAAAAGTAAACATCTTAAGTATACTTTCTAAAAATTTGCTCTACTCACAACCCCGCTCGGTATCATAAAACTAATTCGCCTTCGCAAAGTTGCTCGCTCCAGAGTCGCGAGTTATCAATGCTCAGAAATGAGAACCACCAGCGGGTTCTTCACAGTTCCTGCAACCACTAA